>DASYKN010000037.1:0-11191 GCA_035995325.1 Solirubrobacterales bacterium
GTGCCCTTTCGCTTGCTGGGATTTTCGCCGGGGGGATTGCCTCTCTCGCTGAGTTGCCGGGGCGAAAATCGGGACGCCGCGCGCTGCAGGGGCACCCCAACCTCCCCTCCGCGAGCGCATCTTCCAGCTTCCGCAGTTTGCGGTGAGAGCTGGGGACGCGACCTGGGGCCTCGCTAGAGTCGAAGCGGTGAGTGAGATCCATATCGATGGCGAGGTCGTGGCCGAGGAAGACGCCGAGCCGCAGGACGCCGAGCCGGTGCGGGCGCTGCCGCTGCCTTACGAGTCGTCGGCCGCCTTGCCGGTCCTGCGAGGCGACGTGCGCAATGCCGCGATCGCGGCCGCCGGTGGAGTGCTGGCCGGCGCCGCCACGGTCGCCGCCGTGCGCGCGGTCAGCTCGGTCGGCGCGAAGTCGCGCTCGCCGCGGCGCCTCGCCCGTCGCCGCGGCCGCCCCGAAAACGTGGTCGCCAGCCGCTCCTTCTTGGTAGACGTGCACCTGCTCGGCAGGTGACCGCGCTCGAACTCGAGGTTCGCCCGGCGGCGCCCTACCGGCTGCCGCGAGGGAGCGACGACCGCACGCTGCGGATCGTCGGCGGGGTGGCGACGCGGCTGCTGACGGTCGCGGGGCGGCCGGTGCTGGCACGGGCCTGGCAGGCGGCGCCGGCCCGGATCGCCTTTCGGGCCGAGCCGGTCGACCCGGCTCGCGTTGCGCTCCCCGCCGCTCTCGCCGAGCGCCAGCTGGCGCCGGCGGGGGAGGAGGAGCTGGCGGTCGCGATCGCGCGCATGCGCTTCGTCCTCGGCGTCGACCACGACCTCGGCGAGTTCCACCGCCGCTTCCGCCGCGATCCCCTGCTCGGCCCGCTGATCCGCCGCATGCCGAGCTTTCGCCCCCGGCTCCGGGTCTGGCCCTGGGAGGCGTTGTCGGCAGCTGTGGTCGGGCAGCTGATCGAGGCCCAGCGCGCGATCACGATCGAGCGGCGCATCGTCGGCCGCTGGGGGCCACGGATCGGCGAGGGGCGCGACGCCCTGCGCGACGTGCCGGCGGCGGCGACGATCGCCGGCCGCGCTCCCGCCGAACTGGCCTCGATGGACCTGGCTCCGAACCGGGCGGCGGCGCTGCGGCGGGTGGCCCTGGTCGTCGCCGGCGGCCGCTGCAAGCTCGACTCGCCCGCCGCCGACCGGCGCCTGCTGGCGATTCCCCAGATCGGGCCCTGGACGGTTCAGTGCCTGCGGCTGTTCGGCCGCGGCGAGATCGACGCGCTGCCGGCTGGCGACCTCGGCTACATCAAGCTGGTCGGCCGCCTCGCCGGGCTCGGGCGCCGCGCCAGCGTCGCCGAGGTGGAGGAGTTCTACGCGCCCTACGAGCCGTTCCGCGGCCTCGCCGGCGCGCTCACCCTGGCTGGCCTCCATCGCACGGTCGCCCAGGGCCCGCCGCTGCGCCACGCCGCCTGAGGCGCCCACCGCGTGCACGAGTTCGTGCCTGGACAGACGTGCGGTCAAGCGGGTCGGCTATCTGTCGATAACGACGGCGATGCCGCCACAAGAGGATAGGAACTGGCCCGACCACGAGGTCCACGAATTCCTCGATCAGATAACCGCCGGCGGCCAGGATTACCGGCGCCTGGTCGAGCGCCTGCCGGTGATCGTCTACACCTCGGAGATGGGCGAGCACGGCGAGTGGTTCTACGTCAGCCCCCAGGTCGAGGAGATCCTCGGCTACACCGCCGAGGAGTTCAAGGCCGACAAGGGGCTCTGGTCCCGCCTCCTGCACCCCGAGGACCGCGAGGCGGCGCTGGCCAACGAAACCGAGATCTACCTGGGCGACCGCAGCACGCGGCCGGTCGAGTACCGGCTCTGCACCCGCAAGGGGGGCGTCGTCTGGATGCTCGACGAAGCCGTGCTGGAGGCCGACGACGAGGGCGTGCCGGTCTGGCACGGCGTCCTCTACGACATCACCGAGCGCAAACGGACCGAGGCGGAGCTGCAACGGGCGCTCTCCCAGCAGGCCGTGGTCGCGAAGCTCGGCGAGCGGGCGCTGCAGGACGACCCGGAAGCGCTGATGCGGGCGGCCACCGAGCTGATCGGCGCCGTCGAGGGCGTTCACAGTGCCTGCATCTGGGAACTCGGCCGCGACGGCCGTCGGCTCAATCTTCGCGCTGGGCTCGAGAGCGAGGTGGTGGGCGCGGGCCGCCGCGTCTCCGCCGCCCGCGACTCCCACGCCGGCGCCGCGCTCGACTCCGGCGCGCCGACGATCGTCGAGGACTGGGCCAACGAGAGCCGCTTCACGATGCCGCCGGTGCTGCGCGTGGTCGGCGCCGCCAGCAGCCTCGCCGTGGTGATCGACGGCAAAGAGGGCCCCTTCGGCGTCCTCGACGTCCACTCCGACGAGCCCCACCGCTTCGACGACAAGGACGTGCCCTTCGTGCAGGCGGCGGCCAATGTCCTCGCTGACGCGATCGAGCGCCACGCCGCCGACCAGGCGCTGCGGCACCGGGTCCTGCACGACTCGCTTACCGGCCTGCCCAACCGCCTCAGCTTCATCGACGCGCTCAACGACCGGCTCAAACGGGCGACCTCGTCGGGCTCCCCGGTCGGGATCCTCTTCCTCGACCTCGACCACTTCAAGCTGATCAACGACAGCCTTGGCCACCATGCCGGCGACGCCCTGCTGCGCGCCGTCGCGCCGCGGCTGCGCGCGCACCTTCGCCCCGGCGACATCGTCGCCCGCTTCGGCGGCGACGAGTTCGGGGTCCTGATCGACCACCTCGCCGACGAAGAGGAGGCGGTCGCGATCGCCGACCGCGTCGCCGCCGCCTTCGCCCAGCCCTTCGCGATCGACGGCGTCGACCATTTCGTCACCGCCAGCCTCGGCATCGCCATCACCCGGCCCGCCGGCCGTCGCAGCGCCAGCGCCGAGCTGCTGATCCGCGACGCCGACGCCGCGATGTACCGGGCCAAGGAAGGCGGCCGGGCCCGCTGCGTCCTCTTCGACGCCGAGATGCGGGCCAGCGCCCTGCGCCGGCTCGAGGTCGAACGCGAGCTTCGCCACGCGCTCGACCGCAAAGAGCTGGCCCTGCACTACCAGCCCGTCGTCAACCTGCGCTCCGGCGAGATCAGCGGCCTCGAGGCCCTGGTCCGCTGGCAGCACCCCGAGCGCGGCCTGCTCGACCCGTCCGAGTTCGTCTCAATCGCCGAGGACAGTGGCCTGATCGAGCCGATCGGGCGCTGGGTGCAGGAGCAGGCCTGCCGCCAGATCATCGAGTGGCAGGGGCAGCGCCCCGGCGCGCTGCCCTTCGACGTCGCCGTCAACCTCTCCGCCCGCCAGGTAGCCCACCGTGACCTGCCGGCGACGATCGCCGAGGTGATCGCCCGCACCGGCATCGACCCGGTCCACCTGCGGCTGGAGATCACCGAGAGCGTCCTGGTCGAGGAGTCGGCCACCGCGATCGCCTCGCTGGAGGCGCTGAACGAGATCGGCGTGCGCCTGGTCCTCGACGACTTCGGCACCGGCTACTCCTCGCTCGCCTACCTCAACCGCTTCCCCTTCCACGCGCTGAAGATCGACCGCTCCTTCGTCGACGCGCTGGGAATCGAACAGGAGCGCACGGCGATCGTCGAGGCGATCATCGGCATGGCCCGGGCGCTGTCGCTCGAGGTGATCGCCGAGGGCGTCGAGAGCGAGGTGCAGCTATCGGAGCTGCGCCGGCTCGGCTGCGACTACGCGCAGGGGCACCTCTTCCACGCCGCGATGCCGAGCTACGAGATCAGCCGGCTGCTCGACGAGGGCACACTCGACTATTCCGGGATTTCGCCCGAGAGATAGGCGTTGGTCAGCAGTTCGCCGGGCTCCGGCAGCGACTCGATCAGGCGGTTGTCCCGCATCCAGCCGGTGAACTCGCGCCACTCGTCGGGGTCCATGTAGCCGTAGGGCTGCTTGCCGGTCTTGGCCGCGAGCAGGGGCAGCGTCGCCTTCACCTCGGCTTCGGTCAGTTTCGCGTCGAGGTCGTGGTTGGCTTCGAGGACCGCTTTGGTCGCCGCCCCGGGTTTGGCGACGGCGGCGTCGGTGCCGCGCTGCAGGGCGGCGAGGAAGAGGCGGAACTTTTCCGGGTCCGCGGCCAGCGCCTTGCGGTTGGCGACCAGGACCAGCTCGTCGTAGGTCGGCACGCCGAGCTGGTCGACCGGGGTGATTACCGGGTCTTTGCCGCGCTGGCTGAGGTCGACCCCCTCGACGTTGCTGTAGCCGCCAAGCATTGCCTGGGCGCTGCCGCCGAGCAGGGCCGGCAGCAGGCCGAAGCCGACGTTGACTTCCTTGACGTCGCCGGGGCTGAGCTTGACGCGGCCGAGGATCGTCTTCAGGAACGCCTGCTGGTAGGGGATGCCGGCGGTCGCGACGGTCTTGCCCTTGAGGTCGCCGACGCCTTTGATCCCGGATTTCTGCAGCCAGATCAGCGAGGTCAGCGGCCGGTTGACCAGGGCGGCGATCGCGACCACGTCGAGCCCCTGCTCGTGCGCCAGCGCCAGCTCGGGCTCGTAGGAGATGCCGAGGTCGGACTGGCCGGCGGCGACTAGCTTCAGCGGCGCGGCGGGGTCGGAGGGCGTGTCGATGCTGACGTCGAGCCCGGCTTCCTCGAAGTAGCCGAGCTTCTGCGCCATGTAGATCCCGGCGTGGTCGGCGTTGGGGTAGAAGTCGAGCGTCAGGCTGAGCGGCTGCGCCGCGGTGCTCGAGTCCTCCGACTTCTCGCCGCAGGCGGCGAGGGCGAGCGCCAGGGCCAGCAACGCGATTGCGGCGGCGAGCGCCGGGATTCGGGGCAATCTCATCCCCTGTGTTCTATCGCCAAGTGACGACGCGTCGCTCGACGAGGGCGACGAGACCGATCAGAAGCAGGGCGATCGCGGAGAGGACGGCCACCGCCGCGAACTCGCGCGCGACTTCGAGTTGGGCGTTGTCCTGGAGGATCAGGTGGCCGAGGCCGCTGCTGGAGCCGACCCACTCGCCGAAGACAGCCCCGATCGGCGCCAGCACCACGGCGATCTTGGTGCCGGTGAAGAGGCTGGGCAAGGCGTTGGGCGCCT
Organism: Solirubrobacterales bacterium; assembly: GCA_035995325.1. Taxonomy (GTDB): domain Bacteria; phylum Actinomycetota; class Thermoleophilia; order Solirubrobacterales; family 70-9; genus VAYN01. Next base: position 5,071 of record DASYKN010000037.1, read on the forward strand.
CGACGCGGCGCAAAATCTGCCAGCGCGAAGCGTCGAGAGTGCGCATCAGTTTGATCGCCTCGGGGTTGGCGGAGCCGAGGCCGTCGAGGGTGTTGACGGCGATCGGGAAGAAGCAGATCAGCGCTACGACCACGATCTTGGGGCCGATCCCGAAGCCCAGCCAGATCAGGAGGATCGGGGAGATGACGACGATCGGAATCGTCTGCGAGGCGACGATCAGCGGGTAGGCGGCGTCGCGCAGGACGCCGGAGAGGTGCATCGCCACCGCGACGAGAACGCCGGCGGCGAGCGCGCAGCCGAGGCCGAAGACGATCTCGCGCAGCGTCACCCAGCCGTTTTCGGCCAGCAGCGAGCGGTTCTGCCAGAGCGAGTCGGCGATTCCGGCGGGGGAGGGGACGAGGAATGATTCGAGGCCGAGGACGTCGGCGAGGGCGCCGCTCGAGGCGGCGAGCTGCCAGGCGCCGACCAGGGCAGCGAGCAGGAGGCCGGGGAGCAGCCAACGCCGGATCGAACCCGTGGTTCCTTTTGCACCCATGGCGTGCTTAAGGAACCACGGGTTGCGGTTGGCGGAGGGCATGGAGGGCGCGCTCGCGGATCGCGACGAAGGCGGGGTCGGTGACCGCGGCGTCGCGCTCGGGCGCGCGCGGGTCGGGGTAGCTCAGTTCGGCCACGATCCGGGCCGGGCGGGGGGAGAGGACGACGACGCGGTCGCAGAGGTAGAGCGCCTCCTCGACATCATGGGTGACGAGGACCGCCATGCGCGGGTCGGCGCGGAGCGCCTGCGCCAGCCACTCCTGCATCTCAGCCCGGGTGATCGCGTCGAGCGAGGCAAACGGCTCGTCGAGCGCGAGCAGCGGCTTGCCGGCGATCAGGGTGCGGAGGAAGGCGACGCGCTGGCGCATGCCGCCGGAGAGCTCGGCCGGCGAGCTGGCCTCGAAGCCGGCGAGGCCGAAGCGGGCGAACAGGGCCGCCGCCTGCTGGCGCGCCTCGGCCTTGCCCAGACCGCGGTTGCGCAGCGCCAGCGCCGCGTTGTCGAGGGCCGAATACCAGGGCAGCAGCATGTCGCGCTGGGGCATGTAGGCGCTGTGGGCGAGGCGCCCGCGGGCGTCGTCGGCGCCGTCCACCGCGATCGTCCCCTCGTCCGGCTCGAGCAGGCCACAGATCAGCTCCAGCAGCGTCGACTTGCCGCAGCCCGAGGGCCCGACCAGGCCCAAGACCTCATGCTCGCCCAGCTCGAGGTCGAGCTGGGCGATGGTCCGCAGCTCGGCGTAGGAGTGGCCGAGGCCGCGAATCGAGACGGACATCCTTGGTATCCTGCCGCACACCGCGCTCCTGACCAAGGAGGTCAGGAAAGTCGATAAGCACCCCCCGCGCGGAGCGGCACCCAAAACACCATGGACCCGGCAATCGTCCTCTTCGGATTGGGCATCGGCGTGCTCGTCGGTATGACCGGCATGGGCGGAGGCTCGCTAATGACGCCGCTGCTGATCCTGATCTTCGGGATCCAGCCGACGACGGCGATCGGCACCGACATCTTCTACTCGGCGGTGACCAAGACGGTCGGCGGCTGGCGCCACTTCCGGATGAAGACGGTGAACATGGAGCTGGTCAAGTGGCTGGCGATCGGCAGCGTTCCCGCCGCCGTCTCCGGGGTGGCGATCGTCTCGCTCCTCCAGGATCAGATCGGCGAAGACCGGCTCGACGGGCTGGTCTACGCGGTCCTCGGCGGCACCCTGCTGATGGTCGGCATCATCACCCTGGCCCGGGCGCTGATCCTGCGCAGCCTGATCGACGAGCGCGACCGCTTCGAGGTTGAGCGGCGGCACAAGGTCGCGGCGATCGTGATCGGCGCCACCACCGGCTTCGTGATCGGCGTCACCTCGGCCGGGTCGGGCACGGTGATCGCGATCCTGCTGATCGCCGTCTACCGCTTGGCGCCGAAGAAGGTCGTGGGCACCGACATCTTCCACGCGGCGATCCTGCTCTGGGCGGCCGGGATCGCGCACTGGATCGGCGGCAACGTCGACTTCGTCCTCGCCGCCAACATCCTGCTCGGCTCGGTGCCGGGAGTGGTGATCGGCGCCCGGCTCTCCGACAAAGCGCCCCAGGGCTTCATCCGCACCGCGCTCGGCGTCGTTCTCATCGGCTCCGGCGTCGTCACCATCCAGAAGGGCGACCCCACCGTCTGGCCGATCGCCGCCGGCGTCGCCGCGCTCGGCCTCGGCCTCGTTCTCTACGCCCCCCATTGGCTGAACAAAAGGCGTGAGTTGCAGCGCCAGCAAGAGGAAGCCCAGGCACGGGCGCTGGCACAGACGCTGCCGGTCGACTGATTTACTAGCTCTATGCGTGTCTCAGCCAAGGCTGATTACGCGGTGCGGGCTGCTGTCGAGCTCGCCGCCGCCGAGGAGGGCCCGATCAAGGGCGAGCGCCTGGCCAACGCCCAGGACATCCCCCTGCAGTTCCTCGAGCACATCCTGCTCGAGCTGAAGCACCACGGCATCGTCCGCGCCCGTCGCGGCGCCAAAGGCGGCTACTGGCTCGCCCGGCCCGCCAACGAGGTGACGATCGCCGATGTCGTCCGCGCCGTCGAGGGGCCGATCGCCGACGTCCAGTCGACCCCGCCGGAGGCGATCGAATACCGCGGCAACTCCGAGAGCCTGCGCGACGTCTGGGTCGCGGTTCGGGCCAGCCTGCGCTCGGTCCTCGAGGTCGTCACCCTGGCCGACCTCGTCTCCGGCGAACTGCCGCCGATCGTGGCGGAGCTGACCGCTTCGCCCGACGCCTGGCTGACCAGCGCCGCGACGAAGGAAATGACCGCCAAAGACAGCTAGACCTTGGTCGGCACCAGGTCGAAGTCGGTGCCGAGCCGCAGCTCCCCGTAGCGCTTGACCCAGTCGTCGTTGACGCGATCGGACTGCCGCTTCATCCGCGGCTCGAACTCGAAGCCCTCGGGCGGGGAGAGGTCGAGGCGGTCGAGCAGGTTGAGCGTGCTGGCCTCGTAGTCGGCGGCGAAGTTCTCGTAGAGGACCAGCACCGGCTTGATCCCGCAGTGCTCGAAGAAGGCGTCCCAGCTGGCCTCCTCGATCAGCAGCTGTTCCAGCAGATGCTCGATCGCCCGGTAGTGGAAGCGCAACTGCGGCCTGTGCTCCTCGATGAAGCTGCGATAGGGCGGCGCGCCGTCGTCCTCCAGCGAGGTGGCCTTGGCGTTTGCCTGGTCCTCGCGCCAGGTCGCGGTCTGCACGGCCTTCCACAGCGAGACGGCCTGCCGCACCTTGTTCGCCCGCACGACGCGGACGAAGGTGAGGTCGGGGAAGACCGTCGGCAGCAGCTCCGCCAGCGGCACGTCGCGGTAGGCCGGAACGTTGCGCAGCAGGCTGACGAAGTCGCCGAAGTACCCCCACATCAGCTTGGCGCCGAAGATGCCATTGTCGGTGGTGCCGGCCTCGAAGGCCCATTCGAGGTAGCGGTCGTAGGCGGCGCGGCTCCACAGCGGCGATCGCGGCTGCTGCTCGCTGCCGACCGCGCGCTCGCCGAGGTGGTCGCGGATCGACGGGTCTTCGACGCCGACGAAGTACTCCTCCGGCCGCCGCGGCCGCCCAGAATGGCGCAGCGCCTCGAAGTACTCCTCCGGCCGCCCCGCCGCCCCGGTTTCGCCCAGCGCATGGCAGACGAGAGTGCTGCCGCTTCGCGGCGTGGCGCAGACGAGATAGGAGCGATCCGGTTGCATAGGAATGCTTGCCAAGTAAGTTAATCAACAAAGCCAGCAAAAGGGCACGCTCGCTAGTCTTCCTTCTATACCCACTTGAGGAGGAATAACCCCTGGCTTCGCCCCCGAACATCCTCTACATCCATTCGCACGACACCGGCCGCTGTGTCCAGCCCTACGGCTTCCAGGTGCCGACCCCGAACATCCAGATGCTCGCCGACCAAGGCGTTCTCTTCCGCGAGGCCTTCTGCGCCGCGCCCACCTGCTCCGGCAGCCGCGCCAGCCTGCTGACCGGGCTCTACTGCCACAACAACGGCATGCTCGGCCTCGCCCATCGCGGCTGGGAGCTGAACGACTACGGCCAGCACTGGATCCATCCCCTGCGCCAAGCCGGCTACCGCTCGACCTTGATCGGCGAGCAGCACATCTCGATCGACCCCGGGGTGATCGGCTACGACAAGGTCCTCCCGGTCGGCTCCAATCGCGCCGACGACGTGGCGCCGCTGACGATCGAGACGCTGCGCCAGGCGCCGCGGGAGGAGCCCTGGTTCATGTCGGTCGGCTTCTTCGAGACCCACCGCGACTTCTTCGCCCCGACCTCGGTCCGCGACACGCTCTACTCGCTGCCGCCCGACAACCTGCCCGACGTCGTCGCGACGCGGCGCGACATGGCCGCCTTCAAGGCCAGCGCCCGCGCCCTCGACCAGGGGATCGGCGCCGTCCTCCACGGCCTGCACGACTTCGGCCTGGTCGAGAACACGCTGGTCGTCTGCACGACCGACCACGGGATCGCCTTCCCGGGCGCGAAGGCGACGCTGCTCGACCGCGGCACCGGCGTGATGATGATCGTGCGCGGGCCCAACGGCTTCAGCGGCGGCAAGGTCCTCGACGCCCAGGTCAGCCACCTCGACGTCTACCCGACGCTCTGCGAGCTGGCCGGCGTCGAGGCGCCGGACTGGCTGCAGGGCTCCTCGCTGATGCCGCTGGTGCGTGGCGACGTCACCCGGCTGCACGAGGAGATCTTCTCCGAGGTCACCTTCCACGCCGCCTATGAGCCGCAGCGGGCGATTCGCACCGAGCGCTGGAAGTACATCCGCCGCTTCGACGACTACCGCTACCCGGTCCTGGCCAACTGCGACGACAGCGAGAGCAAGGACGTCTGGGTCGAGGCGGGGTGGGGGAAGCGGGCGGTTCCGCGCGAGCGGCTCTACGACTTGGTCCTCGACCCGGCCGAGGGGGAGAACCTCGCCGCCGAGCCCGATTGCGCCGAGCAACTGGCGGAGCTGCGCGAGCGCCTGGAGCGGTGGATGCGGGAGACCGACGACCCGCTGCTCGACGGGCCGGTGGCGGCGCCGCCGGGCGCCCGGGTGAACGAGCAGTGGCAGCTCTCGGCGAACGAGACGCCGCGCACGGTCACGGCGGATCCCACGGGCGCCGCATCCAGCTGAGGCAGGTCCAGCCGGGCACCTCGTTCCCGCCCGGCTCGCGCGTCTCGCCGTGGGCGAAGGCGCTGAGCCCGCAGTTGTAGGAGCCGAGGTTCCAGATCCCCGCCGCCATCGGCGCCTCGAAGCGATCGCCGAGGACCGAGTCGAGCAGGAAGAAGCGGAAGAAGATGCCGTGGCCGACGAGCAGGGGAACCTCGTCCGCGTCGAACGCCTCCAGCTCCGCCTTCAGCCCCCGCACCCGCGCCACCAGCTGCTCGAAAGACTCGCCCGGGCGCAGCTCGTCCACCTCCGGCAGCGTCGCCGGCTCGAGGCCCAGCGCCGCCCCGATCGCCGCCGCGGTTTCGCGCGCCCGCCGCATCGGGCTGCTCAAGAGGCGGGTGACGCCCTCGCCGCCGAGCCCGGCTCCGGCGGCGAGCGCCTGCTCCTGGCCCAGTGCGGTCAGCCGGTCGCCCTCCTCATGGCTCAGCGTCTCGGCGCCGCGGTGGGCGTTGTGGACGGACTCGCCGTGGCGCAGGAACAGCGCCCGGCTCATTCGGCGGCGGGGACGCCGCCGGCGACGACGTTGACGAAGTTCTCCAGGTGGCGGGTCGTCCAGCACTCGAAGGCGCCGTCGCAGTGGCGCTCGTAGGCGGCCATCACCGAGTCGCCGTAGTTCCAGTAGAGCTTCGGCTCGGGGTTGAGCCAGAAGAGGCGGCCGGCCCGCTCGGCGACTTGGGCGAAGACCTCGGCGTGGGGCTCGCGGCCGTTGGTGCGGGCGTCGCCGAGGACGATCACGGTCGAGCGCGGGTCGAGGTCGTCGGAGATCTCGGTCAGGAACTCGAGCCAGACCCGGCCGTAGTCGGTGTAGCCGGAGACGTCGGCGACGCCGCCCTCGCTGGAGATCTTCTGGGCGACGACGGCGAAGTCGCGCTCGTGCTCGAAGACGTCGGTGACCTCGGAGATCCGCTCGATGAAGACGAAGCTGCGCAGT
>DASYKN010000038.1:0-25108 GCA_035995325.1 Solirubrobacterales bacterium
GAGCCCGACGGCCTCGCCGACCTGATCATCGCCAAGCACAGGAACGGCCCGATCGGGACCAGGAAGCTGGTCTTCCTCGACCGCTTCCCCAAATTCGCCGACCACTCCGGCCAGGAATCGCCGATCGAGCAGCCAGCGGAAGGCCCGCCGCTCGAGGACGCCATGGCCGCGGGGCCTGACTTCTGATGCCGGCGATCGCCCGCAGCGAGCCCTTCCGCCAGCAGTCTTGCCCGCTCGCGGTCTGCGACGGGTCCGGCTGGATTCTCGGGCCCGAAGACATCGCCCGCCCCTGCGACTGCCGCGAGCCCCGCCTCAACCGCGGCCGCAGCCGCGGCGTCTCCTCGGTGATCCCGCCGCGCTACCGGGGAGCTTCCCTCGACCGGCCGCCGGTCTCCGACATGGCCCGCGACCCGCAGACCAAGAAAGCGGTCGCCAAGGTCACCGCCTACATCGACGACCTCGACGCCAACCTGCAGGCGGGCCAGGGGCTGTGGCTCTTCGGCGACACCGGCACCGGCAAGACGACGCTGGCGATGCTCGTCTCCAAGGCCGTCCTGGAAGCCGGGCGAACCGTGGCGATCTACTCGCTGCCGAAGCTGCTGGCGCGGATCCGCCGCACCTACGACTCCGAGCCGGGCGGCGATTCCTACCTCTCCTTCTTCGAGCGCCTGACCTCGGTCGACCTGCTCCACATCGACGACCTCGGCGCCGAGAAACGCTCGGACTGGGTGCTGGAGCAGCTCTATGCCCTGATCAACGAGCGCTACGAGGCGCAGCGGTCGATGATCATCACCACCAACCTCGCGCACAAAGAGCTGGAAGAGCAGATCGGGCCACGCACGGTCTCGCGGCTCTCCCAGATCTGCGAAGAGGTCGACCTCTTCGGCGAGGACCAGCGCTACCTCAGCAAATACAGCGCCGGGCCCTCGGCCGCCGCCAGCTGAGCAATCCGAGTCGATCGAGCCGACGCCCCGGTTCGGCAACGCGCCGGGGCTCTATCCCCGTCACAATCCAGCGCTTATGCCTGGCGTGGTCATAGTCGGCGCCCAGTGGGGTGACGAGGGGAAGGGCAAGATCACCGATCTGCTCGCGGATCGGGCTACGACGATCGTGCGCTTCCAGGGCGGCAACAACGCCGGCCACACGATCGTCCGCGGCGGTGAGGAGTTCAAGTTCCACCTGATCCCCTCCGGCATCCTGCACTCCGACAAGACCTGCGTGATCGGCAACGGGGTTGTCCTCGACCCGAGCGTGCTGCTGGGCGAGATCGACGGGCTCAAACGCCAGAACATCGACATCGGCAACCTCCGGATCTCCGCCAACGCGCACCTGATCATGCCCTACCACGTGCTGCTGGACACGGCCGGGGAGACCAAGCTCGGCAAGCTCTCGATCGGCACGACCAGGCGCGGCATCGGCCCCTGCTACGCCGACAAGGCGCTGCGCCTCGGCATCCGCGTCCAGGACCTGCTCGACGAAAAGATCCTGCGGACCAAGATCCGCGCCGCCCTCGAGCCGAAGCAGCAGGCGCTGCGGGAGCTGTCGGTGCAGCGGCGCAAACAGCGCAAGGAAGCTGGCGAGGAGGCGGACAAGGACGCCGGCAAGAGCGGCACGGAGATGCCCGACCCCCGCCTCGACCTGCACACGATGGTCGAAGAACACGTCAATTTCGGGCACCGGCTCGAGCCCCACATCGCCGACACGGCAAAGCTCTGCTGGGACGCCCTCGACAATGACGAGACGGTGATCTTCGAGGGCGCGCAGGCGACCCTGCTCGACCTCGACCACGGCACCTATCCCTTCGTCACCTCGTCCAACCCGATCGCCGGCGCCGCCACCGTCGGGGCCGGCGTCGGGCCGACCGATATCAGCGAAGTCTGGGGGATCGCCAAGGCCTACGCGACCCGGGTCGGCGCCGGCCCCTTCCCGACCGAGCTGGAGGACGAGACCGGCGAGCGGATGGTCGAGGCCGGCCACGAGTTCGGGACCACCACCGGCCGCCGGCGCCGTTGCGGCTGGATGGACCTGATCGCGCTGCGCTACGCGGTGCGGCTCAACCGCATGAACGCGCTGGCGATCACCAAGCTCGACGTCCTCAGCGGCCTCGGGCCGCTACGGGTGGCGGTGCGCTACCGCTCGAAGGAAGGCGCCGTCCTCGACAGCTTCCCCTACCACCAGTCGATCCTGCACTCGGCGACACCGGAGTACGAGGAGCTGCCGGGCTTTGACGAGGACATCAGCGCCTGCCGCGAGGAGGCGGAGCTGCCGCAGGCGGCCCGCGACTACCTCCGCTACATCGCCGACTTCGTCGGGGTGCCGATCCGCCTGGTCGGCGTCGGGCCGGATCGCGACCAGACGATCTGGCTCGGCACCTAGGCCGCTAGCGTTCGATTTCGGCGGGCGAGAGCGCGCCGACTTTCCACTCGCCGCCTTCCTTGACCATCGGCACGAAGTAGTCGATGCCCTTGCTGCCGTGGTAGAGGATGAAGCCGTGTTCGCCCTTCACCCGGAAGCTGGCGATCGGCCCATCCAGAGTGCTGACCCGGCTCGAGGCCGGACCTTGGCCGAGGAAGACCTTGATTACGCCGGCGCAGCCTTTGCCTTTGAGGGCGGGCTGCTGTTCGCCGAGCTTGACCATCCCGACGGTGATCGTCTTCGAGAGGTCCTTGCACAGCGCTGACCAGTCGTTCTTGGCGCGAGCGTCGGTGTAGGCGACGTAGAGGTCTTCGACTTCTTCGCGTTCCCCGCTGTCGGCTTCCTCACCGTAGGTCTGGACGCTGTTGTCGCCGCCGGGGACGATGAAGTCGGCGCTCGGTTCGTCCGAGGAGCCGGAGTCGTCGCTTTCGCCCGAGTCCTCTTCCCCCCCGGAATCGTCCTGCTGGTTGGAGTCGCCCCCGCCCTGCTGCTGATCGTCGCTGCCGCCCGAGCCTTGACTGCCGCCCGATCCCTGGCCGCCCCCGGACGTGGCCGGCGCGGTCGCGGCTGAGGACGAGGTCGAGTCGTCCGAGCCGCCGCCGCAGGCGCTCAAGCCGAAGGCGAAAAGCGCTGCAAGCGCCAACGCCAGAACAAGTTTCCGGACCCCCCTCATTGCCGTTTTCATTCTATGCAGAAACGATCGCCTCCTCTACAGTCAGAGCGTGGCTTCCAATAGACGCGCGGCGAAGCTGAACGAGCGGCTGCCACGTGGGAGGCATGGGTTGCCGAGGGAGGCGGTGACCGAGTCCCAGCGCAGCCGTATCCACCAGGCGATGATCGAGGTCGTCTCCGAGCGCGGCTATCCGGAGACCCGCGTCGTCGACGTGATCGGCGTCGCCGGCGTCTCCAGGAAGACGTTCTACGAGCTTTTCGACAGCAAGGAGGACTGCTTCCTCGCGGCCTACGACGTCCTCCTCGGCAACCTCCTCGGCGACACCGCCGGGGGTTTCGAGAGCAAGCCGGGAGCGCCCTGGGTCGAGCGGGTCGCGGCCGGCCTGAAGGCGCTTCTGGACCACCTCGCCGAGCATCCCGACGAGGCTCGCTTCGCGATCGTCGAGGTGCTGGCGGCCGGGCCCAAGGCGCTGGCGCGCCGCGACGCCGCGCTGCGCCAGTTCACCGGCTTCCTCGAGGCCGGGCGCGCGGAGACCTCGGTCGAGCTGCCCGGGATCACCTCGCTCTCGCTCGCCGGCGGCGTCAACGAGCTGCTCTACAGCGAGATCCTCCACGGCGCCGCGGCGCGCCTGCCCAGCCGCCTGCCGGACCTGATGTTCTGGATCGCGCTGCCGTTTCTGGGGCCCGACGCCGCGGCCGCCGAGCGCGAGCGCGTCCGCGTCTCGCAGCGCGAAGGCTAACTCCTGCGTCCATCCCCGTTTTTGCGATCAAGGCGCAAAAAAAGGGGCGGCCTCACGGCCGCCCCTTTGATGCCGAACCTCCTAATGGAGGGCTTTGCAGCTACTTACTTCCCGGTGCAGGTGCGGATGACTTCAGCCGAGGCGCGGGTGCCGTCGGTGAAGATCGCGGTGCCGTGGGCCTGCAGCTTGCCGTCGGGGCATTTCGCGGTGAGGACGCCCTTTTTGTTGATGGTCAGGTTGAAATCCGTGACCGAGCCGCTGCCGCCGGCGATTTTGGGAATCGTGGTGATGGCGGAGAGGCCGTAGCGGCCGTTGTGGATTTTCTTGATTTTGACCGTGGAGACGATCGCCGCCGGGGTCGGGACCGTCAGGTAGGCGTGGATGAAGATGGTGGTCACGCCGCCGCTGAAGCCGCCGTTGAAGGCGATGATTTTGCTGGTCGCGGGAATCGGTTTCTGTTCCGGGAAGGCGATCTCGGCGATTGCCTGGCCCGAGCCGATGATCGCCGTCTTGCAGATCGCTTCGGCGTGCTTGGTGTCCTGCGACTGCAGTTTGCTCGAGGTGCAGACCGGCAAGCCCTTGACGTTGATGGCGCCGTTCTTGTCGGTTTCGAGGTCGAACTCTTTCATCGCCGGGACGTGCTGCCCGCTGACGCTGCGAATCTGACCCGAGACGTTGAGCGTGATCGGGGTGAGTTTGGTCTTCGACAGCGCCTTCGGGGTGAAGCCGCCGTTGAAGGTGAGTTCAAGGTCGCCGGCGCGAACTTTGACCGGCTTCTCGGCGGTGGCGATGCCGGCCACCGAGGCCACGATCAGGGCCGCGAGGGCCGTGGTAATCAGCAAGTACTTGCGCATATCCCTATATCTCTCCTTTTGCGGCCTGCCCGTCGGGCTGAGCCGTCGAAAGCTTGCGTAAAACTGTTCCCTCCAGCGGCTCAAACTACCACCCTGGGCGTTGAATAAACCCCAGGATCGAGGGAAAAGAGCGGCGCCTTACACGCCGCTCTTCCCCGCACTACCCGTTGGAGTGCCTGCGCAAGCCAGTTACTTCTTCCCGGTGCAGGCGCGCAGGATTTCGGCCGAGGCGCGGGTGCCATCGGTGAAGACGGCGGTGCCGTGGGCCTGGAGCTTGCCGTCGGGGCATTTGGCGCTGAGGACGCCCCGCTTGTTGATCGTCAGGTTGAAATCCGTCACGGAGCCGCTGCCGCCGGCGATTTTGGGAATGGAGGCGACCGATTTGAGGCCGTAGCGGCCGTTGTGGATTTTCTTGATTTTGACCGTCGTGACGATCGCCGCCGGGGCCGGAATCGTCAGGTAGGCGTGGATGTAGAGGGTGGTGGTCCCGCCCTTGAAACCGCCGTTGAAGACGACGATCTTGCTGGTCGCCGGAATCGGGTTCGATTCCGGGAAGGAGATCGAGGCGGTCGCCTTGCCGGAGCCGATGATCGCCGTTTTGCAGATCGCTTCGGCGTGTTTGGTGTCCTGCGACTGCAACTGGCTCGACCTGCAGACCGGCAGGCCCTTGACGTCGATGGCGCCGTTCTTGTCGGTTTCGAGGACGAATTCCTTCATCGCCGGTGGATGGGACCCGTCGAGCGTCCTGATCTTGCCCGAGGCGTTGAGCGTGATCGGCGTTAGCTTCGTCTTCGACAGCGCCTTCGGGCTGAAGCCGCCGTTGAAGGTGAGTTCGAGATTCCCCGCTCGCACCTTGACCGGCTTGTCGGCGGTGGCGATCCCCGCCACGCTGAGCGCGATCAGGCTTCCCACGGCCATCGTCAACAGCAAGTACCTGCGCATGTCCTACCTCCCCTGTTTGACATCCTCCGAGACACGAGCTATCCGCTCCTGCTTCTAGAACAACACAGGAGTTCGCAGGACGGATCGGAAAAGCGCTATTCGCCGGTCTGTTCGAACGTGTGCTGGTAAGTCGTCGCCGGGCCGCCACCGTAGATCGGGTTCAGCGGCGGCTGCTGGGCGCAGGACGGGGCGAGTGAGCTGCTGGTTCCGGAGCCTTCGGCGAAGGCGTATTTCTTCAGGTTGTTGAAGAATTCTTCGGCTTCTTTGGTCTCGCCTTTTTTGGTCCGTTCCTTGAACGCGGTTTCGTTCGGGGTGTTCGAATCGAGGCTGGCGCTGAGGCCGGAGGTGCACTGGCGGGTATTGAAGCTCGGCAGGCCGGCGACCAGGCCTTCGGCCCATTTCGGCGGGCTGTAGGCGCTGTTGCGGTTGGTGACCAGGCGGCTGGGATAGGTCGACAGGGTTTCCGCCGTGATCGGGCTCATCGCCCGCAGGTAGTTGAGTTTTTCGCCCTTGGCGTTTTCGACCGGGAGTTCGCCGGCGAAGGTGGCGGCGAGGTTGGCGAAGACGGAGGTGACCTCGTGCTTGTAGAGGTTGAGCCCGGTGAGCAGCGGGTTGAGGTTGCGCAGGAAGGGGTCGACGGCGCGCAGCAGTGGCGGGAAATCGTCGCGGAAGAGCTTGCGCAGGGCGGGGAAGCCGGTCGGCGCCTCGCCGATGACGATCGAGAGCCCTTCGAAGAAGCCTTTGGCTTCCGGCGCCAGGTTGGCGAAGGCGACCAGGGTCGGCGAGAGCTGTTTCGCTGCCGGAACCAGCTGGCGCATCAGCGGGTCGGTGTTGACGGCGAAGGCTTTGAGGCGGTTGAGAGTCAGCCTCGACTCGTCCTGGAAGGTCGGGAAAGCGCGGAACAGAGCTTCGATGTCGCGGTCACGGCGAGCGGCGGTCTGGAAGACCGCGTTGGAGCTTTGGATCAGGCTCGCCAGCTGGCCTTCACGGCCGCGCAGGGCCTGCAGGGAGGTGGCGCCGTTGCGGAAGAGCTGGCCGACCGCGACACGCTGGGTGTCGAGGACGCGGAAGAGCTTGTCGAGGTCGGTGAAGGTCGGTTCGAACTCGCCGATCGCGTAGGAGAGGCCCTGTCCCTGGCCGTTGATCGCCACCGCCGCTTCCTGCATCCAGCTCTGGAAGGCGGCCCGGGTCTCCGGGTCGAAGGTGCGGAAGATCTCGTCGAGCTGGACCGATTCGGCGACGTTCGCCTCCGGCACCGAGCCGCCGTCGGCAAGCTCGGGGCCCGTGCCCGCGCCCGGGGTTAGTTCGATATAGGTCTCCCCCAGCAGGGTCTTGGTGCGGAGGATCGCGCGGGTCGACTCCGGCAGCGGCGCGTACTTGTCGTCGATGTCGACCGTCGCCAGCGCCTGCTTGCCGTTGTCGGCGAGGGCGATGTTGCGGACTTTGCCGACGTTGACGCCGGAGATGCGCACGTCGGACTGTTCGGCCAGCTGGGTGGCCTCGTTGAAGGGGACTTTGATCTCGTACGGCTTGGCCCGGAACGGGGTCGGGCCGCCGAAGGTGACCCAGAGAAAGAGCAGGATCCCGAAGCACGACAGCGCGAAGCCGGCGATGACGAGGAGCTGCCCGGTGCTGGGTGCGCGCTTGCTCATTTGACCGGCAACCCGTATTCGCAGTGCCCGCTCGGCGACCTCGAGAAGGGGATTTCTTCGGCCCGCGGGAGGTTGATCGACTGCAGCAGCGTCTTCAGCACCGGCCTGGTCTCGACGAAGCCGTAGCCGAGGCTGGCGCCGGTGCAGCTGATCATCGTCAGGCCGCGCAGGACCGGGCCGCCGGCGTCCTGGAGGAAGGCCGAGTTGAAGTTGTGGTTGGCCCAGGGGACGTAGAAGAGGAAGCTCTCACGCGAGTCCTTCGGCTTGTAGGCCAGCTCGTTGAGGAAGCTGTTGAAGCCGGTCAGCGAGTTGCCGAAGCCCTTGACCGTCTTTTCGAACGGGCCGGAGGCCTTGTTCGCCTGGGTCAGCAGCGGGCGGATTTCCCTGGTGAAGGGCCGGATCTGGTCGCGGATCGGCGTAGTCGTTTCTTCGAAGAGGCGCTCGGTCGCCTTGAAGGCGGGGGTCAGCGCCTGCGTCTGCGGAATCAGCGCCGTCAACGCCGGGTAGGCGATGTCGGAGAAGCGCTTGGAGCTGGCGAGGCCGGCGTTCCCGGCCCGCAGCGCCGCCGGGAACTCCCGCAGCGATTCCTGGATCGACTGCTGCTGGTTGGCGAAGTTGCCGAGGGCGGTGTCGGAGGAGTTGACGAAGCGCTTCAGCTCGGCGTCGTGGCGGCCGAGTTCGGTCGTCAGCAGGCCGAAGTTGTGGATCACGTTGGCGAGCGCGACGTGGCGGGCGGCGACGGCCTTGTTCAGCTTCGCCGTGTAGTGGACGAAGGGCTGGAAGCGGCGGAAGACGTTGGCGACCTGGTTGCCGCGGCCGCCGATGCCCTGGGCGCCGCCGGCGACCAGCAGCTGGATGTACTGGCGGGTGTCGTTGTCGAGCGTCGAGAGGAAGGCGTCGAGGTTGGTGTTCGGTTCGGTCTGGGTGAGGGTGAAGTGGGCGCCATCGTCGATCGACTTCTTGCCGCTGCCCGGGTCGACCTCGACGATCATGTCGTTGAGCCCGGTTTTCGGCCGCAGCAGGAAGCTGGCGTTGGGATGGATCAGCTTCATGTATTCGGGGACGATGTCCATCCCGACCACGGCGTGCCCGTCTTCGAGGTCGACCGAGGTGACCTTGCCGATCTGGATCCCGGCGATGTCGACCGACTGGCCCTGGCCGGGGGTGACCGCCTGCGCGGTCGAGAACTCGGCGGAGATATGCTCGAATTCTTCGCCGACCAGCGGCAGCCATGACGGCAGCGAGGCTTTCTGCTGGGTGAAGATGCCGAGCGTCATCACGATGCCGGCGACGGCGAGGACGACGATCGCGATCGTGTCTTTGCGGTGGCCGCGCGCCTGCCGCGAGAGCCAGGCGCGGAAGTGGCGCCAGCGGCTGACGTTTGGTTCGCGCTCGGTCATGGGTTCACCTGGTCGGCCGACGGCGAGGCGGGGCCCACCTGGCTGATCGGGCCGTTGACGTCAGGGACGGGGTTGGTGTAGCAGCGGACATCCGGCTTCAGCGGCGGTTCGCCGCCGAGACGGGGCTGGGTGCCGATCGGCGGCGCGATCGTGTGCGCGTAGTTGATCTGGTCGGTGATCGTGTCGGGGTTGCCCTGCGGGTTGGGTTCGCCGACCAGCAGCGGGCCGCCGCCGACCTGGGTGCGGACGTAGGGGCCGTTGCCGTCGAAGTTCTGGCCGGCGCCGGCGAAGTTGACGAGGTTGTAGAGGAACTCGCGGTAGTTGGGGCCGCCGGTGCTGAAGCGGTCGTTGATCGTCTGGTTCGCGGTCGGGACCAAGACCTTGGTCGTGCAGAGGCTGAGCTGGTTGAGCTGCGGCAGCGTCGTCTTCTTGCCGGCCTGGGCGGCGCCGGCGAGGCCCGGAGCCGATTCGGCCAGCAGCCTGGCAACGCCGCCGCCCTCTTTGCCGGAGAGCAGCGGCCGCGTCTGCGCCAGCCACGGTTTGGAGGCGCTGATCAAGCCCGGCAGCTCCGCCACCGCCGGCGTCAGCTCGATCGCGTAGGTGCGCAGCGGCGGCAGGGTGCGGTTGAGGCTGACCAGCGAGGCGCGGGCGGTCTGCAGCGTCGGCGCCGCCAGTTGGATCGTGGTCGAGAGGTTCGTCGATTGGGCCGCCAGGGCACCGGTGAAGACGTTGAAGTTGTCGATCAGCCCCTTCAGGCTGGCCTCGTTGCTGGCGAGGGCGCCGAAGGTCTTGCCGGTGCCGGCGACCAGACGCGAGAGGTCGCGCTGCTGGGTGCCGAGGAAGGCGTTGGCCACCTGCGAGCTGTAGCGGCCGGCGTCGCCGCCGTATTTGAGGGCGCCGTTGAGGGCTTCCGCCCCGGTGATGCCTCTGACCTCGGGCAGCTGGGTTTCGTCGTCGGCCGCGCTCGGCTTGCTGGTGAGGGCGGTGCCGTAGCTCTCCAGCAGGCGGTTGAGATCGGCTCGCACCGGCGACTGCAGGGCCGAGAGGACTTCGTCGAACTGGACCGCGGTGGAGGTGCGGCTGATCGGGATCGTGTCGCCGCTGCTCAGATCCGGCGCGCTCGGGCTGCCCGGGTCGAGGTCGACGAAGAAGTTGCCCTCGAGGAAGATCCGCGGCCGGATCGAGGCGAAGGCGTCGTCGTGGACCGGCTGGCCCGAGCCTTCGACCGTGAAGGTGACCGTGGTCGCGTCACCGTCGCGCTCGCTCGAGATCACTTTGCCGACTTCGACCCCGGCGATCCGCACCGGTGAGTTGAGCGCGACGTTGGCCGAGTTGGCGAAGGTCGCCTTCAGTTCGTAGCCGTAGCTGGTGAAGGGAACGTGGCCGGTGAAGGCGAGGTAAGGGCCGATCGTGAAGATGAGGATGAAGATGACCGCGATCAGGGCGTTGCTCGGCCGCCACTTGAAGCGGCTGTTGGTGGCGCCCTGCCTGGTGTCACGCTCGGGAAGACGGCTCATTTTTCGACCTGCCCGCGAGTGGTGGTGCCCCAGGTCTTTGCCGCGTTGCCGATCACGGTCGTGCCCGTTTTGTACTTCTCGTTGCCCGCTTCGCAGACGTTCGGCTGGCCGGGCGCCCCCGTCTGCGGATAGGGGTTGTAGTGGAGGTGGTTCGCCGGCTCCGGCCCGTTCGCCGGTGCCGCTGCCTGGCCGCTCTCGCTGTTCGGCCCTTCCGGCGTCGCGAAGGCGATGAAGTTGAGCCAGCGGGCATTGTCGTTGCCCTGGCTGGTCGCGCTGACGATCTCCTTGAAGGTGAGGCTCCAGTAGTTGCAGGTCGTCTGCGAGGGCGCGATGAAGCGCAGCGCCGGTTCCAGCACTTCGTTGGTGTCGGTCAAGAGGTCAAGCCCGTTGAAGACGCCCGGCGCGTCCTGGAAGGCGACCAGGGCTTCGGCGGTCGGCTGCAGCTGGTTGTTGACCACCGGCGAGGCGTTGAGCGCGGGGACGCCCGCGTGCAGCGCTTCGGCGATCACCGGCGAGGTGTCGCCGAGGGCTTTGGCACCGGGCTTGAGCGCGGTGAAGAAGCGGGCCGAGTCGCGGAAGAAGGGCCGTACCGCCGGCAGGTCGGCGTTGACCGCGTCGAGCGTGCCGGGGCCTTTTTCGATCGTTTCCTGGATGTAGGGACGGGAAACGCGGGCGAAGGCGCCGAACGTGCGGTCGAGGGCGACGAAGAGGCTGGCCTGGGTCGCCGCCACCGGCACCACCGTCGCCGAGAGGTCCTCGAGCGCGCGCCAGAAGCCAGCGAAGTTGGTGCTTGGTTCGACGATCTTGCGCAGCACCGGCTGCCCGTTGACGGCGAGCCGCCGCAGGGCGGCGATCCCTTCGTTCAGCTGCGGGCCGCGGCCGGCCAGCGCGTTGCCGAAGCCGGCCAGGTTCTGGCGGATGCCGTTGCGGGTGGGTTCGTCGAACATGTCGAAGAACTGATCGATGTCGACCGGTTCGGGCGTGTAGGAGGCGAGCGGAATCGTCGCCCCGGCCTTGTAGGTCTTGGCGGAGTCGCCGGGGCTGAGCTGGAGGAACTTGAGGCCGAGCGCCGACTTCGGGCGGATCGTCAGGGTCGAGTCGACCGGCAGCGGTTCGACGTTCTTGTCGAGGCTGAGCGCAAGCTCGGCGGCGACGCGGCCGTCGCTCTCCTGCACCGGCACCACCGACTTGACGATGCCGACGCGGACGCCGCCGACGCGGACCTCGTTGCCTTTGACCAGGGCGTTGGCGTTGGGCACCTTGGCCTTGAGGTTGTAGGTGGAGACGAAGGGAAGGCCGTTGTTGGCGTTGTAGGCGAGGAAGACCGCGACGATGATGACCAGGATCGTCACCGCCCCGACCAGGATCGGGCTGCTCGCCACTCCCTGTATGCCGCTGCGGTTTCTCATGGTCCCAGGAGGTAGTCGAGGAGCGGTTCGGTGCCGCTGCCGGTCTTGGAGGCGCTGCCGACGCCGGCTTCGGCGCCGGTCGCGTCGGCCTGGCCGAGGCCGGTGGTCGCGCCAGACGCGCCGCCGGGGGCGGCCAAGGTGCCGCCGGTCTGCCCCGACAGCTCGCTCTGGAGCAGGCGATAGAGGTCGGCGGAGCTGGTGCTGGCGGCTTCGCCGGCGTTGAGCCCGTTGAAGCGGGCGACGCAGCCGGAGGCGCCTTCGGTGAGTGGCTCGTAGTCGAGGCAGTTGGAGAGCGTGACCAGGGTGCGGCCGAAGTGCCCGTACTGGTCGAAGCCGTTGAGCGAGGCGGTCGAGTTGTAGACCAGCCTGACCAGGCCGTCCCAGCCCCCGGTCTGCCTCAGGTTGGTGAAGAGCTTTGCCAGTTCGGTGGTCGGGACGACGCCGCTCTTCGCCAGTTCGGCCGACTTGCGCACGACCGGTTCGGCTTCGCGGAAGATCGGGCCGCTGGCGGCGCCGGTCTCCCCCAGGCTCTTCAGCGCCACCGTGCTGGCTTCCGAGAACGGGGTCAGGGTCCGGGTCGCGTCGGTCAGCGAGGGGGCGGCGCGGCCGAGGTCCTGGAAGACCGGGGCGGCGGCGTCGGAGAAGCCCTTGAGGCTGACCATCGTCTGACGGAACTCACGCAGGAAGGTGGGGAACTTGCGCAGCGAGGCTTCGAGGTCGGCGCCGCGTTCGGAGCTTGCCTGCGCGGCGGCGCCGGCGTTGGCGAAGAAGCCGGCGACGTGGGCGCGCTCCCGCGCGAACGGCTGCAGGATCTGGTCGGAGTCGCTGGCCAGCTGGGCGAGGCGGTCGCGCTGGGCCGAGAGGATGCCGAAGAGCCGGTCGGCGTCGCGTAGGACCGGGTTGGCGCGTTTGACCAGGACTTCGAGATCGTCGCCGCGGCCGGCGAAGCCGGCGCCGAGTTCGTTGAAGATGAGCCGGAAGCGCTGCGAGTAGGGCAGCGTCTGAATGTCGTTGATCAGGTCCGGGTCGACGCTGGTGCCGTTGCTGCCCAGCGGCAGCAGGTGCTCGCCGGCCCCCTCCTGGCCGTCGGGGATCTTCTTCAGCGGCGGCGGGGCCGGGGTGCCGGGCGCTCGCGGCAGCGTCGGCCGGCAGTCGACGAACTTCTCGCCGATCAGCGACTGCGGGCGGATCTGGCAGCTGGCGTCGCTGCGGAAGTCCTGGAAGCCGGGGTCGGTGATGTCCATGACGATGATCGCCTTGCCGGGTACCGAGACCGGCTTGCCGTCGCGGTAGGCGACCGTCTGCCCCGGCATCGAGACGTCGACGGATTCGATCGTGCCGACGTTGGCGCCGGCGACGCGGACCTGCTCGCCGGTGACCATGAAGGCGCCGTTGTCGAAGACCGCGCGCACTTTGTAGCCATCGCTGCTGCTGCCGCCGCCGGAGGCGAGCAGGACCACGGCGACGACCGCGATCACCAGCGCTGCCGCGATTATCAGCTTGCGGATCATGGTCCGGGGGGCGCGTCGGAGGGGTCGCATTCGGAGCTGCTGACGCTGCCGCCGTACGGCGGGTCGACGAACGGGTTGGAACCGTCGGCGGCGGACTGCGTGGCGCCGCCGGGGCAGCGGCGGGGGGCGCCCGTGGAGGGAGAGAAGACGCCGTACTGTTCGCCCTTGGAGATCGCTTTCAGCGTGCCGCCTTCGTATTTGAAGAGGTTCTGCAGCGAGGTCGAGGCGCGCAGGTAGTGGCCGTTGCCGTCATAGAAGCCGGACGCTTGGCCGAGCTTGCCGAGGCCGTTGAACAGGTCCGGCGTGTAGGCGCGGGCGAAGTTGAGGTTGGGCTGGAAGGCGGCGATCGCGCTTTCGGCGTGCGGGAACGCGCTCGAGGCCAGTTCCTGGACCGTCGGCAGCACCGCCAGCAGTTCGGCCGTGTCGTTCGCCTGGCCCGGCCGCGCCACGGCCAGGCGCAGGTCGCGGAAGAAGGGGACGAATTTGGAGACGACCGGGCGCAGTTCGCTGAGGAACGGCGCCAGGTTCCTGGTCGCCGGCTTCGCCGTTTCGACCAGCGGGTCGAGATCGTCGAGCGCGGCGCGGAGGTTGACGAAGGTGGTGTTGGCCTGCCGCATCACCGGCGGCAGCCGGCGCAGCGTCTGGTCGAAGGCGACGTTCTGGCTGGCGATCGCGTCGAAGGCGGTGTTGGCGTTGGAGATCGCCCCCGAGAGCTGTTCTCCCCGTTGGGCGACGGTGGTCGAGAGCTTGCTCGAGTTGACGACGAACTGTTCCAGCAGGCGCTGGTCGGAGTTGAGTTCCTTGACGAAGGCGTCGGTGCGGTTGAGCGCCGGCCCGAAGTACTTGTAGGCGTCGTTGCCGGCCGGCCCCTGCCCCGCGTAGATCGCCGAGTTGCCCTTGATGAAGTTGGCCAGCCCCTTGCGGACCGAGGGCGGGAAGGTGTTGAAGAGCTGGTCGATGTCGATCGGCGTCGTGGTCGAGCCGAGGCCGACCTCGGCGCCGTCGTCGAGCGCCGGGCTGCTGTTCGGCCCGGGGCTGACCGAGACGTAGTGGTTGGCGACGCCGGAGAGCGAGGTGGCGCGGATCGTCGCCGTCGTCCCCTCGTGCAGCTCCTGTTCCACTTCGACGTGGACTTCGGCGAGGTTGTTGTCGCTGAGATCGATGCTTTCGACCGAGCCGGCGGGCGAGCCGCCGATCAGCACCTGGTTGTCGGGCACGAGCTGGCCGGCGTTCTGGAAGACGAGGGTGTACTTGTGCCCGCTGCTGCCGCTGAGCAGGACGTAAGCGAGGACGACTACCGCCACTGCCAGGGCCGCGATCACCGCAATTCGCGCTGGGGAGGTCCCACGGCTTTGCGCCGAGCTTTTCTCCTCACCTGAAGAATTGGCAGCCACGGGTCGTCGCTTAATCGTTCCCCGGCCTCCGACCCGGCGGAACGGGCGGCAGAATCGTATCCGAGCAGCCAGCCGCTAAGCGCGCAGGCAGCGGGGACTTAACTGGAAGTCAACGCGCTCGGGGACGGGTTAGAAGGCTCGATCAGACCCTCAGCTTGGGCAGCGCGCGGTCCAGCCAGCGCGGCAGCCACCAGACGCGGTCCCCGACCAGCAGCATCAGCGCCGGCAGCAGGACGATGCGAACCACGGTGGCATCGAGGATGACGGCGACGGTGAGACCGACTCCGAGCTGGCTCACCGTCGCCGCCGGAGCGCCGGCGAAGGCGATGAAGACGGCCATCATGATCGCCGCCGCGCCGGTGATCACCCGCGCGGTCTTGTCGAGCCCGAACTGGATCGCGGCGGCGTTGTCGCCGTGGTCGTCGTAGTGCTCCCGCATGCGGCTGAGCAGGAACACCGCGTAGTCGATCGACAACCCGAACACGAGCCCGAAGATCATCGTCGCCCCGATCGCTTCCACGTAACTGCGGCCGCCTAGGGGGACGCCGTCGGGCAGGTAGGTGAGCAGGGTCAGCACGCCGAAGGCGACGCCGACGGTGACCAGGTTGAGGCCGACCGCGATGATCGCCAGCGGGATCGCCCGCAGGACCGCGATCAGGACCAGCAGGGTGACGAGGGTGACCGCGATCACGACCAGCGGGAAGCGGTCCTTGGTGACCCGGGTGAAGTCGTTGACCTGGGCGGCGCCGCCGGCGACGCCGGTCACCAGGCCCGTTTCCTGCCCCAGTTCCCTCGCGTCCTGGTTCAGTGTCTTGTTGAGCCTGATCGAGCCCGGGGTGTTGAACGAGTACTTCGAGAAGACCCGGATCGTCGCCGCCTGGCCGCTTTCGAGATCGATTGCCTGGCTCGCGGCTTCGCGCGCGTCCGGCTGCGCGCCATCGACGGTCGCCAGCACGAAATAGCCGGAGTTGAAGAGGTTCGGCGAGGCGTCGCTGATCTGTTTGACCTGCTGCTTGACCTGTTTCTTGCCGGAGAGGACCTGGACGCTGGCGCGGTTGAGGCCGCTCTGCAGCGGGCTGGCGCGGTCCACCGCTTCTTCCAGCCCGGCTTCCAGCGCTTCGGCGCCGCCGCTGAGCCGGTCGATGCCGCCGACCAGAGCGACGGTGCCGGCGCTGAGCCGCGAGAGGCCGGAGACGAGCTTCGCGGTTTCCTCGGCGAGCTTGGTCGAGCCGGCCGCGAGCTTTTTGCCGCCGGCGGAGATTTCGTAGAGGCCGTCGGAGAGCTTTTCGGCCGCTGCGGACAGTTCTTCGAGGTGGATCAGGGTCGATTCAAGCCAGTCGGTGACGTGTTGGGTGTTGTCGAGGTCCTCGAGCAGATTCGCCTGCAGCGCTTCCAGTTCGGCCGGCAGGCCGGTGTAGTTGGGCGCGTAAGGGGCGCCGCCGACCGGGTCGGTGCCGGTCACCGCGGCGGTGGCCCGGCGGACGGCTTCCAGCGCCGCCGGGTAGTTGGGGTCCGTTTTGCCGACCCCCATGCCCTGCAGCTGCGCAAACGCGGCCTTCAGCTGTTCTTCGGCGACTTTGGCCGGCGCCAGTATCCGTGGCAGGGTCTCGCCGGTTTCCTCTTCCAACG
The DNA here is from genome assembly GCA_035995325.1 of Solirubrobacterales bacterium. Lineage (GTDB taxonomy): Bacteria > Actinomycetota > Thermoleophilia > Solirubrobacterales > 70-9 > VAYN01. The sequence goes on from DASYKN010000038.1 coordinate 16,136, forward strand.
ACTTTTCGACTTTGAGCGAGCGGTTGATCAGGTTGACTTGGAAGTTGGCGCCGCCGAGGTCGCGCGCGGCCAGCTTCAGCTGCAGGCCCCCGAGCGCCGCCCGTTCCTGCGCGTGGGAGAGTTCCTTGGCGCCTTTTTCGAAGCGGTCGAGCGCGCCCACGGCCTGTTTGCTGCCGCTGGCCGCGCGCGCGAGGCCGTTGGCGATCTTCTCGGCGCCGGTGCCGGCGCGGTCGGAGCCGACTGCCAGGAGGCCGGCGCCGTCGCTCGCTTCGGCGATGCCGCTGCGCAGCTGCGAGACGCCGCCGGCGGCGACTTTGAGGCTGCGGCCGAGCCGGCCCAGCTGTTTGACCGGGGCGATTTCGCCGCCCGACGCAAACAGCGCGTTGCCGCGTTCGCGCAGCGGTTCGGTCTGCGCGGCGACCTGCGCGGGCCCGATCACGACCTGCACGCCGGGGATTTCCGCCACCCTTTCCTGGAACTTGGTCAGCGTCGCCAGGTCCTTGGCGTCGGTGATCGGCCCTTCGCTGTCGGCGACCACCACCTGGAACGGCGCTTCGAAGCCGGGCGCGACCTGTTCGGCGATCAGTTCCGCGTCTTCGCGGGCCGGGTTGTCCCGCGAAAGCTGTTCGGGGCTCGGCGGCCCGGTCTTCAGCGCCAGCGCCGGCGCGGAGAGGACCAGGATCACGACACCGATCACGGCCGCCACCAACGCCGGCCGCCGCAGCGCCGCCCCGACCAGGCGCATCAGGCGCGAGTCGCCCTCGACCGGCGCCGAGCCGATCCGCCAGCGGTCGACGTTGGAGCCGATCAACGAGAGCAGCGCCGGCCCCACCAGGGTGGCGACGATGACGCTGAGGATCACGACCATCACCACCGTCCCGGCCAGCGACGCCAGCAACGGCCCGGGGACGATGAACATCGCGACGACCATCGAGAGCAGCAGGGTGCTGCCGGCGAAGGCGGTGGTGCGGCCGGCGGTGCGGCGGGTTATCCGCGCCGCCTCGACCTTCTCGGTTCCCAGCGCCAGCTCCTCGCGGAAGCGGGAGACCATCAGCAGCGCGTAGTCGACGCCCAAGGCTAAGCCCATCATCGTGCAGACGGTCAGCGCGAAGGCGTCGATGTCGAACCAGTTGGTGAGGAAGTAGAGGATCCCGCGGGAGGCGACGACGGTCACCGCCCCGAAGGCGAGCGGGATCGCGGCGGCGATCGGCGAGCGGAAGACGAGCAGCAGCACGATCAGCAGGAACGGCAGGGCCAGCAGCTCGCCGCGCTCGCTGGCCGAGATCGAGACGTCTTGCAGCGCCCTCGAGATGCTCGCGTAGGCGGTCTGCGTGGCTCGTACCGGCGGGTGGACTTCGCGCGCGAGCAGGGCGTTCAACCGCGGCACGACCTCGTTGACCGCCTCTTTCACGTCGACGTGGAAGTCGGCCAGGATCAGAGCCCGGTTCGGCCCGGGGCGCAGCTGGGAGACATTGCCGCGATCCCAGGGCGAAAGCGTGCTGACGTTGGGGTCGCGGCGCAGGGCGCGGACCAGCTTCGGCCCCTGGCGGTCGATCGAGGCGGCGGGGCCCTGGAGGAGGATCGCGAACGGCGCCGAGTCGCCGAAATGCTCCCGCAGCAGCGCGTTCCCTTCGAACGAGCCGGTTCCGGGAACGTCGAGCGTGGTCGGGTCGAGCTTGCTTTCGACCCCGGTCCCGATCACTCCGAGGACGGCTAGGACCAGCGCCGCGATCGCCAAAACGGCGCGCGGGTAGCGCAGCGTGAATGGTGGGCGGCGTCCCTGATTCGAACCTTCCGAATCCGGGCGGTCCCTGCTCCTCCTCATACTCATCCCCTTGGTAGTTTGGCGATCCGGGCGCCAGAGGGAGCGAACAGATGCAGAAGAATGTGTTAAGAACGGTTTCGGTAGTAATTCTCGCGGCCCTGTTCTGCGCCGCCTCGGCCTACGCGCTGAAGATCGAAATCGGCAAAACGATCGTCAGCGCCACCGCGACGATCTCGCCGCGAGCCCTGCCTGCGCAAGGCGGCGCCCCGGTCGAGGTCGAAAGCGTGACCAGGGTCAAGACGACCGACGGCTCGACGCCGCCGAGCCTGCGCCAGCTCGTCTTCGTCTTCGACAAGCACGGCTTCGTCGACACCAAGGGCCTGCCCGTCTGCACGGAAGCGAAGCTGGCCGGGACCACTCCCCAGGTGGCCCGCAAGCGCTGCGCCGGCGCGATCGTCGGCGAAGGGGTCGGCAAGGCCGAGGTCACGCTTCCCGGCGCGGCGCCGGTCGAGATCAGCTCCCCCCTCACCTTCTTCAACGCCCCGCCCACCGGCGGCAGGCCGAGCCTGATCATCCACGCCTACGAGAAGATCCCGTCGCCGAAAGCGGTCCTGCTGCCGGTCGTGGTCGAACGGGTCAACCAGGCCCGCTATGGCTACCGGGTTCAGATCGACGTGCCGCCGATCGCCGACGGCTACGGCGCCCCGACCCTGGCCAAGGCGACGATCGGGGCGAGCTGGAAGCGCGGCGGCAAGACGGTCGGCTACACGAACGCCTACTGCGACCAGGGCCGGCTGCAGGTACATGGCACTCTTCGTTTCACCGACGGCAGCTTCTTCCCGGGAACCTTGACCTCTCCATGCCACGTGTCCGACTGAGCCGACTGGCAGCAATCTGCACCGCCCTGGCGGTGTTGCTGACCGGCGCCGTCGTCGCCGACGCCGCCCTGGTTCGGGTCAACGGGATCGTTCTCCACGCCGACGGTGGCTTCCAGCCCAGCTCGCTGCCGCGCGGCCGCTTCGTCGGGATCGACTTTGAGGGCTTCTTCGACATCGCCTCCTCCACCGGCCCCAAACCGCCGGTGCTGGAAGAAGCCGTGATCGACTTCGACCGCGACGGCCGGCTGAGCGCCGGCGGGCTGCCGGTCTGCCCGCCCGAGCGGCTCGCCAACGCCAGCCCCGAAGACGCGCGCAAGCTCTGCTCGGGAGCGATCGTCGGTCGCGGCCGGGTCGAAGCGGTGATCGACACGCCCAGCGGCCCCGCCCCCGCCAGCTCGCCGCTGACCCTCTTCAACGGCCCGCCCCAGAACGGGATGCCCACGGTCATCCTCCACGCCCGCATCGGCGCCGGCAACCAGACGATCGCGATCGTCATCCCGATCGAACGCAGGCCGGGGGAATTCCGTTACCGCGCCACCCTCGTCTTCCCGCCAATCGACGAAGGACGCGGCGCCATCACCCACGTCCAGGTCGAAGTCGGCCGCCGCTTCAGCGTCGACGGCAAGAAGCGCAGCTACGTCTCCGCCCGCTGCCGGGACGGGATCCTCCGCACCCACGGCCGTTTCCGCTTCGCCGACGGCACGATCGTCGACGGCAGCGTCGAAAAGGCCTGCACCGCCCGCTAGTCGCGGCCTCCTGCCTGCGGACGCTTCCAGCTTCCTATACTTCCCGGCTCTGGGCCGCTAGCTCAACTGGTTAGAGCAGGAGCCTCTTAAGCTCAAGGTTGAAGGTTCGAGTCCTTCGCGGCCCATCGCAGGCGGTTATTCGCCGAGCGAGCCGGAGCCGGCTTCGCCGAGCGGGTTGGCGACGCCGGGGGCGCCCTGTTCCCGCGCTTTCTTCGCTTCCTTTTCGGCTTCGGCCAGCTGTTTCTGGAACTGGTGGCCGCGTTTCTCGAAGGTGTCGAGTTCGTTTTCGAGGCTTTCGCGTTCGAACTTGGTTTTGGCGAAGCCCATCGCCTTCTTGCGTGCTGCTTCGGCGCCGTCGAAGTCGAACGAGTAGTAGCGGAAGATCGCCAGGCTGCTGTAGCTGCCGATGCTGGGCTGCTCTTCCGCGACGATCTGCTGGGCTTCGGCCGCAGCGACGACGTTCGAGAGCGCTTCCGGCCCGGTCCGCGCCCGCTGCGCCAGGCCGAACTGCGCCTGGGCGATCAGCTGCGCCCCGGAGGAGCTTGGCTCGTCGGCCGCCTTCAGGTACTTCGCCCAGGTTTCGCTCGCTTCTTCGATCGCCAGGCGCGATTCCGGCGTGTAGATGACGGCGCCGGAGGCGGGGATGGTTTCGGCGAGGGAGTTGCCGGTGTTGACCTGGGCCCGGGTCAGGCTGAGCAGGAGGTCCGGGTTTTCGGGGTCTTTTTTCAGCCGCTGCTGGATCCGTTCGGCCTGGTCTTCGAACTGGTTGGCGGCGCTGTTGGTGGTTTCGCCGCCGAAGATGCCGGCGATGTTGACCGGGCCGACGACGAGGAAGAGGCTGGCGCCCATCAGCAGGGCGAGGATCGCGTAGACGACCCTGACGACGTGCTTGCGCCGCCCGCGGATGTCGAAAAGCATTCTGTGCTCGCCGTCTGCCATCAGTTCCTCAACGCTCTTGGGTGGAGGGCTCGACCGCTCCACCCTTTTCTCCCGGCCGCCCAAAGGCCATTGCGAGCAAGATACTCAACTCATACAGAACAAGCAGCGGAACCATCTCAATCAGCATCGAGACCGGGTCGACGCCGGGGAGCGCCGCGGCCACTACCGCGATCGCGAGGTAGGCGTAGCGGCGATTCGTCCGTAGCTGCGCGACGCTGACGATGCCGAGCCGGGTGAGGGCGATGATCGCCAAGGGCAGCTGGAAGACCAGGCCACAGGCGATCACCGTGGTCGAGAAGAAGCTGTAGTAGTCGCGGGCGCGGACCTGGACGTTGAACTGGGTGTCGTTGAAGTTGAGCAGGAAGTTGACCGCGGCCGGCATCACGACGAAGTAGGCGAAGGCGATCCCGGCCAGGAAGAGGAAGGGAAAGAGCAGCAGGATCGGCAGCACGACCCGGCGCTCGGTATCGCTGAAGGCGGGCAGGACGTAGGCGTAGAGCTGGTAGAGGACGAACGGCAGCGACAGCACGACCGCGCCGTAGGCCGAGACCGTGAGGGTGGTCGTGAACGGCTCGGTGATGCCGAAGGTGATCAGCCGTTCGTGGTTGTCGGGGAGTGGGCCCGAGGCGATTTCTAGCAGCAGGTGGTTCTGCCAGAAGCAGAGCGCCAGGGCGGCGCCGAAGACGACGATGCAGACGACCAGCCGCGTGCGCAGCTCGTCCAGGTGCTCGACCAGGGTGAGGCGGTCCTCGTGGGAGACCGCCTTGGCGCGGCGGGCCATCGCCGCGCCTCAGCTGGTTTTGTTGCGCACGACCTCGGCCTCCGCCGTCTGGTCGCTGGGCGCCTCGGCGGGCGGCGAAGAGCTGAGTTTGGGCTTCTCGTCGTCGTCGTCATCGTGATCGCCGCCGATCGAGCCTTTGAACTCGCGAATGCCGCGGCCCAGGCTGCGGCCCAGCTCCGGCAAACGTTTCGGCCCGAAGACGAGCAGGGCGATGACGAGGACGATCGCGATCTCTGGAAGTCCGATGTTTCCTGGCATTACGGCAATGGTACCGGGGGCCATGGCCGGCCGGAGCAGTCGCGGAGTCGTGCAATTAGATACTCGGTAGTGGGAGTTTCTCGTGCTGCACGCAACGAACTCCAAATCAAGTCGATGGCTTTCGGGTTCGATAGATGACGCATGAACGAGCCCAGTCGCAACCAGACCCAACCGGCCAAGGACCTGCACGTCTGCCCCGAGTGCAAATCCTGCCTGGTGCAGCCGACCTTCTGGGAGCAGGCGGGCGACCGCACCCACTGGCGGGTCTGGAGGCGCTGCCCCGAGTGCGAGTGGTCGTGCGCCGGCGTCTACGGCGAGCGCGACATCGACGCCTTCGACGAGCAGCTCGACCTCGGCTCGCACGAGCTGGCCGACGAGCTGCGGGCGCTGGAACACTCGAACATGGCCGACATGGCCGACGCCTTCATCGCCGCGCTGGCCGCGGACCTGATCGCCGCCGACGACTTTCGCTGAGGCGGGGCGCGGCTAGCTGTAGCGCTGGACGACGCCGTCGGCGACGAGGTTGAGCAGCTGGCGCTGTTCCGGCGCGAAGCTGGCGCCGTCGAGCCGGCGCTTGGCGCTGGCGACCATCTCCAGGGCGCGCAGCCTGACCTGCTCGAGCGCGCCGGTGGCGGCGATGCGGTCGCAGAGCGCCTCCGCTTCGCCGGCGTCGAGGCCGTGCAGGTCGACTTCGAGGATCCCCGGATCGGCCGCCGCCGCTTCGATCAGCGGCAGGGTCACGGTGCCGTCGAGCAGGTCGGTGCCGCGGGCCTTGCCGGTCCGCTCCGGCGGGCCGGCGACGTCGAGGACGTCGTCGAGGAGCTGGAAGGCGAGGCCGACTTCGGAGCCGAAGGCTCCCAGCTCGGCGTCGTCGTAGCCGAGCCGACAGGCGCACTCGAACAGCTTCGCGGTCTTCAGCCGGCAGCGCTCGAGGTAGCGCTCTTCGGAGACCGCGAGGTCGAAGGCGTCGTGGCGCTGCGCCAGCTCGCCGCGGGCGAGGGCGACGGCTGCTTCGGCCAGCAGGGCGACGGCCCCTGCATCGCCGGCGTCGGCCAGCAGGGCGAAAGCACGCGAGAAGAGCAGGTCGCCGGTGGCGACGGCGCGGTCGCGGCCGGAGGTGGCGGCAACGGTCGGCAGACCGCGCCGCAGCGGCGCTTCGTCAAGCACGTCGTCGTGGACCAGGGTCGCCATGTGGATCAGCTCGATCGCGGTCGCCGCCCGGACCGCGGCGGCGGCTGCGGACTGGCCGGCGCAGAGCAGGACGAGCATCGGCCGCAGGCGCTTGCCGCCGGCCGCAAGAGTCGAGGCCGCGTCCTCGCCGAGCGGTTCGGAGCGATTGCCGACCGCCTCCCGCAGCTGGTCCTCGACCTCGCCGAGGCGGGCGGGCAGCCAGCGGCTCGAAGCGTCGAGGACCGCCGTCACCGGCGGCGGCACGGCCGAGAAGCGGTTCACCCGCGAACGCCGCTGTGGATCGCGATGATCCCACCGGCGAGGACCGTGTAACGCACGCGCTCGAACCCGGCCCGGTCCATCTTCTCGGCGAGCCGCAGCGGGCTGGGAAAGCTGCGGACCGATTCCGGCAGGTACGAGTAGGCCTCGGGCTCGCTCGAGAGGGAGCCGAGCAGCGGCACGATGCGGTCGAACCAGAGCGAGTAGAAGGCCGAGAGCGGCGGCCGGGTCGGTTGCGTGATCTCGAGGATCACCACGCGGCCGCCGGGCTTCAGCACCCGCGCCATCTCGCTCAGGCCACGGTCGAGGTCGGCCAGGTTGCGGACACCGAAGCCAACCGTGACGGCGTCGAAGCGGGCGCCGTCGTAGGGCAGCGCCAGCGCGTCGGCCCACTCGAAGCGGACGCCCTCGGCCCGCCGTGCCGAAGCCTTCTCGCGGGCGAGGTCGAGCATCGGCTCGGAGAAGTCGCAGCCGACGACGTGGCCTTCGGGGGCGACACGGCCGGCAAGCTCGAGGGCGAAGTCGCCGGTGCCGCAGCAGATGTCGAGCGCCGAGTCGCCGGGTCCGAGCTGGGTGGCGGCGGCGGCGCGCTGGCGCCAGCCGTGGTGCAGGCCCGCGGTCATCACCGAGTTGAGCGCGTCGTAGCGACCGGCGACCCGGTCGAACATGCGATTGACCTGCCCCGCGAACTGGGCGGAGTCCCTGGAGGGCTTAGTCGAGCGAGGAGAGGAAATCAGCGAGCTCGTTGAGCTTCTTCGGCGGTAGGTCGCGGAAGGACGGCATGATACCCGGCCCGATTTCGACCGAGCGCAGGATCGCCGCCCGCGGCACCCGGGCCGCGATGTGGGTCAGTTCCGGGCCGGGCCCGTTGTTGCCGTTCTCGCCGATCTTGTGGCAGGCGAGACAGCCGGAACCGGCGACGACCTCCTTGCCGGCCTCGTATTGGGGCGCGACTTTCATGTCGATCTCGGTCGGGGAGCCGCCGGTCGCGCCGAGGTAGGTGAGATAGCCCATCGCGATGATCGTCAGGCAGCCGGCGGTGGTGGCGAGCGGGCGGCGCTCGGGGCGGCGCTCGGGGCCGCGGTCATAGAACGGCAGCAGGAGCAGCAGCACCATGCAGATCGTCGGGATCCCGATCGTCGCGATCGGGACCAGCTCCGGCGGCTTGATCACGCGCAGGACCTCGAAGAGGAAGAAGAAGTACCACTCGGGGCGCGGCACGTAGGTGGTCGAGGTCGGGTCCGCCTTGGGCCCCTGCTCGGCGCCGAGGATTAGCGACATCGCGATCACCACAGCGACGACGATCAGCGCCATCGCCGAGTCCTTGAGGACGGCGTAGGGGAAGAACGGCTTCCCCTTCTTCTTCAGCAGCTCGTACTCCTCCAGATATGCCTGCTTATCGCTCGGCTTCATGAGGGCGAGGCTCCGTTCGATGGCGAGGCGCCGTTGCCCTCGACGCCGGCGTCGAGCTGGGCAACCGGGGCCGCGACTTTCGGCTTCTCGGCCCGGACCCAGGGCGGCGCCGTGGTGCCGAGCTTGACCACCAGGTACATGTGGGCGCCGATCAGGGCGATGATCGCTCCTGGCACCAGCAGCATGTGGATCGAGTAGAAGCGCGAGAGCGTGGTCGCGCCAAGCTCAGGGCCGGCGCGGAGGAAATCGCTCAGGTAGGGGCCGACGACCGGGCCGGTGCCGTTGATGTTGATGCCGACGACGGAGGCCCAGAAAGAGCGCTGGTCGAACGGCAGCAGATAGCCGGTGAAGGCCATCGTCATCGTCAGGATCAGCAGCACGACCCCGATCACCCAGTTCAGCTCGCGCGGGTACTTGTAGGCGCCGAAGAAGAAGGTGCGGCCCATGTGCAGGAAGATCAGGATCACCATCAGGCTCGATCCCCACTTGTGCATCCCGTGGACGAGGGCGCCGAGCGGGACGTCGTTGTTGATGTGGGCGATCGAGGCGTAGGCCTGGGTCGCGGAAGGGGTGTAGAACATCGCCAGGAAGACGCCGGTGACCGCCTGCACGATGAAGGCGAAGAGGGTGGCGGAGCCGAGCGTGTAGAACCAGTTGGTCCCTTTCGGCACCTTGCGGTAGAGCATCCCGGTGAGGAAGCCGGTGGCGCCGGTGCGCTGGTCGACCCAGGCGAGGACGTCGGCG
>DASYKN010000039.1:0-2458 GCA_035995325.1 Solirubrobacterales bacterium
CTCCTCGGGGAGGCGGCGGCGGGCGACGGAGGCGGACGGCTCGGAGGCGAGGACCGCCAGCAGGCCGGCAAGGGTCAGCAACGCGTAGGGCGCGTGCGGGAACGACATCTCGTCGAACAGAGCCGAGAGGACCAGGAAGGGGATCGCCGCGGCGGCGATGGCGAGGGCGGGAGGTGCGCGGGAGGGGTCGCGAGAGCGGATGATCGGTGCGGCGACGCCGACGATGGTGACGATGATCAGGATGAAGGCGAGGACGCCGACGATGCCGGACTCGACCAGGCGGGTGAGGAGCTCGTTGTCGAGGATCCGGTAGCTGGTGTGGTTGTAGGAGCCGAAGCCGCGGCCGAAGGCGGGATGGGAGAGGACGTCGGGACGGATCGCGTCGTAGTCGGAGACGCGGTCGCTGACGGTGGAGACGCCGAGCTTGGTCGGGCGCAGCTGTTCGACCACCGAGCCGAGCGCGTTGGGGGAGAGAATCGGGATCGCGATCAGTAGGACCAGGCCCAGCGGCGCCAGGCGTAGCAGCTCGCGGCGACGGAAGTAGGCGAGCACGAGACAGGCGGCGATCGGCGCCAGGATCGCGCTCTTACGGTAGGTCGCGAGGGCCGCGCCGAAGAGCAGGCAGATGACCAGGCCGTAGAGGATGCGGTCGCGCCAGCGGCGCGTTTCCATCAGCCGCACGAAGGCGATCGGCAGCGCCATCGAGAGCATCGCCACCACCTCGAGCCCGTGTTCGGTCGGGCCGACGACGAGCCGTCGCCCGATCTCGTCGACGCCGTCGATCCCCGCGGCGGTGAACACGAAGCCGCCGGGGAGCAGCTTCTTGGTCATTTCGTAGAAGACGTTGTAGTCGAAGTTGAACTCCCAGAGGGTGCCGATGGCGACGATCACGGCGAGGCCCAGGATCAGGTTCATGAAGGCCTTGATCTCGCCCTTGCGGACGACGCTCGCGATCACCAGGAAGAAGGTGAGATAGGAGGCCAGCAGCGCCAGCTTTTTCAGCGCCAGGCCGAACTCGAGCGTCTGGTCGAGATAGCCCGCGTTCAAGACGACGCTGAGCCCGGCCGCCGCGGCGAAGATGGCGAGGGCGGCGTGGATCGGCGTCCACCTCCAACGCGGCCCACCGCGGCCGCCGAGCGCGAAGGCCAGCAGCCAGGCGAGGACGATGAACGGGAGCAGCAGGCGGTCGAGCTTCAGGTCGACCGGCAGTGAGGACGACAGCTGGATGTCGTTGAACGGCGTCAGCCAGAGCACGACGAGCAGGCCGGCGATCATCCAGGGGAGGACTCGGGTGGTGTGCGGCCAGTTGCCGCCGGGCTCCTCGACCGGGACTGGGGGAGCCGCGACCGCCTTGGCGGCGACGAAGCGCGGCGGCGAGCCGCCGCGGACCCAGCCCTGGCGGATCGCCGCCGCTCCGCAGAGCAGGCCGAAGGCGACCCCGAAGACGATGAGGAAGGTGAGGACGAAGATCTCGGCCGGCGCGGTCGGGCTGATCGCGGCGCTCTGGGCGACACCGAGTTGCTTCAGCTGTACCCGGTTTTCGGCCGGGAAATCGGCCCGATCAGCGAGCAGGTCGGTGTAGGTGTTGCCGGCCGGCGCCACCGCGTCGGCGAGTTCGGCCGCCGCCGCCGGGGTCGGCGCCTGCGCGTAGACGTCGATGATCGGCAGCGACGGGTTGGCCTGTATGTCGAGCCGGTAGCCGTCGTGGGAGACGAGGATCTCGTTGGCGCGCTTCTCCTCGTTCGGTTCGACCAGCGCCAGCGGCACGCCTTCGGTGACCTCGGTCTCCGCGGTCACTTCGGCGGTGGAGACGCCCAGGTCATCGGCGATCCGGTGCAGCACCGGAGGGCTCGCCAGCAGGTTGCCGATCAGGCTCGCCCGCTTCGACATCGCTTCGAACTGCGGCGCGGAGACGTGACCGCGCTCCTGCTCGGGCAGGTCGACGAGTATCCGGGTGGTCGCCGCGCCGCGTTCCAGGTCCCGCATTCCCAGCGAGGGAGGCGACAGGCTGATCTTGGAGATGCTGGCGATCGCCGCCACCAGGGCGACCAGGAAACTGATCGCGGCGAAGGCGAGGAGCCGGCGGCGGCGGGCGATTTTCGGCGTCGGGGATTTCATGCGGTGTGGACGCGCATGGCGCATCCCTTCTCCCCAACAACGCGTTTGGGGGTCTCGCCCTTCCTCAGGGGCGGGGAAATTCGGGCGAAAGCTTTGGCTGCGACACGGCGTTGTTTCCCCAACTGACCGTCCCAGTCGGCCACAGGGCCTTCGCTCAGACCGACAGCACCAGCCAAAACGAGGAAGAGATGCTGAAGAACCAACGGATACTCGTCACCGGCGGCGCCGGCACGATCGGCTCGACGCTGGTCGACCAGCTGATCGAAGCGGGGGCGGCGGAGGTCGTCGTGCTCGACAACCTCGTCCGCGGACGTCGCGCGAACCTCGACTGGGCGACCGC
>DASYKN010000040.1:0-1659 GCA_035995325.1 Solirubrobacterales bacterium
GTCTTGCCCGCTTTGGGCTCAAGCCAGTAGCGGCGGCGTTGGAAGGCGTAGGTCGGCAGCCGCACGCGCTGGGAGCGGCGCGGGCCGAGGACCGCCTCCCAGTCGAGCTCGATGCCGTGGGCGTGGGCTTGGGCGAGGGCGGAAAGGAGCGCCTCGGGCTCCGGCCGCCCGGCTCGCAGCACCGAGGCGAACAGCGTCTCATCACCATTCTGCTCGGCGAGGCACTCGCGCGCTGACGCGGTCAGCACCGCATCGGGGCCAAGCTCGATGAAACCGGTCGTCCCGTCCCGCTCGAGCGTGCCAATGCCGGCAGCGAAGCGGACCGGCTCGCGCGCCTGGGAGACCCAGTAGCCGGGATCGGTGAGCTCGGCGCCGACGAGCTTCCCCGTGACGTTGGAGACGATCGGCAGCCTCGGCGGTGCGAGCGAGACGCCCTCGGCGACCTGGCGGAACTGCTCGAGCATCGGGTCGATCAGATGAGAGTGAAAGGCGTGGCTCACCGCAAGCCGACTCGTCTTGCGCCCGCGCCCCCTCCACTCGTCCTCCAGCTCCCGGATCGCCTCGCTCTCACCGGAGACCGTCACAGAGCCAGGTGCGTTGACGGCACCCAGCGCCAGGCGGCCCTCGGCGGCGGCAAGCAAACGCAGAGCCTCGTCCTCTGAGGCTTGGATCGCGAGCATCTCGCCCCCGGCGGGCAACCCCCCCATCAGCCGGCCCCGAGCGGCCACCAGCGCGGCGGCGTCCGGCAGCGAGAGAACGCCGGCAACGTGCGCCGCCGCCAGCTCCCCGATCGAGTGACCGATCAGGTAGTCCGGGACGAGGCCGAAGGATCCAACCAACTCATACAGCGCCACCTCGAGTGCGAACAGGGCGGGCTGGGTGAACTCGGTGCGGTTCAGGCTCAGAGCCTCCTCCGAGCCCCGCGACGCGAAGACGAGATCCTTCAGCGATCGCCCGATCTGGCCGTCGAGCTCCGCACAGACAGAATCGAAGGCCGCAGCAAAGACGGGGAACGCCCCGTAGAGCTCGCGGCCCATCCCCGCCCGCTGGCCGCCCTGGCCGGTAAAGAGGAAGGCGAGCTTGCCCTCGCGCCGGGCCGCCCCCTGCACCAACCCGGCCACCGGCTCGCCGTTCTCGAGCGCCGCGAGCGCGGCGATCAACTCCCCACGCCCCCTGGCCAGCACGACCGCGCGGTCGCCGAGGTGAGCCCGGTCCAGCGCCAATGCGGAGGCTAGATCGCCCAGCTGCTCCTCTGGTCCTCTTTCGAGCTGGGAGCGCAGGCGCGCGGCCTGGGCCTGGAGCGCCTCCTCGCCGCGGGCCGAGAGCAGGAACGGCAGGGGGGTGTCCCCCAGCGCGAGCGGTTGCCCTTCCTCTGCTCCGCTCTCGGCTTCCGCGCTCGGCGTCTGCTCCAAGATCACGTGCGCGTTGGTGCCGCTGATCCCGAAGGAGGAGACACCGGCCCGGCGGGGGCGGTCTCCCGCTGGCCAACTCTGCGGGGAGTTGAGCAGCTCGATCTGTCCCGCCGACCAATCGACGTGCTCGGAGGGCCGCTCGGCGTGCAGGGTCCGCGGCAGGGTCTCGTGGCGCAGGGCCTGGACCATCTTGATCACGCCGGCGACGCCGGCGGCGGCTTGGGCGTGGCCGATGTTGGACTTGATC
>DASYKN010000041.1:0-25915 GCA_035995325.1 Solirubrobacterales bacterium
CGCGGCGGCGACCAGGGCCTCGACCGGGGATTCTAGCTCCAGCTCATGCAGGTGCTTGGGCAGCGAGCCGGAGTTGACCCCGATCCGCATCGGCACGTTCGCGGCGTTGGCCTTCACGGCGACCTCGGCGACCTTGTCGCGGCCGCCGATGTTGCCCGGGTTGAGGCGGATGCAGTGGGCGCCGGCGTCGATCGCTTTCAGCGCCAGCGTGTGGTTGAAATGGATGTCGGCGATGATCGGGATCGGCGACTGCTTGACGATCGTCTTCAGCGCCTCCGCGTCCTGTTCGCGCGGCACCGCGCAGCGGACGATGTCGGCGCCGGCCTCGGCGACCTTGTGGATCTGCTCCATCGTCGCCGCCAGGTTCGCCGTCTCGGTCTTCGTCATCGTCTGCACGACGACCGGGGCGCCGCCGCCAATCGGCACGCCACCGACGAATATCTGCCGCTTCGAAGCCATGCTCCAAGGGTATAGGGGCGGATGCCCGCGGCCGGAGTTTGAACTCATCGTGGGAATAATTGAACCCGCCCCGGGATCCGTACGTATCCTGCAAACGGATGAGTACCCCGATCTCCGCAGAGCCGGTTCGAGGGCGGCGGCGCTTTACGCGCTTCGCGCTGCCCTTGCTGCTGATGCTGGCCGGCCTGCTCGCCGTCGCTCCCGCTGCCGACGCCACCTTCCACCTGATCAAGGTCCGGGAGGTCCACCCCGGGACCGGCGAGGACAGCTACGTCGAGTTGCAGATGTTCGCCGCCGGCCAGAGCTTCCTCAGCGGGCACGCGCTGACCGTCTACAACACGGCGGGCAGCCTGGTCCACAAATCGACCTTCGTCTCCGGCGTCGCCAACGCCCAGAACCAGGGCACGATCCTGGTTGGCGACAGCGGCGTCGAGGCCGCCTTCGGGGTCAAACCCGACCTCGTCGACAGCGGCCTGGCGATTCCGGCCGCGGGCGGGGCCGCCTGTTGGAACGCCGGCGGCCTGCCCGCCGACTGCGTCGCCTGGGGCAACTTCACGGGCGACGCGGCGCTGCTGAGCGCCACGGGGACCAGCGCCGGCTCGCCGGTCTCGCCGACCGGGATCGCCTCTGGAAAATCGGTCCGCCGCACGATCGAACCGGGCTGCCCGACGCTGCTGGAGGAAAGCGACGACAGCGACCAGAGCGCCACCGACTTCAAAGAGGTGACGCCGGCGCCGCGCAACAACCTCTCGCCGATCACGGAGACGACCTGTGCCGGCGCCCCCAACACCGCGATCGACGACCGGCCGGCGCCACGCTCGAACAGCACCGCCGCGGTCTTCACCTACGAAGCGCCAACGGCGACCGGCTACGAATGCAGGCTCGACGCGGAAGCCTTCGCGGCTTGCCCCGACGGCGGGCCCAAGGAATATTCGAGCCTGGCGGAGGGCAGCCACACCTTTCAGGTGCGCGGCATCAACGGCTCGGGGCCGGACCCGACGCCGGCCAGCTACACCTGGACCGTCGACACGGTTGCGCCGACCGTGACGATCGACGCGCACCCGGCCGATCCCAGCGCCGGCACCAGCGCCAGCTTCGCCTTCCATGCCAGCGAGGCCTCGACCTTTGAATGCAGCATGTCGCCGCCGGACGCCGCCGGCGTCTTCTCGGCCTGCGTCTCCGGCAAGACCTACCTGGCGCTCGGCAACGGACTCCACAGCTTCGAAGTCAGGCCCACCGACCTTGCCACCAACGCCGGTGCGCCCGCCGCCTTCGCCTGGACGGTCGACAACTCGTTGGCCGACACGACGCCGCCGCAAACGACGATCGACCAGCGCCCGCCGGACCCCAGCCCCAGCTCGAGCGCCACCTTCGCCTACAGCTCCAGCGAGCCGGGGTCGAGCTTCGAATGCTCCCTCGACAGTGCCCCGTTCCTCGTCTGCGCCAGCGATGGGGCTGCCTACACCGGCCTGGCCAGCGGCCCGCACAGCTTCCAGGTGCGGGCGACCGATGCGAGCGGCAACCTCGATCCGACCCCCGCCGGCTACAGCTTCACCGTCGCGCTCCCGACTCTGCCGGGCAACTCACCCCCGCCCTCGTCCCCGGTGCCGCCGAGGACTTCGGCCTCGCCGCCCCAGACCGTCCTCGGCGCCAAGCCGGCCGCGACCACGCGCGACCGCACGCCGAGCTTCCGCTTCCGCGCCGACCTTGCCGGCGTCAGCTTCGAATGCGCGCTCGACGGCAAGCGCTTCAAACCCTGCCGTTCGCCCTTCACCACGGCAACGCTGAAACCGGGTCAGCACACGTTCTCGGTGCGCGCGGTCCTCGCCGGCGTGGCCGACCCGACGCCGGCCAAGGCCGCCTTCAAGGTCCTGCCGCCCCGGGCTCGATGAAGCTACGCTTGGCCGGCCTGACCGCGGCGGCGCTCGTGGCCGCCGCCATCGCCGCGCCGGCCGCCTCGGCCACCTTCCACCTGATGCAGATCCGCGAGCTGTATCCCGGCTCTGGCGCCAGCCCGGCCGCCGAGTACGTCGAGTTGCAGATGTGGGCGCCCGACCAGAACCTGGTCGCCGGCCACGTGCTGCGGACCTATGACGCCACCGGCGCGCCGACCGGCAGCGACACCTTCCCTGCCGACGTCCCCCGCGCCGCCAACCAAAGCACGCTGGTCCTCGCCACCCCCGAGGCCGAAGCGGAGCTGGGCTTCAGCGCCGACGCCGCGCTCGCCCCCTCGGGCCGCCTCGACCCCGCCGGTGGCGCGGTCTGCTGGGAGACGATCGACTGCGTCTCCTGGGGCAGCTTCAGCGGCTCCCTGCCGAGTGCCGCGGGCGCGCCGGCTGCCCCCGCCGGCATCCCCGCCGGCATGGCCCTGCGCCGCACCATCGCCCCCGGCTGCGCCACTCTTCTCGAGCCCGGCGACGACCACGACAGCGGCGCCGACTTCCTCGCCGTGTTTCCCTCTCCACGCCCAAACTCCGCTCCCCCTTCGGAGCTTCCCTGCGCCGGCGCCGGAGGAGCAACCGGGGGCGGTGCCACCGGGCCTGCAGGGCACGACGACGAGGCCCCCGGGACCACGCTCCGCGCCGCGCCGCCCAAGCGCAGCCGCGACCGCACGCCGACCTTCCGCTTCGGCTCCGACCAGGCCGGCGCCGGCTTCGAATGCAGCCTCGACCGGCGGCCATTCCGCGCCTGCCGCTCGCCGTTCACCACGACCCGGCTCGGGACCGGCCGTCACACCTTCAGGGTCCGGGCGAGGAACCGGGACGAGGTCGACGAGACCCCGGCCGCCTCCCACTTCAGGGTGCTGGCGCCCTCCGGCCGGCGCTAACGGACGTTGTAGGCGTCGCTGCCGAGGCGGCCGATGTCGTTGGTCAGGCCGATCACCATCAGCACCATCACCAGGGCGAAGCCGATCATCGTCGCCCGCTCCATCACCCGCAGCGAGACCGGCCTGCCGCCGCGCAGTTTCTCGACCAGGGCCCAGAAGATGTGGCCGCCGTCGAGCGGCAGGATCGGCAGCAGGTTGATCAGCCCCAGCGAAAGGCTGACCAGGGCCAGCAGCAGCAGCGAGGGATAGACGCCGACGTCGATCGTCTGGTTGGCGACGTCGCTGACGCCAACGATGCCGGAGATCTGCTTGCGCTGTTCCTCTTCGAAGATGCGGGAGAAGATCGAGGCGGTTTTGTGCGTGACCAGCCAGATCGAGTCCAGCGCCCGCGTCGCCGCGGTGCCGGGGCTGATGGCGACCGCTTCGCTGCCGTAGGAGAAGCCGATCAGGGCCCGCCCGTTCGCCTTGTCGTATTCGGGCCGGACCGAGATCGTCTGGACGGCGCCGTCGCGGGCGATCGTCAGCCGTACCGGCGTCGCCGCCAGGCAGCCGTCGACCTGCTTGCCGGCGCACTCGTGCGAGGCCACCTGCTCGCCGAAGCGCTTCAGCCGCGCTTCGCGATCGAGGCCGGGGTAGGCCTTGCCGTCGACGGCGACGATCCTGTCGCCCGGCCGCAGGACCTTGGCCGCCGGCGTCCCGCCCCTGATTTCGCCGACCTTCTGCTCGACCTGCTGGGCGTTGACGAAGTAGACGAAGAAGAGGATCGCGAAGGCGAGGGCGATGTTCACCGCCGGCCCCGCGGCGACGACGACGATCCGCTTCCAGACCGGCTGGCGGTAGTAGGCGCGATGCTCGTGTTCCGGAGGCACCTCCTCCTCCGGGTTCATGCCGCTGATTTTCACGTAGCCGCCGAGCGGGATCGCTTTCACCCCGTACTCGGTTTCGCCGCGTTTGAACGACCAGATCGTCGGCCCGAAGAAGAGGAAGAAGCGCTCGACCCGCATCCCGGTCGCCTTCGCGGCGAAGAAGTGCCCGCCCTCGTGGAGGACGATCAGCAGCGAGAAGCCGAGGAAGATGTAGAGCCAGTTCATGCTGGAGTCAACCCGCTGACACCGGTTTCGCTGCGCTCGCGGGCCTCGGCATCGGTGGCGAAGAGGTCATCGAAGTGGGTTACGGGCCGGGCCGGCATTTCCTCCAGGACCCGCTCGATCACCGCGGCGATGCCGGTGAAGGGGATCTCGCCGGCGAGGAAGGCGGCGACCGCGACCTCGTCGGCGGCGTTGAGGACACAGGGCGCCGTCCCCCCCGCCTCGCCGGCCTCCAGCGCCAGGCGCAGGCAGGCGAAGGTCTCCGGGTCCGGCGCCTCGAAGCTCAGCTCGCCGACCGCGGCCAGGTCGAGCTGCGGCACGTCGAGGTCGGCGCGCTCGGGGAAGTGCAGCGCGTAAGAGATCGGCACCCGCATGTCGGGATAGCCGAGGTGGGCGATCGAGGAGCCGTCGTTGAGGTGGATCAGCGAGTGGACCAGCGACTGCGGGTGGACGACGACGCCGATCCGCTCGTAGGGCACGGCGAAGAGGTGGTGGGCCTCGATCGCCTCGAAGCCCTTGTTCATCAAGGTCGCCGAGTCGATCGTGATCCGTCCCCCCATCTTCCAGGTCGGGTGCGCGAGCGCGTCCTCGATTCCGACCCCGGAGAGGTCGGTGCGGCCGCGGAAGGGGCCGCCGGAGGCGGTCAGGACCAGCTTCTCGACCGTTCCCGGCGCCTCGGAGCCGACCAGCTGGTGCAGGGCCGAGTGCTCGGAGTCGACCGGCAGCAGACGGGCGCCGGTCGCCTCGGCCAGCGCCATCACCAGCTCGCCGCCGAGGACCAGGCTCTCCTTGTTCGCGAGGGCGACGTCGATGCCCTCGGTCAGGGCGACGACGGTGGAGGCGAGGCCGGCGGCGCCGACGATGCCGTTGAGGACGAGGTCGGCGCCGGAGGTCGCGATCAGCTCGGTCACCCCGTCCTCGCCGGAGAGGACGCGGCCGCTCCAGTCTTGGCGCGCCCGCTCGGCGGCGGCGGGGTCGGCCAGCGCGACGACCGGCACGCCGTGCTGGCGCGCCTGCTCGAGCGTCAGCTCCCAGCCCGTGCCCGCGGCCAGGCCGACGACCTGGAGCTGATCGGAGTGGCCGACGACGTCGAGCGCCTGCGTCCCAATCGACCCGGTCGAACCCAGTATCAAGACCTTCTTCATGCCTGGCAAGAGGATAGGGAGGGAGCGAGTCTGCGCCAGTGCCCGCATAGCGGACACAACGGCAGACTCGCCTCAGTAGACCAGCGCGACCGCGAGGTAGTAGCCGACGACGATCGTGAAGAAGACGGCGTCGAGGCGGTCGAGGATGCCGCCGTGGGGGCCGAAGAGGGTGCCGGTGTCCTTGGTCCCGAGGTCGCGCTTCAGCATCGACTCGAAGAGGTCGCCGATCGGCGCCATCGCCGCCACCGCGGCGCCGATGATCAGCGCGTCCACGCCGGAAAGCCAGTCCTGGTACAGGCCGGCGAACCAGAAGCCCATGGTGCCGATCAGGAAGCCGCCGACGAGCCCCTCGATCGTCTTGTTGGGGCTGAGGCTGGGAGCGATTTTGTGCGAGCCGAACATGCGGCCGGTCGCGTAGGCGGCGGTGTCGGCGACGAAGGTGCCGACGAGGACGTCGACCAGCAGGCCGGCGCCATGGTTGGGCAGGTCGCGCAGCAGCACCGCGTGGACCAGCGGGATCCCGATCCAGAGGATCCCCAGCAGCGTCACCCCGATCGAGACCGTGACGCCGTCGCGGTACCGCGCTTTGGCGCCGAAGAAGAAGAGCAGCGGGAACGAGGCGGCGAGGATCATCAGCACGTTGAAGGCGGTGCCGAAGTGGGCGGCGACGATCAGGGCGGCGACGGCGATATAGGCGGGGATCGCCAGCGGGCGCGAGTCGGCGGTCATCTCCACGTACTCGCGCAGGCAGACCACTCCGATCGCGATCATCGCCAGCGCGAAGACGATCCCGCCGGCGACGGCGATCGCGATCGCGAAGGCGATCCAGGGCAGGGCGACCAGCACCCGCTTCGCGGTCTCGCCCCGCAGCCCGCGTTTGCGCCGCGGCTCGCGCGGCGGCCGCGGCGTCGGCGGCGGCTCCTCCGCGAACATCTCGTCGTCGAAGAGGTCGACGGTCACGAGCGCGCCCCGAAGCGGCGCTGGCGCGTCTCGTATTCGCCCAGCGCCTGTTCGAACGCGGCCCGGTCGAAGTCGGGCCAAAGCTCGTCGCGGAAGACCAGCTCCGAGTAGGCGCACTGCCAGAGCAGGTAATTGGACACGCGCCGCTCGCCGCTGGTTCGTATGAGCAGGTCGGGGTCGTGCATCTCAGGCGCGTAGAGGTGGTGGCGGAATTCCTCCTCGGTCTCTCCCTGGAAGCTTCGCGCCGCGTCGATGATCTCCGCCCTGCCGCCGTAGTTGAAGGCGACGCAGAAGACGATGCGGTCGTTGGCCGCGGTTTTCGCTTCCGCCCAGTCCATCAGCTCGAGCAGCTGCGCCGGCACGCCCTCGCGACGGCCGATGAAGCGCATCCGCACCCCTTCCTCGTCCAGCTCCGGGGTCTCGCCGGCGATCCTTTCCCCCATCATCCGCATCAGCCCCTGGACCTCCTCCGAGGGCCGGGTCCAGTTCTCGGTCGAGAAGGAGAAGACGGTCAGCTCCTCGACCCCAAGCTCGACCGCGTCGCGCAGGCGGGCCTTGACCACGTCGGCCCCGGCCCGGTGCCCGTCGATCACCGGCAGGTCCCGCTGCTGTGCCCAGCGGCCGTTGCCGTCGGTGATGATCGCTACGTATCTGGGCGCGTTCACGCTGCCGTGAACCGCCTCAAACCTCGAGGATCTCTTCTTCCTTGCCCTTCAGCAGCAGGTCGATCTCGGCAATCGCCTCGTCGGTCTGCTTCTGCAGCGCGGCCTCGGCCCGGCGCTCGTCGTCCTCGCCGGCTTCGCCCTCTTTTTTCAGCTCGCGCAGGTCGTGCATGACGTCGCGGCGGACGTTGCGCACGGCGATCCGCCCGTCCTCGGCGACGCCGTGGACGACCTTGACCATCTCGCGCCGCCGCTCCTCGGTCAGCTCGGGGATCTGCAGCCGGATCACGTTGCCGTCATTGCTGGGCGTGAGGCCGACGTCGGACTCCTGGATCGCTTTCTCGATCCCGCCGAGCGCGCCCTTGTCGAAGGGGGTGACGGTCAGCAGCCGGGCGTCGGTCGTGGCGACGTTGGCCAGCTGCTTCAGCGGCGTCGGGTTGCCGTAGTAGTCGACGACGATGCGGTCGAGCAGGTGCGGCGAGGCGCGGCCGGTGCGGACGGTCGCGAGTTCGCCTCGGCTCGAGTCGACCGACTTCGTCATCCGCCCTTCGGCGTCCTTGAGCAGTTCGTCGATCAGCTCCACCGGTTCCCGTCCTCGCTCATTCCGCGGGGGCACTGGCGACCAGCGTGCCCACCTTCTCGCCGCAAACGATCCTATCTATGTTCCGCTCGTCGCCCATGTTGAAGACGTAGATCGGCAGGTCGTTGTCCATGCAGAGCGAGAGCGCCGTCGAGTCCATCACTTTGAGCCCGCGCTCGATCGCTTCGCGGTGGGTGATCGCGGGGATGAACTTGGCCTCGGGATTGGTCGCCGGGTCGGAGTCGTAGACCCCCTCCACCCCGTTCTTCGCCATCAGGATCGCCTCGGCGTGGATCTCCAGCGCCCGCAGCGCCGCCGCGGTGTCGGTGGTGAAGAACGGGTTGCCGGTGCCGGCGGCGAAGATGACGACGCGGTTCTTCTCGAGATGGCGCATGGCCCGGCGGCGGATGTAGGGCTCGGCGACCTCCTTGACGTCGATCGCCGACATCACCCGCGTGTACTGGCCCTGGACCTCGAGCGCGTCCTGCAGGGTGAGCGCGTTCAGCACCGTCGCCAGCATCCCCATGTAGTCGCCGGTGGCGCGGTCCATGCCTTTGGCGGCGCCGTCGAGGCCGCGGTAGATGTTGCCCGCCCCGACCACGATCGCGACCTCGATGCCACGGGCCCGCACCGCCGCCACCTGGCGGGCGATGCGCTCGACCTCGGCGCCGTCGGTGCCATAGTCGAGGTCGCCCATCAGGGCCTCGCCGGAAAGCTTCAGCAGGATGCGCCCGAAGCGCGGCTCGGGAGAGGAAGTCACGGTCTGCCGACTCTAGTCTTCGCCGACGCGGAAATAGGCGATGCGAGCGACGCGGACGTTCTCGCCGGTCTTGGCGGCCAGCTCCTGCCGCAGCTCCTCGATCGTTTTCGAGTCGTGTTTCTCGGCGTTGACGTGCGCCTGGTCGAGCAGAGCGACCTCGCTGGCCCACTTCGAGAGCTGGCCGGCGACGATTTTCTCGACCACGTTGTCGGGCTTGCCTTCTTCACGCGCCTTCTCTTCGAAGACCCGTTTTTCGGCCTCTCGCTCCTCCGCCGGGATCTCATCCGAGGAGACGTAGCTTGGCGCCGTCGCGGCCACGTGCAGGGCCACCTGGTAGGCGAAGACCTTGAAGTCCTCGTTGCGGGCGACGAAATCGGTCTCGCACTGGACCTCGACCATCGCCCCGACCCTGTCGTTGGCGTGAATGTAGGAGGCGACGACGCCCTCTTCGGTGCCGCGCCCTTCGCGCTTAGCGGCCGAGGCCTGCCCCTTCACCCGCAGCAGCTCGATCGCCCGGTCGACGTCGCCGTCGGCCTCGACCAGCGCCGATTTCGCGTCCATCATCGCCGCCCCGGTGCGATCCCGGAGCGCCTTCACGTCGGCAGCCGTAACGCTCATTTGTCGCCCTCCTCTTTCGCAGCCGGCTCAGGCGTGGAAGCGGCAGCCGCCTCGGACGGCTCGGCTTTCTCCTCTGCGGCCGGAGCCTCCGGCGCTTTCGCCTCCTGCGCCTCTGGCGCGGGTGGCGTGGCGGGCGACGCTCCGCCCGCAGCCTGCGAGGACGGGGCGTTGCCTGCCGCGACAGGACCCGCGCCCCGAGGCGCAGGGGCTTTCTGCGGCGGCGGCGCCTGGGGCGCCGGTTTCGCGTTGATCGCCGCTGCCTGCGCGTCGGCGGTCGCTTTGGCGGTTTTCTGCGCCTCCTCGGCCGCTTTTTTCGCCTCCTCGGCTTCGACGCGGACCTTCTCTTCTTCCTCGCGTTTCTTGCGCTCTTCCTCGTCGCGTTTGCGCCGCTCCATTTCTTCGGCGATGCGCTTCTCCTCCTGCACCCGCCAGGCGCTGGAGCCCTCGTCGACGGCGGAGCCGATCGTGCCGATGATCAGCTGGCAGGAGCGGATCGCGTCGTCGTTGCCGGGGATGACGAAGTCGACCGGGGTCGGATCGCAGTTGGTGTCGACCAGGCCGATGATCGGGATCCGCAGGCGCGCCGCCTCGTGAACAGCGATCTCCTCGGTTTTGAGATCGGTGACGAAGACCGCGTCGGGCAGCCGGTCCATGTCGCGGACGCCGCCGAGGTTGAACTCGAGCTTCGCGAGTTCGGCCTCCATGCCCATCCGCTCCTTGGTCGGCAGCAGGTCGAGTTTGCCGTCCTCTTTCCAGCCGTTGAGCTCGTGCAAGCGGGCGATCCGGGTCGACATCGTGTTGAAGTTGGTCAGCAGCCCACCCAGCCAGCGCTTGTTGACGTAGGGCATTTTGCAGCGGTCGGCCCATTCCTGGACGACGTCGCGGGCCTGCTTCTTGGTGCCGACGAAGAGGACGGTGCCGCCGCCGCTGGCCAGCTCGCCGACGAAGCGGCGCGCGTTCTCCAGCAGCGCCTCGGTCTGCAGCAAGTCGATGATGTGGATCCCGTCAAGCTCGCCGAAGATGAAACGGCGCATGTTCGGGTTCCAGCGACGAGTCTGATGGCCGAAGTGAACTCCGGCCTGGAGCAGCTCGGTAAGGCCTGCCTCTGGCAATTGGATCTCCTTGATTGTGTGGGCGAAGCTGCCCCGTCCCGCTAGCCGGACCTGGCGGGTGTGCGCCAGGCAGGATCCGATTCGCCGATGAACGGGGGTTGGTTTGGACCGCCGATTGTAGAGGGCTCAGCTGCGCTCGGCGCGGGCCGCCTCGAGAGCGGCGGCGAGGTCGCTCGGGAGCGGCGACTCGAAGCTGAGCCGCTCGCCGCTCGTCGGGTGGTCGAAGGCGAGCCGGTGGGCGTGCAGGAACTGACGCCCCAGTCCATAGCGCCGGGCGCCGCCATAGGTGGAGTCGCCGGTCAGGGGATGGCCGATGGCGGCGAAATGGGCGCGGATCTGGTGCGTGCGGCCGGTCTCCAGCTTTGCCTCGAGGTAACTCTCGAGCGCGAGCAGTTCCAGCACCTCGAAATGCGTCCGCGCCTGCCGCGAGGCGGCGCCGGCGACCGCCATGCGGTGGCGCTGGCGCGAGGCGCGGCCGATCGGGGCGTCGATCGTGCCGGTGCGCGAGCCGAGCCTGCCGCCCGCCAGCGCCAGGTAGACGCGTTCGACCTCGCGCCGCTGGACCTGGGCCTGCAGGGCAGCGTGCGCCTCGTCCGAACGAGCGACGACGAGCAGGCCGCTGGTGCCCTTGTCGAGGCGGTGGACGATTCCCGGGCGCTCGGGGTCCTCGCCGCCGCCGAGGACGTCCCCCAGCTCATCGACCAGGGTCGACCCCTGGTGGGAGGGCGCCGGGTGGACGACCATGCCGGCCGGCTTGTCGACCACGGCCAGCGCCTCGTCGAGATGGACGACGCGCAGCTCAGCCATCGCTGGGTTCCCGCTCGGCGTCGCGCAGGTAGATGAAGACGAGCAGCAGGACCCCGGCGACGACCGCCATGTCAGCGAGGTTGAAGGGCGGCCAGGGCGAGAGGTCGACGAAGTCGGTGACGGCGCCGGCGCGGACGCGGTCGACGAGGTTGCCGATCGCCCCGCCGGCCAGCAGCCCGGCCGCGACCCACATGCCGGGACGGGTGGGGCTGCGGGCGAACAGGTAGCCGACCGCCCCCAGCGCCACCAGCGTGACCAGGATCAGCGGTGCCCCGGCGCCGCCGGCGAGGCCGAAGGCGACGCCGCGGTTGTGGGAGAGCGTCAGGCCCAGCGGGCCGAGGGCGTCGACATCCTCGCCGATCGCCAGATTCGCCTCGATCGCCGCCTTCGCCGCCTGGTCGGCGGCAAGCACGAAGAGGCCGAGGGCGCCGGCGAGGGACCAGGCGCGAGCGGTGGGGCTCACCCGTCGATCAGGCCGACGATGACGACCCGCAGGAGGAAGAGGGCAATCAGCCCGACCACTGGGCTGAGGTCGAGCGCAAAGCCACCGCCGCCGACCCTTGGCAGGAAGCGGCGGAAGAAGTTGAGGTAGGGGTTGGTGCTGTCGGTGATGAAGTCGAGGACCGCCCGCAGCGCCGGGCTGTAGGTCGGCAGCCGCGGGATGTAGGAGATCAGGATGTTGAGCAGGATCAGGACCGTGTAGACGAGGAAGAGCGCGTTGACGTAGGTGGCCACGTCGCCGCGGCTCAGCGCCGCCGCGATCACCGCCGCATCCTCTCCAGCGAGGCCCGCACGGCGGCGGCGAAAGCCTCGCGCCCGCCTTCGCGGTCAAGGGCTTCCAGCCCCGCCTCGGTGCTGCCGCCCGGCGAGGCGACCGCCCGCCGCAGCTCGGCCGGATCGTGGCTGCGCAGCAGCTCGGCGGTGCCGACGGCAGTCTCGACCACCAGCTCGAGCGCCAGCTCGGGGTCGAGCCCGTCCGCGGCGCCGGCCTCGGCGATCGCCTCGACCGCGAGCGCCAGATAGGCAGGGGCGCACCCCATCACCGCCGTCGCCGCGTCGAAATCCCCGTCGGGCAGCTCGACCACGTGCCCGAGCAGCTCCAGCTTCTCCCGCACCTCCGCCGGCGCCTGACCGGCCAGGCAGAGAACGCCGCGCCGGGCCTCGACGGCGACGTTGGGCATCACCCGCAGGGCGGTGGCGCCCGGGAAGGCGGCCGCGACCGTCTCCAGCGAGGTAGCCCCGAGCAGCGAGACAACCACCTTGGCCTCGCTCAGTTGCGGCGCCACCTCGGCCAGCATCGCCGGCTTCACCGCGACCACGACCAGGTCGGCGCGGGCGCCGATCTCGGCGTTGGCGACGGCCTCGCCGTCCAGCTCCCTGGCCAGCTCCGCCGCGCGCCCGGAGCCGGAGTCGGAGAACAGCATCCGCTCGAACTGGCCACGCCAGCCGCGCGCCATTGCGGCGGCCATGTTGCCGGAACCGACGAAGCCAACGATCATGGCCCGGAGACTATCCCCGGGCCGTCATTTGCCAGCGCCGCGGCGCTAGGACTGGTTGAAGAAGCCTTTGTCGATCAGTCGCGCCTTTTCCTCGGCGGAGACCTCGACGTTGCGCGGCGTCAGCAGGAACATCTTCTCGGCGATCCGCTGCATGCCGCCGTCGAGCGCGTAGGTGAGGCCGGAGCAAAAGTCGATCATCCGCTTCGAAAGCTCGTGGTCGGCGGTCTGCAGGTTGAGGATCACCGGCACCTGCCGTTTGAACTGGTCGGCGACCTGCTGGGCGTCGTTGAAGTTGCGCGGGATCACCAGGTGGACCTGGAGGTCGGAGCCGCCGTTGTCGACCGGGCGCAGCGTGCGGGTGCGGCTGGCGGCGATCGGCTCGTCGTCGGCGAAGATGTCGTCGATCTCGTCGCGGCGGGCGCGGCGCGAGGTCGGCAGGCGCCGGACCGAGCCCTGGTCGCCGCGCTCGCGGCGGCTCTCGAAGACTTCCTCGCTGCCGGTCTCCGGCTCGAAGTCGTCCTCGTACTCGGGACCGTAGTCGTGGTCCTCGGCAAGGCCGAAGTAGACGAGCGCTCTATGCCAGGTGTCGCGAAGGGCCATCTGTACCGCGTGTTTCGGCCTCCGGGGGCCGACTCCTTTAGGAATTATCGAGGAGGTTAGCGACGATTCACACGAAGAGGGCCGTGCCGAGGCGGACGATCGTCGCTCCCTCCTCGACCGCGACCCGCCAATCCTGCGAGGTGCCCATCGAGAGGCGCGCCAGGCCGTTGGCGGCGGCCAGCTCGGCGAGGCGGGCGAAATGCGGGCGCGAGGCCTCCGGGTCCTGGCTGAACGGCGGCATCGTCATCAGCCCCGAGACCCGGACCGGGCACAGCTCTATGAAGGCCGGCAGGTCGCTCGGGTCCACCCCGCCCTTGCCCTCCTCGCCGGCGACGCTGACCTCGACCAGCACCTCCGTCTGCGCGGAGCCGTGCTTGCCCAGCTCGCGCAGCACCGACTCGGTCGCGACCGAGTGGATCAGCCGGCAGCGCGGCAGCAGCTGCTTGACCTTGCGGCTCTGCAGGTTGCCGATGAAGTCCCAGGCGAAGGCCTCGCCCCACCGCTCCTGTTTGGCGGTGAGGTCCTGCTGGCGGTTCTCGCCGACCAGGCGCACGCCGGCCTCGGCCAGCGCCCCCATCTCCTCCAACGGCACGTACTTGCAGGCGACGAGGACCTCGACCTCCGGGCCGGCGGCCTCCAGCACCTGCTCGAGGTTGGCCCGCACCTTGGCGGGGTCGATGCCGTGGACCAAGCCCGCCACTAGGCCGCCCCCGGCTCGATCCAGACCAGGCTGCCCTGGCGGCCGGTCCTGCCGGCGTCGCGGCGGTGGGAGAAGAACAGGTCCGACTCGCAGCTGGTGCAAACCCCGGCGCTGGCCACCCGCTCAACCCCGGCGGCGCGCAGCAGCTGTCGAGCCACCTCCGCCAAATCCAGCCGTCGATGGGCCGATATGTCCCCTCCAGCGTGACTTTCAGGCCCATCGACCGCGACGGCGGGGCCGAGGTCGGCGAAGGCGTCGAGGACCTCGGGGCCGACCTCGTAGCAGCAGGGGCCGATGCCGGGGCCGATCGCGGCGGCGGTGGCGCCGACCGCGGCGGCGCCCTTGGCGACGATCCCGGCGGCGAGGCCGCGCCAGCCGCAGTGCAGGATCGCCGCCCCACCCGGCCCGGACAGAGCGACCGGCAGGCAGTCGGCGGTGAAGACCAGCGGCGCCAGGCCCGGCGCGGCGACGATGTGGCCGTCGACCTCGGGGATCGCGCTGCCGGGCCGCGCGAACGGGCTCGGCTGCTGCGGGCCGGCGTGGACGGCAAGCTCGGCGCCGTGGACCTGCAGCCCGATCGGGATCCGCGCCGGCTCGAGTCCGAGGGCGGCGGCGAGGCGGCCGCGGTTCTCGACCACCGCGTCAGCGGCGTCCTCGGTGAGGAGGCCGAGGTTGAGGCGGTCGAAGGGCGCCTCGCTGACGCCGCCCAACCGGGTCGCGAAGACCGCGGTCGCGCCGCCCAGGTCGGCTTGCAGCCACGGCACCCCGCTGCTCTCACGCCATTCCATTCGCGTAACTAAGCAGAGAGACAGGAGCGGCTCATGGCTCAGGCGGACTCGCGCGCAGCGGTCAGGGCGGTCGCCAGCTCTTCCTCGCGGCTGTCGGTTTCGCCGTCGAGCTTCGCTCGCAGCGCCGCCGCCAGGCCGCGGCCGAGCGCCGGGCCCGGGTCGACGCCGGCGGCGATCAGGTCCTCGCCGTCGATCTCGAGCGCGACGCCATGCCAACGGCCGACGTACTCGTCGAGCCACTCGGCGCCCAGCGCCCGGGCCAGCACCAGCTCGACGCCGTTCCGGGACGCGGCGAGCGCGACCGCCTCGGAGGGGCGCGACGGCCGCGCCGCGGCGAGGTCGGCCTCTGGGCCCGGCTGCCCCACCGCTGCCGCGTAGACCGCTGGGCCACGGGCGGCGAGCGGCTCCCAGGCGGGGTCGGCGAGCAGCTTGCCGACCCGAGCCGCCAGCTCGGCCCCGTCCGGGCGCAGCTCCAACAAGCCCCACTGCGCCAAGAGGGCGAAGCCGCGCGGCGCCGAGGCTTCGGCCGCCAGGCGCAGCAGCTCGCCGACCCGGCGGTCGGCCGAGACGGCGTCGAGGTCGGTCGCCCGCAGCAGCTCCGCCGTCCCCGGCTCCAGCTCGAAGCCGAGCCGGGCGGCGTAGCGGGCGGCGCGGATCGCCCGCGTCGGATCGTCGACGAATGACTCGTCGTGGAGGACGCGCAGCAGGCCGGCCTCGAGGTCGGTGCCGCCGCCGTGCGGATCGATCAGCCGCGGCTCCCCCGCCAGCGGGATCGCCATCGCGTTGACCGTGAAGTCACGCCGCCCCAGGTCCGCCTCGACCGAGTCCGCCGGAGCCACCACCGGCAGCGCCCCTGGGTGTGGATAGGACTCGGTGCGGGCGCTGGCAAAGTCGACCTCGCCGCCGTCGAGCGCGACCTTGGCGGTGGCGAAGCGCTCGTGCGCGACCAGCTCGGGGTCGAGCTTCGCCGCCAGCGCGGCGGCGTCCCCCACGACGAGGAGGTCGAGGTCGGCGCGGCCACGGTCCAGCAACAGGTCGCGCACGGCGCCGCCGACCACGTAGACGGGCTCCTCGGCGGCGGTTTCGATCGCCGCCAGCTCCGGATGGGCGGCGCGCAACGCCGCCGCGAGGCTCTCGATTGGCTGGCCGTGGCTCTGCATCGCTTCCCCTTCCCTACCATGATCGCCTCCGCGGATGGCCAGTCGAGACACAGGGACGCCAGATGGGCCGGACGCGCGCCGGCGCGAGTTGCTGGCCCGGCGCGAGGCGCAGCGGGCGGAGCGGGCGCGGCGTGGCAAGCGCGGGCGCCTGCTGGCCGCCGGCGTCCTGGGCCTGACCGTGCTGGCGGTCATGGCGGTCGCCCTGACCAGCCTCGGCGGCTCCGGCGGCAGCGGCTCCACGAGCGGCCGCCATCCCTCCCACGCCGCAAGCGGGAAGGCGGGCTCGTCCCCCAGCGACGCCGCAGCCGGCCTCGTCCGCAACGCCACCCCCCAGCCCGGCTGGGAGCCGCACACCGGCCCGGTGCCGATCCTCGAGTACCACGTGCTTGGCGCCGCGCCCGCCGACGCGCCCTACCCGGAGCTGTACGTGACCAGGCCCGACTTCCACCAGGAGATGGACTGGCTCGACCAGCATGGGTACGAGGCGGTGACGCTGGAAGCGGTCGACGACGCTTGGTACGGCGGCGGCACCCTCCCGGCCAAGCCGGTCGTGGTCTCCTTCGACGACGGCTACCGGCCGCAGTTCACCTACGCGCTGCCGGAGCTGCGCAAGCACGGCTGGCCCGGCGTCCTCAACCTCAAGGCCGAAGGCTCCGACCTCTACGAAAGCAACGTCAGGGCGATGGTCGGCGCCGGCTGGGAGCTGGCCTCGCACACGATCGACCACTCCGACCTGACCACGCTTGACGCCGCCGGCCTGAAGCGCGAACTGAGTGGCGCCCGGCAGATCCTGCGGCGCGAGTACGGCGTCCCGGTCAAGGACTTCTGCTACCCGGCGGGTCAGTTTGATCCGACCGTGATCGCCGCGGTGCAAGCCGCCGGCTACGAGACCGCCACCACCGAGATCCCCGGCTACGCCGACCGCGCGGCGCCCTACGAACTGGCCCGCTTCGAGATCCTCGGCTCGACCGGCGTCGCCGGCATGGCCGCAGACCTGGCCTCGGGCTAGAGCCGGACCGGGATCCCGTCGGCGGCGAGCAGCTCCTTCGCTTCGCGCACGCTGAAGCGGCCGTAATGGAAGATCGAGGCGCAGAGGACGGCGTCGGCGCCGCCCTCGTTGATCGCGGCGCTGAGGTGCGACAACTCGCCGGCGCCGCCGGAGGCGATCACCGGCACGGGCACCGCCTCGGCGACCGCACGGGTCAGCTCGATGTCGTAGCCGTCGTTGGTGCCGTCGCGGTCCATGCTGGTCAGCAGCACCTCCCCCGCCCCCAACTCGACCGCCTCCGCCGCCCAGGAGACGGCGTCGCGGCCCTCGACCCGCTTGCGGCCGCCGTTGACGTAGACCCCCCAGCCGTCCTCCTCGCGCTTGGCGTCGATCGCGATCACCACGCACTGGGCTCCGAACTGCGCCGCCAGCTCGCCCAGCAGCTCCGGTCGCGCCAGGGCCGAGGAGTTGACCGAGACCTTGTCGGCGCCGGCGTCGAGGACCGCCTGCGCGTCCTCGACCGAGCGGATGCCGCCGCCGATCGTGAAGGGGATGAAGACGTTGTCGGCGGTGCGGCGCGCCAGCTCGACGATCGTCTCGCGCTTTTCGTGCGAGGCGGTGATGTCGAGGAAGACCAGCTCGTCGGCGCCCTCGGCGTCGTATCGCTCGGCCAGCTCGACCGGGTCGCCGGCGTCGCGCAGGCCGACGAAGTTGGTGCCCTTGACGACGCGGCCGGCGGCGACGTCGAGGCAGGGGATGACTCGCTTCAGGACCATCCGCTCAGGTTAGGGCGGCGATCGCCTCGGCGACCGTGAACTTGCGCTCGTACAGCGCGCGGCCAACGATCGCGCCTTCGATGTTCGGGGCCGCGTCATCGGCCAGGGACTTGAGATGGTCGAGGGTTCCGACGCCACCGGAAGCGATGATCTGGGCCCTGGTTGAGGCGGCGATGCGGTTCAGCTCATCGACGGCTGGCCCCTCCATCGTCCCGTCCACGTCGATCTCGGTGCAGAGGAAGCGGGCCACCCCCCGCTCGCCCAGCTCGGCAACGGCGGCCGCGACGTCGCGGTCGGTCGCCTCGGTCCAGCCGGACAGCGAGACCTTGCCGCCGCGGGCGTCGACCGAGACGACCACGCGCTCGCCGTGCTTCTCCAGGGCCTCGTCGAGGAACTCGGGATCGCGCAGGGCCGCGGTGCCGATCACGACCCGCTCGGCGCCGGCGTCGAGGACGGCGTCGACCGCCGCCATCTCGCGCAGGCCGCCGCCGACCTGGATCGGGCAATCGACCGCGGCGGCGATCCGCCCCACCGCCTCGAGGTTCCGCGGCGCCCCCGCCTTGGCCCCGTCGAGGTCGACCACGTGCAGGAACTCGGCCCCTTCGCCGGCCCAGCGCCTCGCCGCGTCGACCGGGGCGGCGTCGTAGGCGGTCTCACGCTCGTAGTCGCCCTGCAGCAGCCGCACCGCCTGGCCGCCGCGGATATCGATGGCCGGATAGAGGATCACGCCGGAACTGAGGCGCAGACCCCGGCGAAGTTGGAGAGCAGCCGCAGGCCGGCTGCGCTCGACTTCTCGGGGTGGAACTGGACGCCGAAGACGTTGTCCCGCTCCGCCGCGCAGGCGAAGCGGGCGCCGTAGGCGGCGCTGCCGAGCAGCTCCCCGGGGCTCGGCGCCGGCGCGAAAGAGTGGACGAAATAGAACGGCGTCTCCGACTCGATCCCGTCGGTCAGGCGCGACTCCTGCTCCCAGCGAACCGGCGACCAGCCGATGTGCGGGACCTTGAGGCCATCGGCGTCGAGCGCGTCGACAGCTCCCTCGAGCAGGCCGAGGCCGGAGGCTCCGCCCAACTCGGTGGTCGAGTCGAACAGCAGCTGCAGGCCGAGGCAGATGCCGAGGATCGGCACGCCGGCATCGCGTCGCTCGGCGACCAGCTCGTCGAGCCCACGCTCGCGGATCCGTTCCATCGCTCGCGGAAAGGCGCCGACGCCGGGCAGGACCACGCCGTCGGCCGCCCTCACCTCGGCGGGGTCGGCGCTGATCGTCGCGGTCACGCCGACGTGCTCCAGCGCCTTCTCCACCGAGCGCAGGTTGCCCATCCCGTAATCGAGGATCGCGATCCGGGTCGTCATTCGCTCAGCGTCCCCTTGGTCGAGGGCACGCCGCTCTCCTCGGGGTCGATCGAGACCGCCACGCGCAAGGCACGGGCGAAGGCCTTGAAGCAGGCCTCGATCATGTGGTGCGCGTTGCTGCCGTACGGAACCGTGACGTGCAGGGTCAGCTTGGCGCTGTTGGCGACGGCGCGGAAGAACTCCTCGGCCAGCTCGGTGTCGAAGCCGGCGATCGAAGTGGTCGGCAGGTCGGCGTCGAAGTGGCAAAAGGGACGCCCGGAGATGTCGAGCGCGCACTCGGCCAGGGACTCGTCCATCGGCACCACGGCGGCCCCGTAGCGGCGGATCCCGGCACGGTCGCCGAGCGCCTCGTCGAGCGCCTGCCCGAGGACGATGCCGACGTCCTCGACCGTGTGGTGGGCGCCGGTCTCGAGGTCGCCGTTGGCCTCGACCACGAGGCCGAGCCTGCCGTGGCGGGCCAGGAGGTCGAGCATGTGGTCGAGGAAGCCGACGCCGGTCGCGGCGCTCGCCGCTCCACCGTCGAGGTCGAGCGCCAGCTTGATCTGGGTCTCGGCGGTCTGCCGCTCTCTTGAAGCCGTTCTGCTCATTGGTCTCTCCTAATCATCGCCGACTCGCCGTGAACGGGGAAGCCCTCCGCCCGGGCAAGGACGTCTGCTTGCGGTGCCAGCGCCTCCGCGGCCTCGGCCGAGAGGTCCACCGTGGAGATCCGGCGCCGGAACGCCGCCGGCCCGAGCGGCCCCGAGAAGCGGCCGGCGCCGCCGGTCGGCAGCACGTGGTTGGAGCCGGCGACGTAGTCGCCGAAGGCGGTGGCGCCGAAGCGGCCGACGAAGACGCAGCCGGCGGTCGTGACGCGATCGGCGAACATGCCCGCGTCCTCCTCCAGCAGCTCGAGATGCTCGGGCGCGTAGGCGTTGGCCAGCTCGATCGCCGCCTCCAGCTCAGGCACCTGGACCAATGCCAACTGCGCATCGGCAACGGATGGACGGGACGCCGCAGCGGCCTCGGCAGCCGCCGCGATCGCGTCGAGGACGTGCTCCTCGACCGCCACCGCGATCAGCGGGCTCTCGGCGCCGTGCTCGGCCTGGGCGCAGAGGTCGAGCGCCGCCCACTCGGGGTCGGTGTCGTGGCCGGCGACGAGCATCAGCTCCGAGGGGCCGGCCAGCGAGTCGATCCCGACCGTCCCGGCGACCCGCCGCTTCGCCTCTCGCACCCAGGCGTTGCCGGGTCCGACGATCACGTCGACCGGGTCGATCGTCTCGGTGCCGTGGGCGAGCGCGAAGATCGCCTGGGCGCCGCCGATGGCGTAGATCTCCTCGATCCCGCAGAGCGCCGCGGCGGCCAGCACCAGCTCGTTCAGCTCGCCGTTGGGCCCGGGCGGCGAGGCGAGCGCGATCCGTTCGACCCCGGCCACCCGAGCCGGCAGCGCGCACATCAGCACGCTGGAGGGGTAGGTGGCGCGACCGCCGGGGGCGTAGATGCCGGCCGCAGCGACCGGCACTTCGCGCAGCTTCACCCGCTGGCCCTGTGGCAGCTCGACCGTGCGCTCGTCACCGAGTTGCGCCTCGGCGACCGCGCGCACGTTGGCGGCAGCCAGCTCGAGCGCCTCGCGCAGCTCCGGCGCCAGCCCCGCCAGCGCGGCGGCGGCGAGCGCCGGGTCCACGCCCAGCTGCTCGCGTGGTAGCTCGGTCGCGTCGAAGCGGTTGGTCAACGCCAGTACCGCGGCCTCGCGCTGGTCCGGCGAGTTCGCCGTCGGCGGCCTGCCGACGATCTCGTGGAAGATCGCCTCGACGTCGATCGCCGGCGCCGCAGCGGCGGCGTAGGCGCGGATGAAGGCGGTGGTGGTGGCCGCCCCCTTCCACTCGAAGCGGCGCGCCTTCACCTGGCCGTCGCCTCTCTCAGTTTCCCCGTCAGCTCGTCGACCTCGGCGGCGCGCAGCTTGTGGGCGACCCGGTTGGCGACGAAGCGGGCGCTGCACTCGAGGATCTCCTCGCGCACCTCGAGGTCGTTCTCTTCCAGGGTGCGGCCGGTGGCGACGAGGTCGACGATGCCGTCGCCGAGCCCGATCAGCGGCGCCAGCTCGACCGAGCCCTTGACCTCGATCAGTTCGATCTGGCGCCCGGTCGAATCGAAGTAGCGCTCGGCGATCCGCGGGTACTTGGTCGCGATCCGCATCATCCCCAGGCGCCGCTCGGACTCCCCCAGCCGCTCGTCGCCGACGCGCCCGGCGAGGACCATGCGGCAGCGGCCGAAGCCGAGGTCGAGCAGCTCGTAGACCATGCGGTCGGCCTGCTCGGCCAACACGTCCTTGCCGGTGATGCCGACGTCGGCGGCGCCGGCCTCGACGTAGGTGGGAACGTCGGAGGGGCGCATCGTCACCAGCGTCATCCCCTCGGTCTCGAAGATCAGCGAGCGCGAGTCGCCGCGCGCCTCGGAGGTGTCGACGCCGATCGCGTCGAGGATGTCGAGCGTCTCGCCATAAAGAGCGCCGCGCGGGACCGCCAGCTTCAGCGGCCCGTCGGCCTTGGCCGCGCCGAGCCCGGCTACCTCGAAGCTCATCGCCGCTCCCCCCCGCGCCGCTCCTCCTCCATCTGGGCGAGGTGGACCCGCTCCAGGTGGAGGGCGAAGCCGGCCGCCGGCAGATCGACGCCGAAGCGCTTCAGCAGCCGGTCGTAACGGCCGCCGCCGCCCAGCACGTAGCCCAGCGCCGGGTCGTAGACCTCGAGGATGGCGCCGCTGTAATAGCCGAGGTCGCGCTGCAGGCCAAGGTCGATTCGGACCCGGTCCGCCGCGCCGCGCCGCTCCAGCTCGTCGTAGGTCTCCTGCAGCCGCGCCGTCGCCCGCTCGACCGCGGCGCCGCCGATCGACCTTGCCTGCTCCAGGACCTCGCTGCCGCCGCGCAGCTGCGAAAGCGCGACGCAGGTCGCGCATTGCTCGTCGCTGATTCCCTCGACTTCGGACAGCTCGGCCTCGAGGCCGACCAGATCGTGCCTGGCGAGCCGCTCGATGATCGAGTCGCGAGCAGCGCCCTCGACTCCGAGCTCGGTCAGCAGCTGGCGATAGAGGTCGGCGTCGCCGAGGCCGATCACGGCGCGGTTCAGCCCGGCGGCGTCGAGCGCCGCCTCCAGCACCTCGACAACCTCGGCCGTCCCCTGCGGCGCCGGCGCGCCGATCAGCTCCACTCCGGCCTGGACGAACTCGCGCATCTGACCGCGCTGCGGACGAACCGCCCGGTAGGCGCTGGCGAGGTAGAAGAGGCGCAGCGGCGTCTCGGCAGCGGCGAAGCGGCTGGAGACGAGGCGGGCGATCGGCACCGTCATGTCGGAGCGCAGGGTCAGCAGATCGCCGCTCTCGTCGAAGAAACGGTAGGCGCCGCTGGTGCGGCCGACAACCCGCTGGTCGTCGCCACGGGCGAGAACCTCGTCGTACTCGATTGCCGGCGTCGCCACCTCGCCGTAGCCGCGCTCCTCGAAGACGCCGATCAGCGCCGCGTGTAGGCGCCGCAGCTCGCGCATCTCGTCGGGCAGCACATCGCGGGTTCCTGGCGGGATCGGGTGAATCATGCCGCTGACCTTACGAGAACGGAGCGAAAAGCCCTGCTACGCAGGGACCTCTGCAGAGACGCGCTCGATCTGGGCGCCGAGCCCGCGCAGGCGCTCGTCGATCTGCTCGTAGCCGCGGTCGATCTGGCGGATGTTGCCGATATGGGATGTGCCATCGGCGGCCAGGGCAGCGATGAGCATGGCCATCCCGGCGCGGATGTCGGGGCTCTCGACGCGCTCGCCGTGAAGCCGGCTCGGACCGCTGACGATCGCCCTGTGGGGATCGCATAGCGTGATCCGAGCGCCCATCGCGACCAACTTGTCGACGAAGAAGAGGCGGTTCTCGAACATCTTCTCGAAGATCAGGATCTCGCCGTTGGCCTGCGTCGCCAGCGCCAGCGCGATCGAGGTGAGGTCGGCCGGGAAGGCCGGCCAGGGGCCGTCCTCGATCTTCGGGATCGCGTCGCCGAGGTCGGCTTCGACCTGCAGTTCCTGCCCGGCTGGCACGATCACGTCCTCGCCCTCGATCTCGGAGCGAAGGCCGAGGCGGCGGAACTGGCGGCGGACCATCATCAGGTCGTCGGGCCCGGCGTCGCGGATCCGCACTTCGCCGCCGGTCGCGGCGGCCAGGGCCATGAAGCTGCCGACCTCGATGTGGTCGGGCGAGATCGTGTGCTCGGCGCCGCTCAGATGCTCGGCGCCGTTGACGACCATGACGTTGGAGCCGATGCCGTCGACGCGGGCGCCCATCTTGGTCAGCAGGCGCGCCAGGTCCTGTACGTGCGGCTCCGAGGCGGCGTTGGAGATCTTGGTCTGGCCAGGCGTCAATGCCGCCGCCATCAGCGCGTTCTCGGTGCCCATCACCGAGGGCTCGTCCATGAAAATCTCGCAGGCGCAGAGGCCCGTGGGGGCGCTCAGCTCGATCCAGCGGTTGCCGTCGATGCGGGCGCCGAGGTCCTTGAAGGCATCGAGGTGGGCGTCGAGACGGCGGCGGCCGATGAAGTCGCCGCCGGGGGGCGGCATCCGCGCTTCGCCGAAGCGGGCCAGCAGCGGCCCCGCGAGCAGGAACGAGGCCCGGATCCGGCTCGACAGCTCCTCGTCGACCGATGTCTCGGTGACGCCGGCGGCACAGAGGCGGACACTGTTGTCGGCGACCCAGGCGACCTCGACTCCGAGCTGCTCGAGCAGGGCGATTTGGGCCTCGGTGTCGCGGATTCGCGGCACCCGGTGCAGCAGCAGCTCTCCCTCGGTCAGCAGGCAGGCGGCGAGGATCGGCAGGGCGGCGTTCTTGTTGCCGGCGACGGTCAGCTCGCCGGAGAGCGGCACCCCGCCCTGGATAACGAATTTCTCCATCGCGGCTAGGGTAACGACCGCCATGGCGCGAGGCTGGAAGATCGGCATTGGGGTCGTCGTAGCGCTGATCGCGCTGCTGCTCGTCAACACCCTCTTGATCGACGGGGAAACGAAGCCGGCCGAGGTCACCGTTCCCGGCGGGCGGATCTTCGACCTCGCCGGCGGCAAGACGCAGGTCGTCGAAGGCGGCCCTCGCGACGGGGCGCCGATCGTCCTCATCCACTGCTTCACCTGCGGAATTGACTGGTGGGACGGGATGCGGCCCGCGCTCGAACGCCAGCACCGGGTGATCGCGATCGACCTGCTGGGCCACGACGGGGCAGAAAAGCCGAGCGACGGATACTCGATTCCCGACCAGGCAGGCCTGGTCGCGGAGGCGCTGGAAAGGCTGGAAGTGAGCGACGCCGAGGTCGTCGGCCACTCGCTCGGGGGCCCGGTCTCGGTGGCGTTGGCCGAACGCTCGCCGCAGCTGGTCAACCGTCTGGTCCTGATCGACAGCATTCCCGATAACTCCTACGGCGACGTCGGCTTCGTCGGAGAACTTCCCTTCAAGCCGGTGATCGGCCAGCTGCTGTGGCGGGTCAAGCCCGATTTCTCGATCCGCGACGGCCTCGGAATCGCTTTCGCGCCCGGCTTCGACGTTCCCGACGCCTTCGTCGCAGACGTCAAGCGGATGACCTACGGCGCCTACGTCGGCGCCCATGACGCCTACGACGACTACTCGGGCGAAGAACCGCTGCCCCAGCGTGCCGCAGGCACCGGCAAGCCGCTGCTGGCGATCATGGGCGCCGAGGAGCAGATCGCCAACGACCCGCGAGCAGCGCTGGCCGCATACCGTCGTGGCGACCCCAGCGCCGAGACCGTGCTGGTCCCGGGCGCCGGACACTCGCCCAACGTCGAGAAACCGGCCGAGACCGCCCGCCTCGTGCTGGGATTTGCCAGAACCCCCTAAAGCGCCGTAAGATCCGCGCTGCGAGACGAAGCGAGGCGTGGATCCAGTCCACGGCAAAAGCCCCGCCGGATCGTCTCCAAAACGCGCTTCTGGGGTTCGCAGCGCTACTGGCGACCAGTAGCGCTGCGGCGTGCCACCGGCGCCGATTCCGCTTCACAGAGCCATTTCCAGGCGCCGCCTGCAAGTACAATTGCAGCATCGGCATGCCGTCCGAGGACCGGCGTACCTTACGAACTCATGTTCGATTCAAAGAAAAATCTGAGCTGGCGGCTGACCGATGCCGTCGACCTGCTGATCGACTTCGCCACGCTCGGCGAGTACGGGCTTGAGCCCGTTGGGAGAACTACGCCGAGCTGCGAGACCCGCCACCGCCGCACCGCCCCATCCGGGACGAGCCGGCGGCGGCGGGCCGGCGAACCGGCGCCCATCCCGGGCGCCCCAATCCGCCTCCGCCTCAGCGCGCCGACGCCCCGACCGATCGCCAGCACGCGGCGCCACCGCATCGACGGCCCCTTCCTCCTGCGTCCGTAGGGCTGCCGCGCGGGCGCTAAGCGCCGCCTGGGGTCGGGTTTTCGCCGTTTGGTGGCGACTGAGCAGCATGCATGAGGCCCCCTCCGAGCCAGCGTTCGTGGAAGACGACAACCCTTCCGCGGCCCTCGACGGAGTCAGGCGCGAGGCCGAGACGTCCGAGTAGCTAGCGAAACGCCACCGACGAGGGGCGTGGCGTGGCAGCGCCACGCGAGCCACTCGACGGTGGCGTAGCGCGCCGCTAATCGGACGAAATCGGCCCGCGACTTACTTCGTCGCGGGCCGCACTACGAAGAACCGGCGGCGACCTACTCTCCCAGGGGGTTGCCCCCCAAGTACCATCGGCGCAGAGTGGCTTAACTGCTCTGTTCGGAATGGGAAGAGGTGTTTCCCACTCGCCATGCACCACCGGAATTTTGCGAGACAACGCCCCGGTGGAGCTTGAAAACCGCACAAGGCCTCAATGGGCAGGGTAATTAAAACATCCGTCAAGCCCTCGAACCATTAGTACCGGTCAGCTGAACACATTGCTGCGCTTACACCGCCGGCCTATCAACCTGGTGGTCTACCAGGGGTCTTACTCCCTCAAGGGGATGGGAGAGCTCATCTCGAGGACGGCTTCCCGCTTAGATGCTTTCAGCGGTTATCCGTTCCGTGCGTAGCT
>DASYKN010000042.1:0-5308 GCA_035995325.1 Solirubrobacterales bacterium
CGTCGCCTCCCAGTACCACCCGGAGTTCAACTCCCGGCCGAACCGGGCCGAGCCGCTGTTCCGCGAGTTCGTCGGCGCCGCCGCCCGCCACGCCGGCGAGCGCCCCGCCGATGGCGCCGGCCTCGAGGACGAGGTCGTCGAGGACGCCGCCGAGAGCGACATCGGCGCCCGTCACTCCGGCTGAGCTGGCTGAGTTAGCCTTGGCGCCGTGGCCGATGTGAGCTCACGGCTGTTCGAGACCTTCGTCCGGCTCTGCGAGATCCGCAGCCCGACCGGCGAGGAGCGCGAGGTGGCCGACACCGCGGCCGCCGAGTTGCGCGCGCTTGGGCTCGAGGTCAGCGAGGACGACGCCGCCGGGCCGGCGGGAGCCGGAGCCGGCAACCTGCTGGCGCGGCTGCCGGGCCGCCGCGAGGAGTGGGTGATGTTCTGCGCCCACCTCGACACGGTTCCCCACCGGGGCCAGGTCGAGGTGATCGAGGACGAAGGCGTCTTTCGCAGCCGCGGCGAGACGATCCTCGGCGCCGACAACAAGGCGGCGGTCGCGGTCTTCATGGAGCTGGTCGCCCGCCATACGGCCACGCCGCCCCCGGTCGGGATCGAGCTGGTCCTGACCGTCGCCGAGGAGCAGGGCCTGCGCGGGGCGAAAGCGTTCGACGCCTCGGTGCTGCGATCGCGGGCCGGCTTCGTCCTCGACCACGCCGGGCCGGTCGGCGAGGTGATCGTCGCCACCCCGACCCAGCAGAAGCTCCGCGCCGACTTCAGCGGCGTCGAGGCGCACGCCGGGATCCGGCCCGAGGACGGCAGCAGCGCGATCGCCGCCGCCGCCGCGGCGGTCTCCCGCATGGAGCTGGGCCGGCTCGACGAGCAGACGACCGCCAACGTCGGCCTGATCCACGGTGGCACCTCCGGCAACGTCGTCCCCGGGCACGCCTGGCTGCAGGCCGAGGCGCGCAGCCTCGACGCCGGCCGCGCCGCCGAGGTCGCCGGGCAGATCTCCGACGCTTGCGCCTGGGGCGCCAGCGAGCATGGCTGCGACGTCGACGTGCGGATCGAAGAGCTGTTCCGCGGCTACGAGGTGCCCTCCGACTCGCCGGCGCTGGCGCTGGCGGAGGCCGGCCTGCGCGGGGCCGGGCTGGAGCCGGTGCGGGCGCGGATCGGCGGCGGCAGCGACGCCAACGTCTTCCGCCTCGACGGCTTCGACTGCGTCCTCCTCGCCAACGGCACCGACGCCGTCCACACCGAAGACGAGCACGTGCCGGCGGCCAGCCTCGAGAAGATGCTCGCGGTCTGCGAAGGGATTGTCAGCGCCGTCGCCGCGCAAGGGGGCGACGGCGCCAACGGGGACGCCGGCGCGGCCTCGGCGTGAGCGGCCGGCTGAAGCTGCGCCGCGGGATTGTGGCCGCGGCCGACCCGCTGACGATCGAGGTCGACGGCGAGCGGCGCAAGGCCTGGGCGGACACGACGCTGCTGGGTGAGATGCGGGAGGGCGACGAGGTGGTGGTCAACGTCGCCGCACTTGACCTCGGGCTCGGTTCCGGCGGCTTCGACGTCGTCCACGTCAACCTCAGCCGCGGCCTCGAGGGCGGGGGAGGGGCCGGCGACGAGCACGTGATCAAGCTCAACTACACCTCCCTGCAACACCCGGTCGACCCGGTCGAGGCGCTGCCGAAGGCGCGGTTCCGTAACCACGAACTGCGTGGGAAAGGAACCGCGGAAGCAGGGC
Organism: Solirubrobacterales bacterium; assembly: GCA_035995325.1. Taxonomy (GTDB): domain Bacteria; phylum Actinomycetota; class Thermoleophilia; order Solirubrobacterales; family 70-9; genus VAYN01. The sequence continues at coordinate 1,724 of DASYKN010000042.1, forward strand.
CCCCCGCCGACGAGGAGTCTGGGGCCGCTTCTTCCCATGTGCCGGTCCTCGTCCTGCCTCTCCACGGCCACCTCGCTCCGGCTGCCTGGGCCGCGACTGAGGCGGCGCCGGGGATCCGCGTCGGCTACGTGCAGACCGCGGGCGGGGCGCTGCCGGGGTCGCTCTCGCGCGACGTCGCCGAGCTGCGCGAGCGGGGCCTGCTCTGCGGCCACGTCACCGCCGCGCCCGCCTATGGCGGCGAGCATGAGGCGCTCAGCGCGGTCGGCGCCCTCGACGCCGCCGCCAACCGCCTCGGCTGGGACGCTGTACTGATCGGCGCCGGTCCCGGCATCATCGGCTCCGAAACCGAGTTCGGCCACGGCGGCATGGCCGCGCTCGACAGCGCCCACGCGGCGCTCTCGCTGCGCCTGCCGACGCTGGTCTCCCCACGCCTCTCCTCGAGCGACCCGCGCCAACGCCACGTCGACGTCAGCCATCACACCTACACCGTCCTCGAACTGCTGCTGGCCGCGGTCGAGGTCGCGGTGCCCGAGGGCTGGGACGAGATAACCGCCGCGCTGGAAGCGGCGCCCGGCGCCCATCGCCTGCGTTCGGCCCCGGTCGACCTCGACGCCTATGCCGCCTCGGGCCTGCCGACGCGGACGATGGGACGCGGCCTCGCCGAGGACCCGCTGTTCTTCGCCGCGCCGCTCGCCGCCGGCCGCCTGCTCGCCGACTAACCCTGCGCGCGGCCGAGCGCCCGCGCGCCGCGGGTTCTGGGCCGCCGCTTGCGGCTAGAGGTTTGACCGCTGGCGGAGAGAACCTGCGTCCCATGGCGATCGCAGTCAAGCCCGCGATTCCGTCTGCGCCCGCCAGCCCGGGCGCCGACGCCCGCTTCGAGAGCCTCGTGCTCGACTTCCTCTCCTACCTGGAGCTGGAGCGCGGCCTCTCGCGCAACACGCTCAACGCCTACCGCACCGACCTGCATCAGTACGGCGAATACCTCGGGGCCCACGATTGCGACGCGCTGGCCGCCCGCCCGGCCGACATCGCCGACTTCCTCGCCGAGCTGGCTACCGGCGAGGGCCGCCCGCCCTGCTCGGCCTCGACGATCCACCGCAAGGCCGCCTGCCTGCGCTCCTTCTACAAGCACCTGCGCCGCGACGAGCTGATCGGCGACGATCCGACCGCGGCGCTGAGCGCCCCGCGCCGGGCGAAGAAACTGCCGCACGTCCTCAACTACAGCGAGGTGCAGAAGCTGCTCGCCTCGCCGCGCGGGAGCGAGCCGACGACGCTGCGCGACCGGGCGCTGCTGGAGGTGATGTACGCCTGCGGGCTGCGCGCCTCGGAGACGATCGGGCTGGAGCTGGGCGACGTCGACACCCACGAGGGCTTCCTGCGCGCCCGCGGCAAGGGCTCGAAGGAGCGCATGGTCCCGCTTGGCCGCCAGGCGATCGCGGCGATCAACGGCTACCTGCGCGGCGGCCGGCCGAAGCTGGTCGAAGAACGCCACGAGCCGAAGCTGTTCCTCAACTTCCGCGGCGGCCCCCTGACCCGCCAGGGCCTCTACAAGATCGTCCAGCGCCACGCCCGCGATGCCGGCCTCGACGGCCGCATGAGCCCGCACACCCTGCGTCACAGTTTCGCCACCCATCTGCTCGCCGGCGGCTGCGACCTGCGCGCCGTGCAGGAGATGCTCGGCCACGCCGACATCTCGACCACCCAGATGTACACGCACCTCTCCGGCGACCGCCTCAAGGAGGTCTACTTCGAGGCGCACCCCCGGGCCAGTAGCGACTGACGCCGCCCCAGTGAGCGCGTTCGTCGCTTGTAACCCTCTGGGTGACAAGGAACGAAGGCGCATCGAGTAGAACTGCGGGATGCCGGAGCTGCCCGAGGTCGAGACCGTCGCCCGCCAGCTCGAGCCGGAGCTGGAAGGGCGCCGGATCGAGTCGCTGGAGGTGCTGGACGAGCGCTGGTCGCGGCCGGTGCCGGCGGCGAAGCTGGGCGCGGCGGTCAGCGGCCGCACGATCGAGGGCCTGGGACGCCGTGGCAAGTACCTGCTGCTGGGACTCGAGGGCGGCCAGACGCTGGTCATGCACCTGCGGATGACCGGCAACCTCGTCTTGGTCGAGGGGGACGACGTCCTCGACCCCTCCGAGGGACGGCGCCTCTACGAGGCTGAGCGTTCGACCTCCGCCCGCCATCTGCGCGCCCGCTTCCTGCTCGACGACGGCCGCGAGGTCTGGTTCACCGACCCGCGCCGCTTCGGCGAGGCCTTCCTGATCGACGACGACCGGCTCGAGGACCGCTTCGCCGGCAAGGTCGGGATCGAGCCGCTCTCGCCCGAGTTCACGCCGGAGGCGCTGGGGCTGATGGCAGCGGGTCGGACGGCGCCGCTGAAGTCGTTCCTGCTCGACCAGAAGGGCGTTGCGGGGGTCGGCAACATCTACGCCGACGAGGCGCTCTACCGCGCTCGCCTGCACCCGCTCTCGCCCGCCGGCTCGATGAAGCCCGAGCATCTGGTGGCGCTGCGCGACGCCGTCGTCGCCGCGCTGGAGGCGGGGATCGACCACGGCGGCTCCTCGATCGACGACTACCGCGACGGCCGCGGCGAGAAGGGGACGATGCAGAACGAGTTCCTCGTCCACACCCGCGTGGGCCAGCCCTGCCCCTCCTGCGGGGGCGAGATCGTCCGCATCGTCGTCGGCGGCCGCTCGACCTACTTCTGCCCGAGCTGCCAGCTGAAGCTGCGCAAGCGTCCGCGGCGGCGCCGCGCCTAGCCGTCTCGCCGTCCGCGCCGCCGGGCAAAGTAGGAGGGTGGCCGGAAAGACCGTCAAGACCGAGGCGATCGTCCTGCGCAGCATTCGCTACGGCGAGGCCGACCGCATCCTCCACCTCTACTCGAGGACCCGCGGTCGCCTGGGGGCGATCGCGAAGGGCGCCCGCAAGCCCAAATCCCGCTTCGGCGGCCGCCTGGAGCCGTTCTTCCGGCTCGACCTGATGCTGCACGAAGGCCGCGGCGACCTGATGACGGTGACCGGCGTCACCACGATCGACGGCTATCCGCGCCTGCGCTCCTCCGGCCCGGCGCTCAGTGCCGGCGCCCGCGCCTGCGACGGGGTGCTGCGCCTGCTCGACTCGGCCGAGGCCAACCAGCCCGCCTACAACCTGCTCTGCCGCTACCTGGAGCTGCTCGACGACCCTGCCCAGCCGCGGGCGGCGGGGCTCGAAGTGGCGCTCTCCTTCCGGCTCAAGCTGGCGCTGGTGGCCGGCTTCGCCCCGGAGCTGGCCAGCTGCGCGACCTGCGGCGAGGCCGAGCATCTGGCCGGTTTCTCCGGCGCCGCCGGCGGGGTCGTCTGCGCCGGCTGCGAAGCGGGCTCGTTCGGCCTCTCCGAGGAAGCCCATCGCTTCATGGTCGCGGCCCTGGCGCAGCCGCTGGCCGCGGCGCCGCCGGCCGAGCCGCTGGCCCTGCGCCAGGTCGAGCGCGCGGTCGGCGAGACGCTGGAGCACCACGCGCACGTGCAGTTGAGGGCGGCTGCTTAGAAGGAGAGGGGAGGGTCTCGGCGGAGCAACAGCGGGAGGCTCCGCCGAGACCCACCCCTC
>DASYKN010000043.1:0-5155 GCA_035995325.1 Solirubrobacterales bacterium
CTCCAGCTTCGCCTGCGCGGCCTCGATCTCGCGCGCCCGCGAGCGCACCGAGCGGGGCACCCAGTCGAGCGAGCGCAGTTCGTCGATGATCGCGCCGCGGATGCGGGTCATCGCGAAGGTCTCGAACTTGATCCCGCGCTCGGGCTCGAAGCGCTCGATCGCGCCGATCAGGCCGACCAGGCCGTAGGAGATCAGGTCAGCGTCTTCGACGTGCGAGGGCAGCCCGGCGCCGAGCCGGCCGGCGACGAACTTGACCATCGGCGAGTAGGCGACGACCAGGCGCTCGCGCGCGGTCCCGTCGCCGTCGTCCTTGTAGCGGCGCCACAAATCGCGCAGCTCCACCTCTTTTACGCCAGTGTCCATGCCCGTTAGGCGATTCTACGTTTAGGAAGGGTCATTGGGTCACGCACGAGGGTGGCTTGCGGCGTAGGTGTCGCGCAGGCGGGCGGCATCGACTCGGGTGTAAACCTGGGTGGTCGAGATCGACGCGTGGCCGAGCAACTCCTGGATGGTACGCAGATCGGCCCCTCCCTCGAGCAAATGGGTGGCGAATGAATGACGAAGTGAATGCGGCGAGACCCCCGCCGCCATCGCCGCTTCGCGCGTCCAGAGACCCAAACGGCGGGTGACGTCGGAGTTGGAGAGGCGGCGGCCGCTCTTGGAGAGGAACAGCGCCGGCTCGCCCGGATCGGAGGCAAGCGCGTGGCGGCCGCGGTCGAGATAGCTCCGCAGCGCCTTCTGGGCGGGCTCGCCGACCGGCAGGATCCGCTCCTTCTGGCCCTTGCCGAGGACTCGCAGCTGCTCGCTCTCGAAGTCCATCGCGCCGCGGTCGAGGTTGACGATCTCCTCGCAGCGCAGGCCGCAGGAGTAGGCCAGCTCCAGCATCGCCCGGTCGCGCAGCTCCAGCGGGGTGCGAGCCGGGATCACCTCGAGCAGCGAGCGCATCTGCGTCGTCGTCAGCACCTTCGGCAGCTTTTCGCCGCGCTTGGGGCTGGAGACCAGCTCGGCTGGGTTCTGCCCGGCCCACTCGGTCCGGACCAGGAAGTTGTAGAGGCCGCGGATCGCCGCCAGCTTGCGCGCCACCGTCGCCGGCGCCGCGTCGGCGGACGAGAGCCCGGCCGCGAAGCGGCGCACGTCGCGGTAGCGCACGTCTCCCGGCCCCAGCCCCTGCGGCGCCGCCCAGGCGACGAACCCGGCGAGGTCGACCCCGTAGGCCCGCCGCGTCCGCTCGGCCGCGTTGCGCGCCCGCAGGTCGCGGTCGTAGTCGGCGATCGCCTCGTCCCAGTTCACAAAGCTGAATTCGTCCTCCCTCCCGTTCGTCCTGCGCACGGGCGAAAACCGAGACAGCTAGCCGATGTAGATCGGCGTGCCCACTTCGACCCGGTCGTAGAGTTCTTCCACGTCGGAGATCGCCATGCGGACGCAACCGTGGGAAGCCGCCGAGCCGAGCGATTCGGTCTCTTCGGTGCCGTGGATCCCGGCCCCTTCGTAGATCGCCATCCAGCGGGCCTTGATCGGGTTCGAGGGGCCCGGCGGGATGTCCTGGCCGGCGAGCGAGCCCGCCCAGGAGGATTCCGGCACGTGCCAGGTCGGGTTTTCTTCCTTTTCCTCGATTTCGTAGCCGCCTTCGGGCGTTTCCAGGCCTTCCATGCCGACCGCGACGGTGTAGGTCTTGGCCAGCTTCAGGTGTTCCCAGAGGCGCAGGGTGAAGGTCGAGCGGTCGAGCGTGAGGTAGGACGGGTACTCGGCCGCGACCTCGCGCTTGGTCACTTCCGGCTTGGTCGCGTGGACCTTGGCGAGGATCGTGTGCGGCGCCCTGGCGCTGAGGACGGCGGCGTTGAGATCCTTGGTCAAGCGGTTGTCGCGCAGCTTGCGGCCGTTCTCGCCGGCGACGACCGTGAGCGAGTCCCCGCTCGCTTCGACGTCGGCGTTGCGCGGTTCGCGGTCGATTTCGGCGGCGACGTGGCGCACGAAGCGGTTGATCGAGCGCTTGGAGTAGGTCACTTCGGGCGAGATGCTCTCGCTGACGTCGTTGCCGGTCACGTAGCGGACCAGGCGCCCGGGGAGGCCGCCGTCCTGGCTGTCGGCGAGGGCTTCTTCGACCGCGGCGTCGACATTGGCGTTGACCTTGAGCTTGGCGCGCGGCAGCCGCCAGCCGTCGCCGTCGAAGCCGACCCGCAGCGATTGGCGCAGCGGCGCCAGCAGTTCCTTGCGCACCAACGCCTTGGCTTCGTCCTGGTCGAGTCCGCCGACGTCGACCCCGGCGACGGTGACGCCGTCGGCGATCTTGTCCTTCTGGGAGCTGTCGTAGGCGTAGGCGCCGCCCGCGCCGAGGACAACCAGCACGGCGACGGCAATCACAGCTATTGAGGTCTTGCGTCCCACTGTCTCGACTTGTCTCTCGACTTGGCTCCGACTTACGGTAACCCGATTGCGAAAAGTTTAAGCAGTCGGATCATTCGTCCCGGACGTTCGTCTTCCCTGCAATTTCGCAGTTGCATCGGTCTTATCGGCAGCGGGGCGGATATCTTTCGCCGGGTGCTAACCAAGGACGAGGTTCGCGAGGAGGTCTGGAAAGCGATGGAACGCGAGGGCGTTTCGCGCTTCCCCGGCGCCGAGGGCCGGATCCCGAACTTCGGCGGCGCCAAGCTGGCGGCCGAGAAGCTCGCCGGGCACCGGCTCTGGAAGCGCGCCCGGGTGATCAAGGCCAACCCCGACTCGCCCCAGACCCACGCCCGGCGAATCGCCCTGGAAGACGGCAAGACAGTGATCATGGCGGTGCCGCGGCTGCGCGACCCGCATCCCTTCCGCGTCCTCGACCCGAAAAAGCTCTCGAAGGCCGCGGTCAAAGAGGCGGCGACGATCAAGGGGGCGCTGAAGCACGGCCGCGTGGTCGCGCTCGACGACCTGCCGGACATCGACTTCGTCCTCTGCGGCTCGGTTGCGGTCAACCTCAGCGGGGCGCGGATCGGCAAAGGCGGCGGCTACCACGACCTCGAGTACGGGATCCTCGTCCACGCCGGCAAGATCGACAGCCGCACCACGGTCGCCACCACCGTCCACCCGATGCAGATCCTGCGCCAGCACCTGATGGTCACCGCCCACGACCTGCCCTGCGATCTGATCGCGACGCCGCGCGCGGTGATCGAAGTCGAGCCCCAGTACGAGCGGCCTCGCGGCATCCTCTGGGACCACCTGCAGCCGCCGCAGATCCGCGAGATCCCCGTGCTTGAACGCATGGGCTACGCGTAAACCGCACGCGATCTTGCGCTAGCGGCTTCAGTCGCGACGGCGTTTGGCCGACATCGGTTCAACCGTCCCCTCGAGCGACTCGGAGATCCCCATGCAGAAGTGGCGCCCCCGGCTTTCCTACGCGAACGTGATCGCGACCCTGGCCCTGTTCATCGCCCTCGGCGGCGGTGCCTACGCGGCCAGCCAGCTGCCGAAGAACAGCGTCGGCGCCAAGCAGCTGAAGAAGAACTCCGTGACCGCGGCGAAAATCAAGAAGGGCGCGATCGAAGCAGCGAAGATCTCCGGCATCCTGAGCGGGGCGCAGATCGACGCCTCGACCCTGGGCACCGTCCCCAAGGCCAACGAAGCCGCCAAAGCGGCCAATGCCGGCCACGCCGAGACGGCCGCGAGCGCGAGCAAAGCCGGGCACGCCGACTCGGCGACCAGCGCCGGCACCGCCGCGACCGCGACCGACGCCGACGCGCTCGGCGGCAAACCGGCCTCGGCCTTCGCCGCCGCCAACACGGTCCGCACCGCGACGATCGAAGCCGACGGCACGATCATCGCCGCCCGCAGCGACGGCATCACCCAGGCCAACATCTTCGGGCCGCACACGCCCGGCAGCGGCTTCTACTGCATCGACGGGCTCGATCCCGCCCCGACCGCGGCGATCGCGACGATCAACTTCGGCTCCTCGCCGCAGGGCACCGTCTACACCGACGTCACCCCCGCCGGCGAACCCGGATGCAACGTCTACGTCGCGACCTACGCAGCCGGGCTGGCCGCCGACGCCCCCTTCACCCTCCTGATCCACTGACCTCGGCTAAGGTCGGGCGATGCCGACCTACATCCGCTTCAGCGAGGACCACTCGGTAGTCGTGCTGGAGAGCTTCGAGGAGATCGGGAAACGGATCCGCGAGGCCGAAGCGGCGTCGATTCCGCTCTTCGAGGTGACCCGGGCCGACGGCCCGAAGCTGCTCGTCAACGCCGGCACGATCAGGACCGTGTCGGAGGGGAAGAAGAAGGATGGCGACCGAAAGGGCTGACGCCTCGGCGGCCCTGAAATGGGACCCGCGCATCGTCGCCGGCTCGGACTACGGCAATCCGGACCCCGAGTGGCGCCAGGTCGAGTGGCGCCAGCATCTGCACCGGGTCGAGCTGCCGGGAGCGAGCGTCAACTACGTCGAGATCGGCGAGGGCGAGCCGATCGTCTTCGTCCACGGCATCTCCGGCAGCTGGCAGAACTGGCTTGAGAACCTCCCCCACTTCGGCCGCGGCAGGCGGGCGATCGCGCTCGACCTGCCGGGGTTCGGGGCGAGCCCGATGCCGTCGTGGCAGATCGACATGCCCGCCTACGGCCGCCTCCTGCACGACTTCTGCGAGAAGCTGGGGATCGAGAACGCGACCATCGTCGGCAACTCGATGGGCGGCTTCATCGCGGTCGAGGCGGTGACGGCGACGCCGGGCCGCTTCAACCGCCTGGTCCTGGTCTCCGCTGCCGGGATCATCAACACCTGGAGCCCGGAACCGCGGGCGACGGCGACCGCCTGGGCCTGGAAGCACTTCGGCCCCGGCTTTGCCGACCGGGGACGGCAGATCGTCGCCCGGCCGCGGGCGCGGGAGATGGTCTTCAGGCCGTTCATGCGCTACCCCTCCCGCCTGCGCGCCGACCTCCTGCTCGAGCAGCTCGAGGGCGGGCTGCGCCAGGCCGAGGGCTTCGAGCAGTCACTGCGCGCGGTGATCGGCCATGACATCCGCGAGCGCTTCGCCGAGATCGAGCTGCCGACCATGGTTCTCGCCGGCCTCTCCGACCGGGTGATCCCGGTCGCGGCGGCGGTCAGCTACCACCGCCGCATCCCCCACTCGCGCCTGGAGATCTTCGAGCGCACCGGGCACGTCCCACAGCTGGAGCGACCATTCCGCT
>DASYKN010000044.1:0-1678 GCA_035995325.1 Solirubrobacterales bacterium
GCGCGGGGCGAGCGCCGTGCCCTCGCGCAGCGCCAGCTGCGGCTCCTCGCTCTGGGCGAGGGCGGCGGCGAGCGCCGCCTCGGAGGCCTCGCTGCCGTCGCTGTCTATAAGGAGGAAGCGGCCGGGATGCTCGGACTGCGCGGAGCGGACCAGGCCCCAGACGGCGGCCTGGGCGGGGTCGGGCGCCTCCCCCGCTGCTGCCGCCACGGCGCCGCTGGTGAGGAAGGCGAGGCGGGCTTCGGAGCCGCTGGCGATCGCCTCCTGCAGCCGCTCCAGCGCTGCGGCGGCGAGCGCCTGCGCGGCGGCCGGCGGGTCGAGCGGGCCGCTGCCGTTGTCGCCGCCAGCGGCCCGGGAAAGCCGGACCGGCTCGGCGCCCTCTGCCTCCCCCGCCGCCGCCAGCTCGTGCGGCTCCCAGGCGAGCGCGAAGAGCGAGCCCGGCCGCTCGGCGGCGAGGCCGAGCTGAGCGGGGTCGGCGGAGCGGGAGCTGAGCGACTCGATCGAGAAGACCGGGTTGCCGTCGCGGTCGCTGGCGGTGATCGCGATCCGCTCCCCGGTGGGCACGATCCGCACCCGCAGGGCACTGACGCCGCCCGCCCCGTGCAGGGCGACGCCGGTGAGGCTGAAGGGGAGCCGCAGCCCCGCGGCCGGGTCGGCGTCGAGCAGCGCCGGGTGCAGGGCCGCGTCGAGCAGGGCCGGGTGAACCCCGAAGCCGGCGGCGTCTCCGGCCTGCTCGGGGGCGAGCGCGACATCGGCGTAGACCTCCTCGCCAAGCTTCCAGGCCGCCTCGAGGCCCTGGAAGGCGGGGCCGTAGTCGAGGCCGGCGGCCGCGGCGGTGTCATAGAAAGCGTCGACCGCGAGCGGCTCGGCGCCGGCCGGGGGCCAGGCCCCGACGGCGGATCCGGGCCGCTCGGGCCGTTGCGCCGCCAGCACGCCGACTGCGTGACGGACGAACGGCGCCTCCTCCCCTGCCCCCGGCTCGGTCGGCTGCGGGCGCGAGTGGATCTCCAGCTCGCGCTCCCCCGCGCTGCTTGCGGCGATGGCGATCCGCAGCTGCACAGTGCCCTGCGCCGGCAGGACCAGGGGCGCCTCCAGGGTCAGCTCGCGCAGGCGCTCGGCGCCCAGCTCGCGGCCGGCGCAGAGGGCCAGCTCGGCGAAGGCGGCGGCGGGCAGGATCGGGGTGCCGGCGACGGCGTGGTCGGCGAGCCAGGGCTGAAGCTCGAGCGAGACCTGGCCGGTGAAGAGGTGCGAGTCCTCGGAGGCGAGGGCGATCGAGGCGCCGAGCAGAGGGTGGCCGGTCGCCGCCTGCCCGAGCGCGGAGGCGTCGCCGGCGCCGGCAGCGGGCTCGACCCAGAAGCGCTGGCGCTGGAAAGGGTAGGCGGGCAGCGGCACGGGGTGGGCGCCGGCGAGCAGCGGCGCCCACTCGACCGCGGCGCCGTGGACTTGCGCCGCGGCCAGAGCGGCGGCGAAGCTGGCGAGCCCCCCCTCGTCGCGGCGCAGGGTGCCGAGCGCGGCGACCGGCTCGGGCGCCGCGGCCTCCGCCGTCTCCTCGACCGCCATCGTCAGCACCGGGTGCGGGCTGGCCTCGAGGAAGAGGCCGAAGCCGTCGGCGAGCAGGGCGCGGGTCGCCTGCTCGAACAGCACCGGCTGGCGCAGCGAGCGGTACCAGTGGGCGGCATCA
>DASYKN010000045.1:0-1696 GCA_035995325.1 Solirubrobacterales bacterium
GCGCGGGGCGAGCGCCGTGCCCTCGCGCAGCGCCAGCTGCGGCTCCTCGCTCTGGGCGAGGGCGGCGGCGAGCGCCGCCTCGGAGGCCTCGCTGCCGTCGCTGTCTATAAGGAGGAAGCGGCCGGGATGCTCGGACTGCGCCGAGCGGACCAGGCCCCAGACGGCGGCCTGGGCGGGGTCGGGGGACTCGCCCTCGCCCGCCGCGACCGCGCCTTCGCTGAGGAAGGCGAGGCGGGGGCCGTCGCGGTCGGCGAGCGCCTGCTGCAGCCGCTCCAGGGCCGCCGCGGCGAGCGCCTGCGCGGCGGCGGCGGCGTCGAGCCCGGCGGGGGCATCGAGCCGGACCGGCTCGGCCGGCTCATCGCGCGCCACCGTGGCGGCGCCGTCAGCGGCTCCGCCCCCCACGCCTGCCTCCCGCCCTGCCGCGACCCGGCCCAGCTCGACCTCGCTCCAGCCGACCGCGAGCAGCGAGTCCGGCCCCCGGGCGGCGGCGCCGAGCTGGGCCGGGTCGAGCGGGCGCGCCAGCAGCGACTCGATCGAGAGGACGGGAGCGCCGTCGCCGTCGGCGGCCTCGAGCGTCAACGAGTTCTCGCCGGGGACGAGGCGCAGGCGCAGCGCGCGGGCGCCGGCCTGCCAGAGGCGGACGCCGGTGAAGGAGAAGGGGACGCGCAGGCCCTCCTCGCTTTCCAGCAGCGAGGGGTGCAGGGCGGCGTCGAGCAGCGCCGGGTGGATCCCATATAGCTCCGCTTCCTCAGCCTGCTCGGGCGCCAGCGCGGCCTCGGCGTAGAGGTCCTCGCCAAGCTTCCAGGCCGCCTCCAGCCCCTGGAAGGCGGGGCCGTACTCGAAGCCGATCGCGGCGATCCGCTCGTAGAAGCCGGCGGTCTCGATCGGCTCGGCGCCGGCGGGGGGCCACTCCTCCAGCCGCTCGGGCGCGGTCGCGGTCGCGGTCGCGAGGGCGCCGCTGGCGTTGCGCTCGAACGGCAGCTCGGCGCCGGCAAGCTCCTCGCGGCGGGAGTGGATCGCCAGCGTCCGGCGGCCGTCCTCGCCGGGCTCGGAGACGTGCAGCTGCAGCTGCAGGGCGCCTTCCTCGCTGAGCAGCATCGGCGCCTCGATCGTCAGCTCCTCCAGCGCCTCCGCCCCGGCCTGGCGGCCGGCCTCGAGCGCCAGCTCGACCAGGGCGGCGCCGGGGACGAGGATGGCGCCGGCGACCGCGTGGTCGGCGAGCCAGGGGTGGCTCTGGGCCGAGAGGCGGCCGGTGAAGAGGTGCGAGTCCTCGGAGGCGAGGGCGATCGAGGCGCCCAGCAGCGGGTGCTCGTTGGCGGCTTGGCCGAGCGAGGAGGCGTCTCCCGAGGGCGAGCTGGACTCGATCCAGTAGCGCTGGCGCTGGAAGGGATAAGCAGGCAGCGGCACGGGGTGGGCGCCGGCGAGCAGCGGCGACCACTCGACCGCGGCCCCGGCCGCGTGAACGCTCCCGAGTGAGAGCAGGAAGCGCTTCAGGCCGCCCTCGTCGCGGCGCAGGGTGCCGAGCGCCGCGACCGGCTCGGGCGCCGCGGCCTCGGCCGTCTCCTCGACCGCCATCGTCAGCACCGGGTGCGGGCTGGCCTCGAGGAAGAGGCCGAAGCCGTCGGCGAGCAGGGCGCGGGTCGCCTGCTCGAACAGCACCGGCTGGCGCAGCGAGCGGTACCAGTGGGCGGCATCA
>DASYKN010000046.1:0-5788 GCA_035995325.1 Solirubrobacterales bacterium
TTCTGCGTGTCCGGAGGGACGCGGGTCGTGATCTTCGAGAGGTCGCCGCCGACGTCGGCGGGGGTCGGCGTGTGGATCAGCGGCGCCTTCTGCCCCACCCGCGGCACGTCTTCGTATTCGCCCACGGTGGCGCTCGGCAGCAGCGTCGCCGTGGTTTCGCCGCCCTGCTTGATCAGCGCCGCGATCCGCCACTCGCCGTCGCTGGGGAAGTCGATATCGGTCGAGTAGACGACGCTAGCCGCGTCAGGGTCGTCGCTGGTCGTCTTGGCGCGGAATGCGGGCTGCGTCTCCAAGCTTTCGATCGAGGCCGGGAAGGGGCCGATCGCCGGCTCGTCCAGCGCCTGCGCTTCCGCTTTGGCCGCCTGGCCTTTGTTGCCGGACTTCGACTTCGCCCCCTGCTTCACGGCCGGGGCCTTGGCGAAGTAGAGGGCGACTTCGGCGTCGGAGATCTGGCTGCGGTCGCGTTCGAAGACGCCGAACGGGTAGCGGTTCTCGCCCTTGTAGAAGGCCATCGCAGCCGGTGAGACGACCAGTTCCGAGGGGCCGTCGGCGGCCTTCAGGACCTCGCGCAGCGTCCGTCCTTCGGTCGCCGGGAACTCGCTCTTCGGCGGCGCCGGGCGGCTCTCGGCGCTGCCGCCCCCGGCAGAGGTGGAGTCGGTCGAGCTGGAGTCGCTGCCGCAGCCGGCCGCGAACACGGCGGCGGCGAGCAGGCAGGCGAGGGCCAGGGCGAGGCGAGGGGCGGCGCGCATCGGCGGCATGTTATTCGGACCGCAGGCCCAAGCGATACCCCCCCGGCCACAGGTCGGGACGCCAGATAGGGTGCGGGCCGGCGTCGAAACAGGAGAAGGAGAGCGAGATGGCGGAGCGAGCAGCACTGGTGACCGGAGCCTCGAGTGGGATCGGGCTGGCGATTGCGCGGGTCCTGGGCGAAGAGGGCCATGCCCTGACCGTCTCCGCACGGCGGCCCGACAAGCTGGAGCAGGCCGCGGCGGGGCTGCGCGCGGACGGCTTCGAGGTCCAGACCGTGGCCGCCAACATGACCGAGGAGGAGGACGTCCTCGCCGCCTTCGCCGCCCACAAGTCGGCCTACGGCCGCCTCGACACCCTCGTCAACAACGCCGGCGTCGGGATCGGCGCGCCGATGGAGCAGATCCAGACCAAGCACCTTGACATGCAGCTGGCGGTGAACCTGCGGGCGCTGATCCTCGGCACCCGCGAGGGGCTGCCGCTGCTGCGCGAGGCCGGCGCCGAGCACGGCAAGGCGCTGATCGTCAACACCGCCTCGATCGCCGGCAAAGGGGGCCAGGCCTGGCTGTCGATCTACGCCGCGACCAAGGCGGCGGTGATCAACTTCACCCAGTCGACCCACCGCGAGGCGGGCGGCGGCGGCATCCAGTGCACGGCGCTGGCGCCGGGCTTCGTCGACACCCCGATGACCGAGTTCGCCAAGGAGCAGGTGCCGGCCGAGGCGATGATCCAGCCTTCCGACCTCGGCGAGGCGGTGCGCTTCTTGCTGCGGACCTCGCGCAACTGCCACGTGCCGGAGATTGTCTTCACCCGCCCCGGCGAGGGCCTCGATACTCCTTAGCGGCGGCGCGGGGATGGCGGGCGCCGGCAAGTCACTTCGCGTCTTCCTGGCCGCCTTTGGCGACCCGGGGCACGTCTTCCCGGCAATCTCGCTGGGGAAGGCGCTCAAGGCGCGCGGGCACGAGGTCGTGGTCGAGACCTGGGAGGAGCGGCGGGCCGCCGTGGAGGGCGCCGGACTCGGCTTCGCGGCGGCCGAGGAATACCGCATGTTCCCGCCGCCGGAACCGGACTCCGCCGACGGCCAGCACGCCGCCGAGGCGGCGCGGGCGCTGCTGCCGCTGCTGGAGGAGATGAAGCCCGACATCGCCGTCAGCGACATCCTCACCCTGGCCCCGAGCCTGGCGGCCGAGCGGGCCGGGATCCCGCTGGCGACCCTGATCCCTCATATCTACCCGGTGGTGGAGCCCGGCCTCCCCTTCTTCGCGATCGGGTTGCGGCCACCGCGGACGCCGCTGGGGCGGGCGATCTGGCGGACCGGGCAGCGGGCCCTCGACGTCGGCCTCGAGCACGGGCGCCGCGACCTCAACCTGCAGCGCGAACGCCTCGGGCTGGCGCCGACGGAGCGGTTCCACGGCGGCATCAGCAGCGAACTGGCACTGGTCGCCACCTATCCCCAGCTCGAGTACCCGCGTCGCTGGCCGGCCGGGGTCGAGGTGACCGGGCCGATGGTCTTCGAGGTCCCCCACCCCGAGATCGAGCTGCCGCCGGGTGAGGAGCCGCTGATCCTGGTCGCCCCCAGCACCGCCCACGACTCCGGCAACCACCTCGTCCGCACCGCGCTCAAGGCCTTCGCCGACGAGCCGGTCCGGGTCGTCGCGACGACCAACCGGGTCAGGCCCCAGCACCCGATCGAGGTCCCGGCCAACGCCGTCCTCGTCGACTGGCTCAGCTACAGCCAGCTGATGCCGGCTGCCTCCCTCGTCGTCTCCCACGGCGGTCACGGCACCGTCGCCCGCGCCCTCGGCGCCGGCACCCCGGTCCTGATCAGCCCGATCATCGGCGACATGAGCGAGACCGCGATGCGCGTCTCCGCGGCCGGCGCCGGCCTCTCCCTGCCCTGGCGCCTCTGCCGGCCGCAGCCACTCCGCTGGGCCGCCCAGCGCATCCTCGCCGAGCCCGCGTTCGCCGCCAGGGCGGAGCAGATCGCCGCCTGGGGCCGGGAGAACGACGGCGCAGCGCGCGGCGCCGAGCTGGTCGAGCAGCTGGCGCTTTCCAAGCCCCGCGCCCCGACTTCCACCTAGCCGCAGACAGCGAAAAGCTCCGGGGGTGGGACTCGAACCCACAACAACTCGATTAACAGTCGAGTGCTCTACCGATTGAGCTACCCCGGAACGCGAGATCCGGAAGCGGCTACCGGACCGCTCGGAATTTACCGACTCAGCCCTTGACCCGTTGGGTGTGGGCGATCCGTTCGACCAGGGCGGCGCGCTCGCGGCTGAGCGCGGCGCGGCGCACGTAGTCGTCGCGCTCGGCGGCGGCGGCGATCTCGCCCTCGAGCCGGCGCTGCTCCAGCAGCAGGAAGTTCAGCTCCATCGACTCGTGTGAGGCGGGCTCGTCGTGGGCCAGCATCACCAGCTCGGTCACGACCCCGGCCAGCGCCGGGTCCTCGGGCAGGTTCGAGGCCGGGTCGTCGAGGTTCTCGCGCAGCCAGGCGGCGGCGCTGAGGCCGCTCGGCGAGAGGTGGGCGTCGGTCAGGCGCCCCAGGTAGTCCTTGCCCTCCTCCGGCAGGGCGATGCACATCGCCAGCAGCGCCCGCTCGCGGCGCTCGCGCGAGGTCAGCTCCGCCGCCCGCCGCGGTTGCGCGACCGGGGCGCGGGGACTGGCGGGGGCCTGCTCGGAGCCGCCGCTGAGCGGCTGCGCCGAGACCACCCGGCCCATCACCATCGCCGGCTCGAGGTCGAGCCGCTCCGCCACCTGGCGCACCAGGTCGTCGCGGCTGGCCGACTCCCCCATCGTCGCCAGGACCGGCGCGACCTCGGCCAAGGCGCGGTCGCGGTCGCTCGGCGAGGCGGGGTCGGTGCGGTCCAGCACCAGCCCGACCTGGAAGGCGTTGACCTCGACGGCGGCCTCGATCAGCGCCTGGAAGCGCTCGGCTCCCCCCTCCGCGGCCATCATCTCGGCCGGGTCCTCGCCGGCCGGCATCGCCGCCACCAGCAGCCGCATCTTGCGCCCGGCGGCGACGCGCTGCGCGCGCAGCATCGCCTCCTGGCCGGCGGAGTCGGCGTCGAGCGCCAGCACCACCTCCTCGACCATTCCCGAGAGGGTGGCGACCTGCTCGCCGGTGATCGCCGTCCCCATCACCGCCACGGTCTCCTCGACCCCGGCCTGGTGCAGCGCCAGGACGTCGGTGTAGCCCTCGACGACGACGGCGCGGGTCGCCTTGGCGATCGCCGCTTTCGCCTTATCGACGCCGTAGAGCAGCTGGCTCTTGTGGAAGAAGTCGGTCTCCGCCGTGTTCACGTACTTGGCGCCCTGGTCGTCGCGCATCGCCCGGCCGCCGAAGCCGAGGGTGCGGCCGCGGCGGTCGCGGATCGGGAACATGATCCGCGAGCGGAAACGGTCGTACTCCCCTCCCCCGCGCCCCTTCTGCACCAGCCCGACCTCGCGCAGCTCGGGCACGCTGAAGCCGGCCTGCTGGCCGCGGACGAGGATCTTGTCCCAGGCGCTGGGCGCGTAGCCGACGCCGAAGGCGCGCAGGGTCTCCTCGCTGAGCCCGCGCCCGGCCAGGTACTCGCGCGCCTTGCCGGCCTCCGGCGCCTCCCAGAGGAAGCCGGCGTAGTAGGCGGCGGTGCGCTCCAGCAGCTGCTCGAGCCGGCGGCGGCGCTGGCGCTTGGCCTCCGCCCGCGGGTCCTCCTGCTCGCGCTCCAGCTCGATCCCGTAGCGGTCGGCCAGCAGCTCGACCGCGTCGGCGAAGCCGAGCCCGTCCTTCTCTTCGACGAACTTGATCACGTCGCCGCCGACCCCGCAGCCGAAGCAGTGGTAGAGCTTCTCCCCGGCGTCGACCGAGAACGAGGGCGTGCGCTCCTCGTGGAAGGGGCAGAGCCCGACCCAGCGCGCGCCCTGGCGGCGCAGGTCGGTGTGGGCGGAGATCACCTCGACGATGTCCGCCGTCTGCTTCACCCGCTCGAGGCTGTCGGGGGAGATCAGGGCCACTAGAAGCGGGCCTCCTCGGGGATCGTCAGCGCGGCGAACTTGGCGATGCAGAAGCGGTCGGTCATGCCGGCGATGTAGTCGGTGACGCGCTGGGCGTCGCTGGCGCCGGGGTCCCACGCGGGCAGCTCGTCGGGATGCTCGAGGTAGTGGTCGAAGAGGCCGCGCATCGTCCGCGCCACCTTCTCGTGCTCCCGCTTGGTCTCGGGGCCGAGGTAGACGCGGTCGAACATGAACTTGCGCAGGCGCAGCATCGCGCCGCCGATCTCCTCCCCTTGGACGATGTCGCCGGCGGCTTCGGAACGCTCGACGATGTCGCGGACGAGGGTGTCGATCCGCATCGACCCGGTCGGGCCGAGCAGCTCGATCTGGGCCGCCGGCAGGTCGGCCGGGCGCAGGATCCCCGCCCGCAGGGCGTCGTCGATGTCGTGGTTGATGTAGGCGACGCGGTCGACCAGCTTGACGATCCGCCCCTCCAGCGTCGCCGGCTTGGCGCCGCCGGTGTGGTTGAGGATGCCGTCGCGCACCTGCGCGGTCAGGTTCAGCCCCTGGCCGTCGCGCTCCAGCACCTCGACCACCCGCAGCGAGTGCTCGTTATGGCGGAAGCCGCTGCCGCAACGCTCGCGCAGCGCCGTGTCGAGCGCCTCCTCGCCGGCGTGGCCAAAGGGCGGGTGGCCGAGGTCGTGGCCGAGCCCGATCGCCTCGGTCAGGTCCTCGTTGAGGCCGAGCGCGCGGGCGACCGTGCGGGCGATCCCGCAAGCCTCGAGCGTGTGCGTGAGCCGGGTCCGGTAGTGGTCGCCCTCGGGGGCGACGAAGACCTGGGTCTTGTGCTTGAGGCGGCGGAAGGACTTGGAGTGGACGATGCGGTCGCGATCGCGCTGGAACGGCGTCCGCAGCGGGCTGTCCGCCTCCTCGACGACCCGCTGGGCGGGATAGGAGCGGGTCGCATGCTCGGAGAGGAACATCTCCTCCCAGGCAGAGACACGGTCCTGAAACTCGGCAGTTACGGGCACCCGTCGATCATAAGGAGAGGGGAGGGGGGGGGGGGGGG
>DASYKN010000047.1:0-17089 GCA_035995325.1 Solirubrobacterales bacterium
AGCGCAAACTGCTGCTGCCGCCCTTCCACGGCGAGGCGATCGCCAGCTACACGCAGATGATCTCCGCGGCGACCGAACGCGAGATCGACCGCTGGCCGCTCGGCACCCCCTTCTCGCTGGCACCGCGGATGCAGGCGATCACCCTCGACGTGATCATGGCCGGCGTCTTCGGCATCGAGGGCAGGCCGCGGCGCGGCACCCCCGAGCACGGCCTGCGGCAGCTGATCCGGCGGTTGGTCGCGGGCTCGACCCGGCCCGAGGCGCAGATCGGCGAGCTGCTGCAGATCGGCCGCGACGAGGCGGTCGGGCCGCTGAAGGTCGGCCTGCGGATGCTGGACCGGCAGATGTACGCCGTGATCGAGGGGCGCCGCGGCGCCAGCGATCTCGGCGAGCGGCGCGACATCCTCTCGCTGCTGCTGCAGGCGCGGACCGAGGAGGGCGAGGCGCTGAGCGACAAAGAACTGCGCGACGAGCTGCTGGTCCTCGTCCTCGCGGGCCACGAGACCACCGCCAACTCACTGGCCTGGGCCTGGGAGCGCCTGGTCCGCGCCCCCGCCGCCCACGAGGCGCTGCTGGGCGCGGTCCGCTCCGGCGAGGGCGCCGAGGAGCAGATCGAGGCGACGATCGTCGAGACGATGCGCTCGCGGCCGGTGATCCCGATAATCGGCCGCCGCGTCACCGTGCCCTGGCAACTGGGCGAGCACGGCGTCCCCGCCGGCACCCCGCTGACGATGAGCATCCTCCTCGTCCACCACCGCGAGGACGTCTACCCGCGCCCGTTCGAGTTCCTCCCCGAGCGCTGGCTTGGCGGCCGCAAGCCCGGCACCTACGAGTGGATCCCCTTCGGCGGCGGCATCCGCCGCTGCCTCGGCGCCGCCCTGGCGATGGCCGAGCAGCGCGTCGTCCTCGAGGCGATGGCCCGTCGCCTCGACCTCGAAGCCGAGGACCCGGCTCCCGAGCGCGCCCTGCACCGCAACGTGACGATGATCCCGGCCCAGGGTGGCCGCGTCGTCATCCGCTCACGCCGCTCCTAGCCAGCGGCCGGCGCTAGCCGCTCATCTGCAGGAAGAACGCCTGCTCCTCGGTGAACGGCTGCCCGCCGAACCGCTCGCGCAGCTCGGGGGCGAGACGGCTCCCCTGACCGCCAAGCGTCGCCACGATCCGCAGCAGGTTCTGCAGCGACGGCAGGTGCTCCTCGTCTAGGCCGTCGGCCAGGACGATCTCCTGCATGAGGATGCAGCCACGCCCGGATTCCTCGTTGCCGACCAGGAACATGCGGCCGAAGAGCAGCTCCTTGTTGTTCATCCGGTTGACCTCGTGGCTGACCTCGGGGCCGTAGGGAACGTCCATCGCCAGGCCGGCCGTCACCCGCAGCTGCCCCCGCTCGGGGAGGATCGCCCCCACGGTAAGCACCGACCCGTTGATGAAGCTCCAACTCGGGAACTCCTCGTGCAGCGGCCCCGGCTGAACCGGCTGCGGCGGCGTGGCGTCCTCGAGGTAGTCGGTTATCAGCCGTGGAAAGATCCTCGTCAGCTCAGCTGGGTCCATCTGGAAATTCCTCCTCGGAATAGAAATAGCCGCTAGCGGCCGAACCAGCGCTTCTTCTTCGCCGAGGCCGGAACCGCCCGCTCGGATTCGCGCGCCATCACCACTCGCACGCCGACGAGCTGCGTAAGCCAGCGGAGTGGCTTGCCGCGATCGACGTCTTCGTCGAAGTCGCCGAGCCAATTGGGGTTCTCATCGACGATCCGCGTGTACGCCCACTTTTGAATCTCGAACGAGTCCAAATTGTCCGGGCCGCCGGCGACGCCGGCCTGCAGCACCAGGAGCTTCTGCCAGCCCACCGGCAGCGCCTCCGACCTGTTGTCGTAAGCGGCCATTGCCGTCGACGCCGCGGCCAGCAGATCCCCTTCCGGAGGGCGTGCGGCCGGGGGGTTGCTCACGTAGAAGCGCTCCAGCACCTGGTCGCAGCGCAGAAACCGGTCGAGTCGCTCCGCCTCGGCCACATCGATGCCCGGCGGAAACGCGAACCGGCTCTCGAGAACTGCTCGGATGTCAGGGTCAGCCTGGTAATCGGGCATTGGATGGCTCCGCGGGGTCGAGAGCAGCGCGCGAGCTTATCTGAGCGCTCCAGAATCTGCAATCCAACCAGGCTGAAGCGGAGAGGGAGGGATTCGAACCCTCGAGAGAGCTTGCGCCCCCTACTCGCTTAGCAGGCGAGTGCCTTCAGCCACTCGGCCACCTCTCCGGGCACCGCGCTGCCGATTGTAGGAATTAACGGGGCACGACGGGGATAGGCTGACGCGGGTGTCCGCTCCGCCCACCCAGTCGCACGAGCGTTACGAGCGCGTCTTCGCCGAGATCGAGGCGCCGTTCGCCTTCGTCGACCTCGACGCGATGTGGGCCAACGCGGCGGCGATGCTGGAGCGGGCGGGCGCGAAGCCGGTCCGCATCGCCAGCAAGTCGATCCGCTGCCGGGCGCTGTTGACCGCGATCCTCGATCGCGACGACCGCTTCCGCGGGCTGATGACCTACACCCTGCCGGAGACCCTGTGGCTGGCCGAGCAGGGGTTCGAGGACCTCCTGCTCGCCTACCCGACGGCCGACTCGGCCGCGCTCGGCGAGCTGGCGCTGCGTTCGGCCGCGCACCCCGAGGGAGCGCCGATCGTGATGGTCGACTGCGTCGAGCACCTCGACGCGATCGAGGCGGTGCTCGGCACCGGCGCCGCCCCGGTCCGGGTCTGCATCGACATCGACGCCGGCTGGTGGGCACTGGGCGGGCGGATCAAGGTCGGCCCCAAGCGCTCGCCGCTGCGCACGGTCGAGCAGGCGGTGGCGCTGGCGCGCGAGATCGAGCGGCGCCCGCAGATCGAACTCGACGCGCTGATGGCCTACGAGGGCCAGATCGCCGGCGTCGGCGACCAGCCGCCGGGACAGCGCCTGCGCGGCGCCGCGATCCGCTTCATGCAGCGCCGCTCAGCCGCCGAGCTGGCGACGCGCCGGGGAGCGATTGCCGCCGCTCTGGGCGAGTTCGTCGAGCTGCAGATCGTCAACGGCGGCGGCACCGGCAGCCTCGAGCTGACCGGCGCCGAGGAGGCGGTCACCGAGGTCACCGCCGGCTCCGGCTTCTACGCCCCCGCCCTCTTCGACCACTACAGCCGCTTCAGCCTCACCCCGGCTGCCGGCTTCGCGCTGCCGATCGTGCGCAAGCCCAGCGCCAAGGTCGCGACCGCGCTCGGCGGCGGCTACCTCGCCTCCGGCAGCGGCGACGCGGCGCGGCTGCCGGCGCCGTGGCTGCCGGCCGGGCTGGCGCTCGACCCCGGCGAGGGCGCCGGCGAGGTCCAGACCCCCCTGCTGGGCGAGGCCGCCGCCGGGCTGACGATCGGCGACCGCGCCTACCTGCGCCACGCCAAGGCCGGCGAGCTCTGCGAGCTATACGACGCCCTGCACCTGGTGCAGGGCGAGGAGATCGTCGACGTCGTCCCCACCTATCGGGGCGACGGCAAGAACTTCCTCTAAGGGCCGAGGACGCGCTCGGCGTACTCGTTGGCGAAGACGCGGTTGGGATCGAGCTCGTCGCGGGCCGCCTGGAACTCGGCCCAGGCCGGGTAGCGCGGCGCCAGCGTCGCCGCGGTCTGGAAGTGGCGCTTGCCCCAGTGCGGCCGGCCGCCGTACTCATCCATGATCGCCTCGACCGCCTCGAAGTAAGGGCGCCACTCCATGCCGCGGTACTGGTGGACAGCGATGTAGGCGGTGTCGCGCTCGTGCGAGGGGCTCAGCAGGGCGTCGTCACCGGCCGCGACCCGCATCTCGATCGGGAAGAAGACCGGGTAGCGGTTGGAGCGAACCCACTCGATCACCCGCCGCGCCGCCTCCGGCCCATGCTCGCGCGGCACGCCGTACTCCATCTCGGTGAAGCGGACGCGGCGGTCGTTGGCGAAGACGCGGTCGCTGCGGTCGACCGTGCGGCTGCCGGAGGCGAGCCGGCCGGCTAGCCGCGAGAGCGAGGGGATCGACGCCGGCAGGCGCTTGCCGGTCGCCGAGAGCGCCTCCAGCGCCCAGTTCTCGAGGACGACGTCGTTGAGGTAAGCGGCCGCGCGGCCGCGCGGGCTCGGCGGCGCGCTGGTGCGATTGCGCTCCAGGACCAGGGCGCTGTCGGCGTAGGGGAAGGTGAACAGCTCGAAGTGGTCGTGGGCGTCGGCGCTTTCTTGGAAGGAGTCGAGGACCTGCTCGCGCGGGCGCGGCGTGTCGACGCGGTCGAGGACGAAGGCGGGAACGCAGCGCAAGGTCACCGCCGAGATCGCCCCGAGGGCGCCGATCCCGACCCGGGCCGCGCGCAGCAGGCCGGCCTGCTCAGCGCCCAGCTCGCGCACGCCGCCGTCGGCCAGGACCAGCTCCAGCCCCTCGACCTGGGCGGAGATGTTGCGCAGCTTGGCGCCGGTGCCGTGGGTGCCGGTGGAGATCGCGCCGGCGAGCGTCTGGCGGTCGATGTCGCCGAGGTTCTCCATCGCCAGCCCGAGCCGGGCCAGCTCTTCGTTGAGGTCGGAGAGGACCGTTCCGGCCCCGACCCGGACCAGGCCCGACGCCGGGTCGGCGTCGAGGACGCCCTTCAGCGCCTCGATCCTGACCATCGTGCCGTCGGTCATCGCCGCCTCCGTGAACGAGTGGCCGGAGCCGGCGACGCTGACCTTGCGGCCGGCGGCTGCCGCCGCCGCGATCGCCGCGGCCAGCTCGTCGCGGCTGGCCGGACGCACCACCTCGGCCGGCCGGCAGGACTGGTCACCGGCCCAGTTGACCCAGCCAGGGGAGCCGCTCCGCGCCATCGCATTGGCCATCGAGCCAGCCTAGCTTTCGACCGGCTGTGGGGCGACCGGCTCTGTCCCCAGCGAACGGAACGCGTAGCCGACCGTGACCACCAGCAGCACGGCGATGGCGATGCTGGGGGCGGCGTTGCCGGTGATGCTGGCGACGACGCCGCCGCCGATGCCGCCGACCACCTGCCCGGAGGCCCAGGCCATGTTCGAGAGGCCGGCGGCGAAGCCCTGGTGGAGGCTGCTGGCGTCGGCGATGTCGGAGAGCAGGGTCAGCGCCGGCGCGAAGCAGAGGCCGGCGCCGAGCGAGGTGACGATCAGCGCCGCCAGCACGCCGCCGAGGCTCTGCGCGAGGGCGACGGCGACCATCGCCACGGCGCAGATCGTCAGCCCCACGACGTAGGGCATGCGCCTGCCGACGCGGTCGGAGAGGCGGCCGGCGATCGGCGCCAGCACCGCCTCCAGCGCGGCGCCGGCGATGAAGCCGGCGGCAATCACACCGTGGCTGCCGCCGAGCGCGTCGATCCGCAACGGCACCAGCACCTCGATCGCCCCGAACATCACCGAGGGCACGGCGACGAAGGCGACGCCGTCGAGGATCGGGCGGCTGCGCATCGTCGCCAGGACCTCGCGCAGCGGCTGCCGTTCGGGCACTCGCACCTCGGGCAGGCGCGAGGCGGCGAGGGCCAGGACCGAGGTGACGACCAGGACCGAGCCGAAGACCGGAGCGGTGCCGATCGAAGCGGCCGCGGCACCGAGAGCGGGCCCGAGCAGAGCGCCGGCGACGGCGGTCCCCAGCGCCGTCCCGATCACCCGGCCGCGGCTCTCCTCGGGGGCGGAGGTGATCAACCAGGTCAGCGCCCCGGCCCAGATCAGCGCCCCCGCCACGCCCTGGGTGAAGCGCGCCGCGTCGAGCAGGTCGATCTCGTCGACCAGGCCGAAGACGAGACTGGCGACCCCAAGCAGCATCAGGCCGGAGATGACGCTGCGCTTGGGCCCAACCCGGCTGGCGACGAAGCCGGCCGGCAGCGAGGCGATCAGCGTGCCGGCGGCATAGGAGGCGGAGAGGATGCCCGCCTGCGCCTTGCTCAGCCCGAGATCGTCGACGTACCCCGGCAGCAAAGGGGCGATGGCGGCGAAGAAGGCGACGTCGAAGAAGATCATCGCCGAGGCCAGGAAGAGCAACCGGCGCATCCCCGAATCCAATCAGTGCAAGCGACGTTGAGCGGACGGCATCCCCTCTAGCATCCGCTCTTACCGACACTCGGAGGGGTGGCAGAGCGGTTGAATGCGCCGGTCTTGAAAACCGGTGGCCCTCGCAAGGGGGCTCGTGGGTTCGAATCCCACCCCCTCCGCTGAAGCAGGAAAGCGTCCCGGGCGGCCGAACGAGCGGAGATGGACAGGGCCGCCATCCGTGCCCGCCGTCGTCAGCGCTGGCTGCTGCGGGCCGAGCGGGCGCGCGACGCCTTCGGGCTGGTCTTCGCCCTGGTCATCCTCACCTACGTGCTGACCTCGCTGTTGGAGAACCGCGGCTGGACCGCGGTGATCCTGGTCGCGGCGACCAGCGCGACCTCGGTCGTGGCGCTGGTCAGCTCGCACGCCAACCCGCGCCTGGTGCGGACGGCGATCTGGCTCTCGGCGCTGACGATCGTCCTCGCCGCCCTCGCCGCGGTCAGCGACAACCGCGACTGGCTCAGCCTCTCCTCGCTGGTGCAGATCACGCTGCTGGCGATCGCGATGGGAGCGGTCCTGCACCGGGTGGTGACGACGGCCGAGGTCGGCTCGCGGACGATCCTCGGCGCGCTCAGCGTCTACACCGTGCTGGGGATCCTCTTCACCTTCCTCTACGGCACGGTCGAGCGGATCCAGAACGGCCCCTTCTTCGAAGCGGTCGCCCACCCCAGCGGCAGCGACTTCCTCTTCTTCAGCTACACGACCCTGACCACGACCGGGTACGGGAACCTCGTCCCCGGCGGGCAGCCCGGCCGCATGCTCGCCGGCCTGGAGATGATGCTCGGACAGATCTTCCTCGTCACCCTGGTCGCCGGCTTGGTCAGCCTCTGGCGCCCGGGCGAGGCGCTGCGCCAGCGCCGGGCGAAGCGCTCCGAAGGCTGAATCCAGAGCAAAAGGCGCCCCCGTCGCCGAAGGTGGGTCGGCGGCGAGGGCTGGCGCCCGGCCAAGTTCGTCGTTTCTCTGCCAGGTGGTGGGCGCCGAACTTGCCCGATGCCGCGTCGTCGCCGGAGGTGGCAACTACTGTCCGGAAACCGCAACATCGATCCGAATGGTCTGTTTCGGACGGTGTGAGTAATACCAACATAAGCGCAGCAATGTCAAGCAAGCCCCGGCTCTCAACCACCTCCTACATCGTCCTCAGCCTGATCGACGCCGCCGGCGAGGCGACCCCGTATGACCTCAAGCGCGCGGTTTCCCTCGGCCTCGGCCACTTCTGGTCGGTGCCGCACGCGCAGGTGTACGCGGAGCCGGAGCGACTGGCCGAGGCCGGCTACCTGGGCGAGCGACGCGAGCAGGGCGGGCGGCGGCGGCGGCACTACAAGCTGACCGCCCAGGGCGAGAAGGCCCTGCGCGCCTGGCTCGCCGAGCCCACCGACGAGATGGCGGAGCTGCGCGACCCCGGCATCCTCAAGCTCTTCTTCGGCAGCGACCCCCGGCCGCTGGCCAGCGCCCAGCTCTCAGTTCACCGGCAACGGCTGGGCAAGCTCGAAGAGCTGGCCCAGCGAATCGGCGAGAAGACGCCCAGCGGCGCCGAGCTGGCGATCCTGGCCGGACTCGGCCACGAGCGTGAGTGGGTGCGGTTCTGGGAACGGGTCGAGCAGGGCAAGCGGCCCTGAGGGCCAGCTACTCGGAGAGCTCGACGCGCTCGATCGTCTGCGGCGCGAGCGGCTTGTCTGAGCCGTCGGTCGGCGTCGACTCGATCGCGTCGACGACGTCCATGCCGTCGGTGACGGTGCCGAAGACGGTGTGCTTGCCGTCGAGCCAGGGCGCCGCGCCGGCGGTGACGATGAAGAACTGCGAGCCGTTGGTGTTGGGCCCGGCGTTGGCCATCGCCAGTGCCCCGCGCACCACCTTGTGGTCGTTGAACTCGTCCTCGAAGGTGTAGCCCGGCCCGCCGCGGCCGCTGCCCTCGGGGCAGCCGCCCTGGACCATGAAGTCGGGGATGACGCGGTGGAAGACGAGCGTGTCGTAGAAACCGTCGGCGGCGAGTTTGCGGAAGTTCTCGACCGTCTTCGGAGCCTCCTCGTCGTGCAGCTCCAGCACGATCGCCCCGGCGTTGGTGTGAAGGGTGGCCTGCGACATCGGCCACCACCCTACCGACCGCTGACGCGGACCGTTACCGGGCGCGAAAATCCGGGCGCGTAGGGCCAACGCTCCTCGGCCAGCGCGGTCGCCCGCAGGCGGATCGAGGCACGCCCTTCGACGTAGCGGAAGCGGTAGCGGGCACGGAAGCGGCCACCGTGGTCGCTGCGGGTGACCAGCACCGGGCGCCAGCGACGCGTGGCCGCCTCCAGGTACTGGATCGCGACCAGCTTGCCGCGCCGCGGCACCGCGGCGCCACGGCTGCGGACGCGGCCGCTGAGGTGGACGACCTGGCCCGTCAGCAGCGCCGACGGCGCTGCTTTGAGCGAGACCCCGGAGCGAACCCGCAGCTCGAGCGAGGAGCGACGCGCCGGCTCGAGGCCGCCGTCGCCGGCGAAGACGACGGCGATCCGCCGCGAGGGACCGGGTTCGAGCCGCAGCTCGAAACCCCCGCGGGCGCCGGTGACCAGGGCGGCGCCGGCGGCAGCGGCAAGCGCGCCGTGCGAGGGCCGCGCGAGCACCCGCAACTCGCGGCCGGCGACGCCGGCGCCGTCGGCCCGGGTGAGACGGCCGCTGAGCAGCGCCGGGGCGGCGAAGGGAACGGTGAGCGCATCGCCATGCCCGTGGCCGCCACGCAGGCGCGCGAAGAGGCGGGTCTTCGCCCGCGGCGGCACCGGCTTGGCGGGGCTCGCCGGCCGGCTCGGGGCCACCGGCGGTGGCGTCTTGCGCAGCGCCATCTCGGTGCCGTCGGCGCGCAGCGTGGTCGCGGCCGAGTTGCCCGCCGCGTCGCTGGCCTCGACGCGAAAGACGTAGGTGCCGGGGGCAAGCTCGGGGGTGCGAGCGGTCAAGCCGGCCCTGTTGGCGGCCTCCGCCTGCAGCTTGGTCGGCAGCTCGATCCAGTCCGCCGCGTTGAGGCGGCGATAGGAGATCGTGCCGGCGGCAGGGCCGGAGTGGGCATCGCTGACGCTGGCGCGGATCTGCTCCGGGATCTCGCCGGGGCCGTCGACGCCGAACGCGAGCCCGGGCGGCACATCGTCGAATCGAAGCGGGACCTCGACCGCGGAGGCGGGCGCGTCGTTGCCGGCTTCGTCGCGCAGCCAGAGGTGGAAGGAGTAGAGGCCCGGGGCAGGCACCGACCGATCGGGGATCGCGACGAGGTCGCGTCCGGGGGCGAACTTGACCCCGGAGTCGTAGCCGGCCGGGCCGGTGATCCGCCAGAAGGCGCCCGCGATCGGGCTCGCCGGCCCCTGGTCGGGATTGCCCCAGGAGAGGTCGAAATCGTCGATGCGGTGCCAGCTCTCGCCGCCGGCGACCGTGAGCGAGCGGGGGTGCGCCGGCGGGTTGTTGTCGACCTGCACGGTCCGCGCCGGCGCGCAGGCGACGTTGCCGGCGAAGTCCGTCGTGCAGTGCGAGAGGGTGTGGGGGCCGTCGCTGAAGCTGGTCGTGGCAAGCGTGTGCACGGCAGAGACTTCCGGCAGGCAGGGCCGCATCCGGGTCCCCCGCCACTCGCCGCCGATCGAGACCTTGTCGCAGGGGTACTCGGTCAGTCCGACGCGGGCGCCGTCGAACGTGGTTTCGCCGAAGCGGACGCCGGCGCCGGCGTCGTAGCCGGCGACGGAGACGAACTGGCTGCCGCGGCGCCAGCCACCGTCGGTGAGGTCGCCACCGGTGACCCAGGCGCCGGGCGGGGTGCTGTCGTCAATCGTGATCGTCAGCGCCCGCAGGGCCGACCACGAGCCTGGATCCAAGGAGCACCACTTGCTGTCGGCCCGGGCGCAGACGAGACGGTCCTCGAGCGCCGGCGCCGGCGGCGAGACGCCGGCGACGAACTCCTGCGGGGCGGTGTCGGTGCCGGTGGCGGCGAGGAAGGGATCGAAGCTGCCGACCCCATTGCCGGTGCCGATCCGTTGCTCCATGCCGTCGTGGAGCGTGTGCCACCAGGTCCCGCGCACCTGGGTGATGCCGGTGGTCGGCGGCGCCATCCAACGCCAGCGGGCGAGACGGGTGCCGGAGACGGTGCCCTGACCGTCGCGGGTGAAGCTCTTGAGGTGGGCGCCGTCGAAGGGATCGGACCCCGCCGGCAACGCGCAGTAGGAGTCGGGGCGGAACTTGGCGCCGCCGGTGCTGTCCCACCAGTCGGCGTCGGCCCCGACGTACCAGCCGCACTGGGCGACCGCGTACTTGCCGGCCTTCGCCTCGCCCACGACCAGCAGCAGCACGGCCACCGCCAGCCCGATCCCCATCGCCAGCAATCGCGCCAGCCCTCCTCGCGTGCCCGACATCCGCCCCTCCGATCGCTCGTTTGCGTACGGGGACGGCAAGCCGCGGCGCCGTGGGGCCTCTCCCCCCTGCCGCGATCGGTGCCGCTGTCGCGCCTTTGCTTGAATGACCGCGATGGCACTACCGACCAAGGACCAGATCACCGAGCAGCTGCGCGCGGTCATCGACCCCGAGCTGCGCCGCTCGATCGTCGAGCTGGGCATGGTGCGCTCGATCGACATCCAGGACAGCGGCCGGGTCGACGTGATCGTCTCGCTGACCACCGCCGGCTGCCCGATCCGCTCGCACTTCGAACAGTCGGTCGCCAAACAGGTGATGGAGCTGGACGGGGTCACCGGCGTCGGCGTCGGCTTCGACGTCCTCTCCGACGAGGAGAAAGGCGACCTGCAGAAAACCCTGGGCCGCAACAAGCTGCCGCAGGGCGCGCTGGCCAAGGTCAAGAACGTGATCTGCGTCTCCTCCGGCAAGGGCGGCGTCGGCAAGTCGACGATGACCGCCAACCTGGCCGCGGCGCTGACCGCCGAAGGGCACCCCTCGGGCGCGCTCGACTGCGACGTCTACGGCTACTCGATCCCGCGCATGCTCGGGGTCAACGCCAAGCCCGAGGTCAACGGCGAGCGCAAGATCCTTCCGCTCGACGCCCCCAGCGGGGTCAAGGTGATGTCGATCGGCTTCTTCGTCGAGGACAACGCCGCGGTCGTCTGGCGCGGGCCGATGCTGCACAAGGCGATCCAGCAGTTCCTCGAGGACGTCGCCTGGGACGAGCTGGAGTACCTGTTGCTCGATCTGCCGCCCGGCACCGGCGACGTCTCGATGACGCTCGCCCAGCTGCTGCCGCAGGCCAAATTCGTCGTCGTCACCACGCCGCAGCCCGCGGCCCAGTCGGTCGCCCGCCGCGGGGCCGAGATGGCGGCCAAATTCGACCTCGAGATCCTCGGCGTGATCGAGAACATGTCCGGCTTCACCACGCCCGGCGGCGAGCGCTTCACGATCTTCGGCGAGGGCGGCGGCCAGGAACTGGCGGACGAGCTCGACGTGCCGCTGCTGGGCAAGGTTCCGCTCTCAGAGCCGCTGCGCGAGCATGCCGACTCCGGCAGCCCGCTGGTCACCGCCGAGCCCGATGCCCCCGCCTCACAGGCGATCCGCCAGGCGGCGCGCGGGATCGTCGCGGCGACGCCGCAGGAGCTGCCGATGCTGCAGGCCACTCCCAGCGCCGCCGAAGCGCCGCCGGTCAGCGGCACCCCACTGCCGGTCGTCCAGTAACAGCTAAGCGAAGCTCAAGGACGACGCGCGAGAGGCTCTAGGCCGCTTTCGACTTGTAGTAATTCGCGTTGATCTCCGCGTATTTCGCCCACTCGGCCGGCAGCTGGTCCTCGGCAAAGCAGGCGTCGACCGGGCAGGCCTCGACGCAGGCATCGCAGTCGATGCACTCGTCCGGGTCGATGTAGAGCATCTCGACCGAGTCGTAGTCGGGCTCATCCGGCGTCGGATGGATGCAGTCGACCGGGCATACCTCGACGCACGAGTTGTCCTTTTGGCCGATGCATGGCTCGGCGATGACGTAGGTCATTCGAATGCTTCTCCTAAGTCGGTTTCCGGGTGCCTGCCGGATACCCCGGCCAAGCGCTGCCTGCATTTTACGGATTGTCCGCGCGGCCGCCTCCCGGGGGTGCGAACTAGCCATAAATCATCTTGAGGTAAAGCGGCCCGGCATCTATGGTCCGCGCTCGTGCCTCGTCTCGCCTCTCCGATCCTCGCTGCCTGCGTTGCGCTGCTCGTGGCGGCCCCGGGGGCTTCGGCCATGCAGGATCTGCCGGCCGCACCGGTGGTCCCCCCGACGGCGCCGGCGCAGTACTCGCCGGACGGCGTGATCGTGCAGTGGGCGCCGGGGGCGGACCGGGCGGATCGGATCGAAGCCCGGGCCGGAGCGGATGTCACCTTCGCCAGCGACCTCGGCAACCGTCAGTTCCAGCTGGTCGAAGCCAAGTCCGGGCAGACGCCGGGCGAAGCCGTCAACGAACTCGAAGCCAGCTCGGCGGTGGCGGTGGCCGAACGCGATGGCTACAGGAGCCTCGACGCCGTTCCCAACGACCCTCTGCTCGGGCAGCTGTGGGGGCTCGCAAACCAGGGCCTGGGAGTCGGCGGGGTCACTGGCGCGGTCGCCGGCGACGACATCGATGCGCTGGGGGCGTGGGGGCTCACCGTCGGCACCCCGGCGACGGTCGTCGCCGACATCGACTCCGGTTACCGCTTCGAACACCCGGACCTGGCAAACGTCGCCTGGACCAACCCGGCGGAGGCAAGCGGGATCGCCGGGGTCGACGACGACGGCGACGGCATCGCCGACGACATCCACGGCGCCGACTTCGTCGGGGCCAACGGCGAAGCGCCGGCCCCCGACGGGAACCCGACCGACGACGACCTGGTCAGCGGCGGCCACGGCGTCCACACCGCTGGGACGATCGGCGCCCAGGGGAACAACGGGGTCGGCATCACCGGGGTCGCCCAGGATGCCCGGATCATGCCGCTGCGGGTCTGCTCTCGCTTCCCGAAACTGGAAGGGAACCGCTGCCCGACCTCCTCCATTGTCGCGGCGATCAACTATGCCGCCGCCAAGGGCGCCCGGGTCGCCAACATGTCGCTTGGCGGCAACACCTTCTTCCAGACCGAAGTCAACGCGATCGCCGCGGCAAAACAGACGCTGTTCGTGATCGCCGCCGGCAACGACGGCTCCGACAACGACGGCGGCGGCTCGGCACCGGCCGGGCACCACTATCCCTGCGACTACAAACCGCAGGCCCAGGCGTCGCCGGCGGTCCCGGGGGCGATCGACAACGTCGTCTGCGTCGCCGCGACCAACCAGGCCGATGGGCTCGCCGGCTTCTCCGATTGGGGGGCGACCTCGATCGACCTGGCCGCGCCCGGCACCGAGACCCTCAGCGCCTATCCCTTCACGACGCAGCTCAACGCCGACTTCGAGGTCGACGACCTCAGCTCTGCGTGGCCCGCGACCGGGGCCGATGGTGGCTTCGAACGCAGCAACGAAGCACCGCTCGTCTCGTTCGGGATAACCGACTCGACCGCCGCCCCGATCGCCGGCTCGGTCCGCGAGACCACTTCGGCGCCGATCACGGTGCCTGCCAACGGCGGCTGCCGGCTGAGCCAGACCCGGCGGGTGGTGATCTCCGGCACCGAGGCCTATCGCTACTCCGTCCTGCTCAACGGAGTCGAGCAGGTCTCATCTCTGCCCGCCAACAGCCCCAGCCCCGGCCTGGAACGGCGCTTCCTCGACCTGCCGGCAGCCTTCAAAGCGGGGGGCTCGGTCCAGGTCCGCTTCCGCTTCAGCGCCGGCGCGGTGCCCTCGAGCGAAGGCGGCGTCTGGCTCGACGACGTCTCACTCGTCTGCTCGCAAGCGGTTGGCCAAGCCTCGGCCTACGGCTTCCTGCAGGGCACGTCGATGGCGGCGCCGCATGTGACCGGCACGGCCGCGCTGCTGTTCTCGCTGCGGCCGGGAGCGAGCGTCGAGGCCGTTCGCGACGCGCTGCTCGCCGGAGTCGATTCGGCCCCCTCCCTGGCGGGGAAGACGGTGACCGGGGGGCGCCTCGACGCCGCCGCGGCCCTGGCCGGGCTCGACCCGCCGGCGGCGCCACAGCTGACCGCTACCGACCCCGCCTCGCCGGCCGCCAACGGCCTGCCGCTGATCCGTGGCTCGGCCGAAGCCGGGACGACGGTGCGGATCTACCTCGGGTCCGCCTGCGAAGGGTCGCCGCTGACCACGGGCAGCGCCGCGGAACTCGCCTCGCCGGGAATCGCGGTCAGCGTCCCCGCGGGCGGCACGCGCGCCTATTCGGCGACGGCAGTCGACACGGCGGCGAGCGCTTCGGCCTGCTCGAACGCGATCTCCTACACCAACACGACGCCGCTGATCGTCATCACCGGTGGCGAAATCGTTGTCGACAAACTCCAGCAGCAGCCGCCTTCCTCGGGCTCGCCCGCCGCCACGGTGACGCCGCAGTCGGCGCCCCCGCCTTGCACCGTGCCGAAGCTTGTCGGCATGACCCTCGCCCAAGCCAAGACGGCGGTGGCTGCCGCGGGCTGCCGGCTCGGCGCGGTCCACAAGCCGAAGCCGAGAAAAGGCCAGAAAACGCCGGCGCTGGTCGTCCGCTCCTCCTCCCCGGGCGCGGGAGCCAAGCTCAGCAACGGCAGCGTGGCGCTAACCCTCGGGCCGAAGCCGCAGGCGCATCGCCACTAGCATCGGCAGCTCATGCTGCTGCTGACGGGGGCAACTGGAAGCATCGGGTCGCGGCTGCTGCCGCTGCTGCTGGAGAGCGGCGAGGACGTGCGCTGCCTGGTCCGCGAGCCGCGCCGCCTGGGGCCGCGGCGGGTCGACGTGCAGATCGCGCTCGGCGACCTCGGCGAGATGTCGGATCCCTACCTGGTGCGCCAGGCGCTGCGCGGAGTCGACACCGTGATCCACCTGGCGGCGACGATCCGCGACCAGCCGCCGAAACGGATCGAGGAGTTGAACGGGCTGGCGACGGTGCGGCTGCTGCGGGCGGCCGAGCTGAGCGGGGTCCAGCGCTTCCACTTCTTCAGCGCCCTCGACGCCGCCGCCGCCCAGCGCACCCGCTTCTTCCGCGCCAAGTGGCTGGCCGAGCGGGCGGTCGACTCCTCGCCGCTGGCGACGACCGTCTTCGCGCCCTCGATCGTCTACGACCACAGCGACCCCTGGATCACGCTGCTGCGGCGCTTCTCCTTCCTGCCGGTGCTGCCCGTGTCCGGCACGGGCAAGGCGGCGTTCCAGCCGATCTGGGCGGCGGACGTGGCCCGCTGCGTGGTCGCCGCGCTGGCGAGCGACGAGGCGCGGCCGCGTTACGAGCTGGCCGGCCCGGAGACCCTCAGCTACGACCAGATGTCGGACCTGGTCAGCCGCATCGCCGGCCGGCCGCGGCCGCTGGTCCACGTCCCGCTGCCGCTGATCCGCTCCAGCCTGATCGCCCTGCGCACCATTTTCGGCGAGGCCGTGTTTGCAACCTGGGAGGAGGCCGAGTTGATGGAGGTCTCCATGGTCAGCGAGCGCGGGACCGCCGACGTGCAGGCGCTCGGAGTCGAGCCGCGAAGGATGAGCGATGTTCTGGAGGGCCCTTAGTCGAGCTGTGGCACTGGCGGCAACCGTCGCTCTGCTGGGCGCTGCGCAGGCCGCGGCGGTGAGCCTGGTGCCGCCGAAGCCGGACGTCTTCCTCGGCGTCAGCGACCGCGGCAGCACCCAGGAGTTCAACGAATTCGCCGAATTCACCGGCAAGCACCCGGCGCTGCTGCAGACCTTCCACCCCTGGGGCAACAGCCTCAACGCCGCCTACGAACGCTGGCGGGAAACGGCGACGCGGCCGATCCTGGCGATCTCCACCGCCGACGACCAGACCCTGGGCGAGATCATCACCCCGCAGCAGATCGCGCTCGGGGGCGGCGACGACTACCTGCTGCAGCTCAACGACTTCTTCGCCAAACGCGGGCTGCCCGCCTACATCCGCCCGCTCGGCGAGCCCAACCGCTGCCTCAACCTCTGGTCGGCGGTCTACTGCGACGGCAGCCAGAAAGGCGGCGAACACACGACCGGCTGGTACAAGCAGGCCTTCCGCCGGATCGCCGCGATCGTCCGCGGTGGCCAGACCCTGGAAGAGATCGACGCGACCCTGGCCGAAATTGGCCTGCCGCCGCTGAACCGGACCAAAGGCCCGAACCCCGAAAGCCTGCCGGCGGCGCCGGTGAGCATCGTCTGGAGCCCGCTGCCGGGCGGCTCGCCCCGAGTCAAAGGCAACTTCCCCGGCAACTACTGGCCGGGCAGCCGCTGGGTCGACTGGGTCGGCACCGACTTCTACTCCCAGTACCCGGTCTGGAAAGACCTCGGCCGCTTCTACGCGGGCAAACAGTGGCAGGGCAAGCCGGTCGCGGTGACCGAGTGGGCGGTCTCGGCGATCGACGAACCGCGCTTCGTCAAACAGCTGATCGCCTGGATCGTCAAACGCCCGCGGGTGCGGATGCTCGTCTACTACAGCGGCGTCGGGCCCGGCAACCAGTACACGCTCGGGCTCTACCCGCGCAGCGCCAACACCCTGCGCCTGAAGATCCGCCGCCCCAACTTCCTCTCCACCGCCGACTACAACGCCGGCCTGCTGCCACCGCTGCCGCCGAAGCCGAAGAAAACGACGCCAAAACCGGCCCCGGCACCAACCCCCACTCCGACCCCGGCGCCGGAACCGGCGCCAGCACCGGAAACGCCGCCTGCCACCCGCCAGCCCTAGCTCGAACCCAGTTTCATCCGCATAGCGGAAAGAACTGCGTTCGAGAGCAAAAAGAGGCCCGGGTCTCCCCGGGCCTCTCGAAACTCACACGCCTGAGCGGCGTGGTTACATCATGCCGCCCATGTCCGGCATGCCGCCGGGCATACCGCCACCGGCTCCGCCTTCCTCCGGCGGCTCGGCGATGATCGCCTCCGTCACGAGGATGTTCTTGGCGATCGACGCCGCATTCTGCAGCGCCGAGCGGGTGACCATGGTCGGGTCGATGACGCCGGCCTTGATCAGGTCGCCGTACTCGCCGTTGGCCGCGTTCAGGCCTTCGCCCGGCTTGAGGTCACGGACGGCGTTGACGACGACCGAGCCCTCCAGGCCGGAGTTCTCGGC
>DASYKN010000048.1:0-16890 GCA_035995325.1 Solirubrobacterales bacterium
GAGGATCGTGTTGACGAGCGACTTACCGATGTCGTGGACGTCGCCGAAGACGGTCGCGATCACGACTTTGCCCTTGGTGTGGCCGTCGATCCGGTCGAGGTGGTTCTCCAGCTGGGCGACGGCGCGCTTCATCACTTCGGCGGACTGCAGGACGAAGGGCAGGATCAGCTCGCCGGCGCCGAACTTGTCGCCGACCTCCTTCATCGCGGGCAGCAGCACCTCGTTCAGGGTCGGGACGGCGCCGATCTTCGTGACCGACAGCTCGATCTGGTCCTCGACCCCGTCCTTCTTGCGGCGCAGGATGTGCCAGTGCAGCGCCTCCTCGGGCTCCATGCCGGCGGTCGGGTCGGCGACCTCCGCCGCGGCCTCCTCGCCCTGGGACTCGAAGTGGGAGATGAACTTCTCCAGCGCGTCCTCGCGGCGGTTGAAGACGAGGTCGTTGGTCAGCTCGCGCTCTTGCTCGGAGATCTCGCCGTAGGGGGTGATGTGGTTCGGGTTGACCATCGCCAGGTCGAGCCCGGCCTCGACGCAGTGGTGGAGGAAGACCGAGTTGAGGATCGCCCGCGGCCGCGGCGAGATGCCGAAGGAGACGTTGGAGACGCCGAGCGAGGTCTTGACCCCCGGGATCTCGGCCTTGATCCGGCGGATCCCCTCGATCGTCTCCACGGCCGAGGGCTTCCACTCGTCGTCGCCGGTGGTCAGGGTGAAGGTGAGGGCGTCGAAGATCAGCGCCTCGGGCTCGAGCCCATGCTCGTCGCAGGCGATGTCGCGCAGCCGTTCGGCGATCTCGACCTTGCGCTGGGCGGTCTTCGCCATCCCGACCTCGTCGATCGTCAGCGCGATCAGCGCCGCCCCATGGGCCTTGGCCAGCGGGATCACCTTGTCGGCCTTCTCGCGGCCGGCCTCGAGGTTGATCGAGTTGACGATCGCCCGGCCGGGAATCGTCTCCAGCGCTGCCTTCAGCACCTCCGGCTCGGTCGAGTCGATCTGGATCGGCGTCGGCTGGGTCAGCGAGACCCGCTTCGCCACCGCGCTCATCTGCTCGTCCTCGTCGGCGCGCTCGGTCAGCGCCACGCAGAGGTCGAGGACGTGGGCGCCGCCTTCGACCTGGTCTTCGGCGACCTGGACGAGGCCGTCGTAGTCGTCGGCCAGCAGCAGCTCCTTGGCTTTTCTCGAGCCCTGTGAGTTGACCCGCTCGCCGACCAGGGTCGGGCGCGGCTCCTGCACCAGCGCCGTCGAGGTCATCATCGAGGAGACCTCGATCGGGCCCGGGGCGGGGCGCTCGCCGGGGACGCGGCCCTTGACCTGGGCGGCGATCGCGGCGATGTGCTCCGGCGTCGTGCCGCAGCAGCCGCCGACGATGCCGACGCCGTAGCGCTCGACGAATTCGCCCAGGGTCGCCGCCAGCGGCTCGGGCTTTTCGGGGAAGATCGTCTCGCCGTCGGGGCCCTGCAGCGGCAGGCCGGCGTTGGGGATGCAGTGGACCGGCAGCGGGCTGGTCTCGCCGAGGAAGCGGATCGCGTCGCGCATGTCCTCGGGGCCGGTCGAGCAGTTGAGCCCGACCACGTCGACGTCGAGCGCCCGCAGCGTCGTCAGCACCGCCTGGATGTCGGTCCCCAGCAGCATCTTGCCGCCATTGGGGAGCAGCGAGACGCTGGTCTGGATCGGCAGTGTGCGGCCGCTCTCGGCGAAGGCCTCGCGGGCGCCGAAGATCGCCGCCTTGACCTCGAGGATGTCCTGCGCGGTCTCGATGATGATCAGGTCGGCGCCGCCCTCGACCAGGCCGCGCGCCTGTTCGGCGAAGACCTCGACCAGGGTCGCGAAGGAGATGTCGCCCAGGGTCGGGTCGGTCGAGGCCGGAAGGAACCCGGTCGGCCCGATCGAGCCGGCGACGAAGCGCGCCTCGCCGGCCGCCTTGCGGGCGATTTCGGCCGCTTTCGTATTGATCTCCAGCGTGTGCTCGCCGAGCCCCCACTCCTCGAGCTTCAGCCGCGAGGCCTGGAAAGTGTCGGTCTCGACCACCTCGGCGCCGGCCTCCAGCATCGAGCTGTGAACCCCCTCGATCACGTCGGGCCGGTTCAGCACCAGCGCCTCGTGGCATTTGCCCTGGAGCCCGCCGTAGTCCTCCTGCGTCAGGTCGAACATCTCCAGCGTCGCGCCCATGCCGCCGTCGAAAACAACGACGCGCTCGTTGACTGCGGCTATGAAGTCTCGCTCGGGCATGAACTCAAAGAGGCTACAGAGGGCTCAGCTCACGGCCACTGGGCGTGGGGCACGGGGGTTGGCACCCTCCCGCGGAGACCGTCGCGCAGCTGATCCACTCTGGCGATTTGGATCGCTCGTCCAGAAGCCTCCGCGGGAGGGTGCCAGCCCCCGTGCCACTAGCGCCCAGTCACTCGCGAGAGGAGTGCTGGTGCGAGGGAGCATGGGTCTCCCTCTCCCGGAGGCTCAAGGAACCACGTCGATATCGCTTGCAGCGACCCAGCTGCGCGACGGCCTCCGGGAGAGGGGGACCCATGCTCCCCCCAGCGCTGGCGCTACTTGCGCAAGCCCAAGCGCCGCTTGAAGTCGCGGGCGCTGAACAACCGGGAGGCCCGGTCGACGAGGCCGCGGCGGCCGCGCGTGTACGGGTACCAGTTGGGCTCGCGTTTGCCGCCGAAGCGGGTGACGACGATCGACTCGGCGCGGCAATACTTCTTGATCCCGTATTCGCCGTGGCGGAAGCCGATCCCGGACTGCTTCCAGCCGCCCATCGGCACGCCCATCGCCGCCATGTTGGTGATCACGTCGTTGACGTTGACCGAGCCGGCCTCGATCCGGCGGGCGATCTTCTCGGCCCGGACCTTCTCGCCGAAGACCGAGGCGGCGAGCCCGTAACGGGTGTCGTTGGCGAGCCGCAGCGCCTCCTCGGAGTCGCGCACCTTCATTACCCCGACGACGGGGCCGAAGGTCTCGTCGCGCATCACCTTCATCGAGTGGTCGACGTCGACCAGCACGGTCGGCTCGAAGTAATCGCCCGGGCCCTCGACTTTCTTGCCGCCGGTCAGCGCCTTGGCGCCGCTGGCGAGGGCGTCGTTGACCTGGTCCTCGACGATCGCGGTCTGGTTCGGCGAGGTCATCGCGCCGACGTCCTTTTCGGGCTTGCGGCGATCGGCGCCCTGGCGCAGGGCGCTGACCTGCTGGGTCAGCTTGGCGACGAACTCGTCGTAGACGGGCTCCTCGACGTAGATCCGCTCGACCGAGATGCAGAGCTGGCCGGAGTTGACCATCCCGCCCCAGGCCGCGGCGTTGGCGGCGCGGTCGACGTCGGCGTCGGAGAGGACGATCATCGGGTCCTTGCCGCCAAGCTCGAGGCTGACCGGGGTCAGGGTCTCGGCGGCCCGGGCCATCACCTTGCGGCCGGTTTTGTCGGAGCCGGTGAACTGGACGTAGTCGACATCGTCGATCAGGGCGCCGCCGGCCTCGCCGGTCCCGAGGACGCAGTCGAAGACGTCGGGGGCGCCGATCTCCTGCTTCCAGGCCTTGATCACTTCCAGCAGGCTCAGCGGAGTGAACTCGGACGGCTTGACGACGACCGCCGCGCCCGCCTGCAGAGCGGGAATCGAATCGCCGAGGGCCATCGCCAGCGGGAAGTTCCAGGGGCTGATCACACCGACCACGGGGAAGGGGCGGTACTGGATCACGAGCTTCTTGGCCGCCATCAGCGGCGAGTTGGGCCGAACCGACTCGTCGCCGATGTAGTTGGCCGCTTTGGTGCCGTAGAAGTTGATCAGGTCGGCGACGTAGCCGAGGTCGAGGGAGACGTCGCTGCGCACCTTGCCGGTTTCGGCCTGCATCGTGTCGGCGATCCGCTCGGTGTTGTCGAGGATCCAGTCGCGCAGCTGGCCGAGCCAGTGGTAGCGGCCCTCGATGCCGATCGCCTCCCACTCGGCCTGGTTGGCGCGGACGCGGGCCACGGTCGCGGCGATCGCCGCGGGCGTGTCGACGGCGATCGAGTCGACCACCGTTCCCGTCGCGGGGTTGAGGACGTCGATCTGCTCAGCGGTCGGCGCGGAGGCGCCGTTCACCGCCCCGTTGGTCCCGGTGCTGGTCTCGGCGGTGCCGCTCTCCACTGGGTGCTCCCTTCGTCGACCCTTGGCTGGTCAGCCAACTGTACCCGGCTTGGTCAGGCCGGGAGCGACGATCAGCGCGGGACGAGGCGGTATACGGGCCCCGCCTGAGAGCTGACGTAGAGGTGGTGGGCGTCGTCTTCGCCGAACGAGGTCGGGCTTTCGACCGCGAGCCCGAGCTTGCGGTCGCCGCTCGCCTTCTTCAGGTGGGGAGTTAGGCTGCGCAGCTGGCCCTCGCAGTAGTCGGCGTAGACGTAGCGCTTATAGAGAGAAGGCAGGCCGCGGTCGGCGACCACGTAGCCGCCGATGATCGAGCAGCTGTTGCCGCCGCGGCTGTGGGGATAGGCAAGGATCGGTTTGACCGTCCCGCCCGGGTCCCCGGTGCCGCTGTTTTCGTCGCGGTAGGGCGCGTTGCCCTCGAAGGCATCCCAGCCGAAGTTGGCGCCGCCGGCCGCGGTCGCCGAGCTGTAGTCGACCTCCTCGAACTGGTTCTGGCCGACGTCGCCGATCGCGATTCGCGGTTGCTTGGCGCTGACCGTGTCGAAGGAGAAGCGGAAGGGGTTGCGCAGCCCGTAGCTGTAGATCTCGTCGCGGCCGGGCTTGCCGACGAAGGGGTTGCTCGAGGGCACCGAGTAGGGGGCGCCGCCGGAGGGGCTCGGGTCGATCCGCAGCAGCTTGCCGAGCAGCACGTCCTTGTTCTGGGCGTTGTTCGGCGGGTCGCCGCCGGAGCCGCCGTCGCCGGTGCCGAAGTAGAGGAGGCCGTCGAGGAACTGCAGTTGGCCACCGTTGTGGTTGGAGTTGACCGGGTGCGGGATCTCGATCACCTGGCGCTGCGAGCCGGCGGCGGCGCGGGTGGCGCTGCCGCGCTTGAATTCGTCGACTCGGATGTTGCCGGCCCCGTCGTTGTAATAGACGTAGAAGCTCCTGCTCTGGGCGTAGTCGTCGGGGAAGGCGACGGAGAGCAGGCCGCGCTCGCCGCCGTCATAGCCGACCTGGGAGCGGAGGTCGAGGAAGGTGCCGGCGCGGCGGCCGTTCTTCAGCACGACCACCCGGCCCGGCTGCTCGACCACGAACAGCAGCTTCGGGTAGCCCGGCGCCCCGTCGACGTAGACCGGGTGGTCGAAGCTGCCGATCTGCTTCAGGCCGACGCTCGCGCCCTTGCTGGAGCGTGCCCCGGGATCGGGCTGGCTGGCGGAGCCACAGGCCGGCAGGGCCAGGGCCAGGAGGACGGCGAAGAAGGCGGAGGTGGCGTAGCGGTGGCGCATACGGGCAACGCTACCCACAAACCGGGCCGCTATTCGCCGGGCTGGCTGCGCTGGCGCTGCTGCGCCTTCCTGACCACTTCGCCGCTGTCGGTGACTTCGGTGTCGGGCGGCACGGCGGTGATCTCGGTGACGAAGGAGCCACCGGGAGCGACGCCGCCGGTGGTCCGCGCCTTGGCTTCGCCGCTGAGGCCGGCGGCGACGCTGTAGCGCAGCGTGAACTTGCCGGCTTTGACCGCGCTCAGCTTCCAGACCGCGGTCGTCGTCTTGCCTGGCTTCAACGGGCCGAAGACGAAGGTCTTGGCGTTGGAGGTGGTGGCGCCGCCGGGGTCGGAGGAGCCATGCAGGCGGGGGTAGGTCGCGGCCAGGACCCAGACGGGACGGTCGGCCTGGGCAAGGCCGGGCTGGCGGTCGCTGACGCCGAAGGGCAGCGCCGAGTCCTGGCCGTCCTTGCCGGCGATCGAGATCGTCACCGCCAGCGCCGGCACCGTCTTCTTGCCGGTGTTGCGGAAGCCCATCTTCAGCAGCGAGGTCTGGCCGAGGTCCTGTGCGGTCGGGAAGCTGGCCTCGGTCACCCTGACGTCATAGGTGCCGGCGGGCTCGTTCGCGTCCGAGGACGCGCCCCCGCCGCAGGCGGCCAGCATCGCCGCCACGGCCACGGCGGCAACCCCGGTCGCGGTGGCTCGAAGGCGGGTACCCCAGGAATGTCTGCCGGTACCCCGCAAAGCGGCCGGAACATACCACGGGGTTTCCCCGCATCCATGGGCTTTTCACGACTGCCAAGCGGGTTAGCCGGATCTCAACACTCGGCTAACGGTTGGGGGTGACCCATCCCATAGACTCAGTCGACGAGTGGGGCGTCGCGTGCGTGCGGCGCAACTCGTCGGAGGAGCAGATGGTCGGATCCGCGGTCAACAGGGCATTCCTGCCCGCCAAGTCACTGTTCGAAGTGGTCGGGGACATGATGATCCTCACCGCGCGAACTCTCGTGTCCGCGGTCAAACCGCCCTATCCCTATGGCGAGGAGTTCATCGGCCAGTTCCTCTTCGCCCTGCAGCTCTGCTGGTTCCCGCTGCTGGTCTCGACCGTGGCCTTCGGCTTCGGCGCCCCGGGGCTGCAGGCGGCCAACTTCCTCTCGCTGTTCGGCGCCCTCGACCGGCTCGGCGGCTTCTTCGTCCTCGCCTCGATCCGCGAGTTCGCGCCCTTCGTCACCGCCGTCGTCGTCGCCGGCGTCGCCGGCACCGCGATCACCGCCGACCTCGGCGCCCGCAAGATCCGCGAGGAGCTCGACGCCCTCCAGGTCCTCGGGGTGGACCCGATCAAGAACCTGGTCGTGCCGCGCTTCCTGGCGCTGATGCTGATCACCGGCCTGCTCGACATCTACGCCCTGGTCTTCGGGATCAGCGGCGGCATCCTCACCGAGATGCTCTACAACCAGCCGCTCGGCGGCTTCTTCGCCACCCTCTTCTCCAACGCCTCGATCACCGACCTCTGGGGCTCGGTGATCAAGTGCACCTTGTTCGGCGCCCTGATCGCCGTCGTCTGCTCGTACAAAGGGATGACCGCGTCCGGCGGCGCCGCCGGCGTCGGCCGCGCCGTCAACGAGGCGGTCGTGATCTCGTTCATGGGCGTCTTCGCCTTCAACTACGTCTTCACCCAGACCCTGCTCGCCACCAATCCCGAGCTGCAGACGATCAGATGAACGCCTGGCTCGATGTCCCGCGCGGCTGGCTCGATTCCTTCGGGGAGATCGCCCGCTTCGGCTCGATGGTCGCCGGCCAGGTCTACTCGGGCCGGGTCCTGCGCTTCTTCGGCGAGAGCCTGCGCCAGGCCGGCATCCTGATCCTCGGCTCGGCCCTGATCATCTGGGGCCTGGTCTTCACCCTCGGCCTGCAGTGCGGGATCGAGGGCGCCTACCTGCTGCGCGCCCAGGGCGCGCCCGCCTACGCCGGCGTCTTCTCCGCCTGGTGCGACCTGCGCGAGATCATGCCCTACGCCTTCGGCTCCATGCTCGCGGCCAAGGTCGGGACCGGGATCGTCGCCGAGCTGGGCGCGATGCGGATCTCCGACGAGATCGACGCGCTCGAGGTGATGGGGGTGCCGCCGATCACCTTCCTCTGCGCCACCCGCCTGCTCGCCGCCTGGATCTCCTTCCCGTTCATGTACCTGGTCGGGATCGGGATCATGTACCTGGCCAGCTACCTGGCAGTCGTCAAACAGATCGGCGACGTCTCCTCGGGCGGCTACTTCTTGATCTTCTGGATGTTCCAGAACCCCCCCGACCTGATCTTCAGCCTGATCAAGGGCATGGTGATGGCGACCGCGATCGTGCTGGTCGGCTGTTACTACGGCTATACGGCCTCGGGCGGGCCGGTCGGGGTGGGGACCGCGACGGCGAAGTCGATGGTCCTCAACATCGTCTTAGTCCACATCATCGGGATGCTTGGGACCCTTGTGTTCTGGGGGGCCAACCCGAGGGCGCCGATAGGAGGCTGACTTGATCGACGACGAGAACCGCATCGAAGAAGAGGAGCTGCGCGACGAGGCCGAGATGAGTGCCGAAGAGCCGCCGGAGATCGGCGAGCCGGCCGCATCGTCGAAGGCCGCGGGGTTCGACAGCGCCGAGGCGACCGGCCCCTACGTGAGCGAGGACGGCTCGGTCATGGGCCGCGACTTCGTCATCCCCGGAGTTCAGCCCGACGAGCACGATCCCTATCGCTTCCACACCGGCCGCAAGCGCGACCACGGCGGCGAGGACGCGATCGAGATCATCGACCTGGTCAAACAGTTCGGCCGCGCCCGCATCCTCAACGGCCTCAACCTCGGCCTGCCCGAAGACCAGGTCTCGATGGTGCTTGGCCCCTCGGGAACCGGCAAGAGCGTGCTGATCAAGCACATCGTCGGCCTCCTGTACCCGGACTCGGGCGACGTCCTCGTCCACGGCGAATCGATCCCGAACATGACCGACGACGAACTCTTCGACGTGCGCAAAAAGTTCGGCCTGCTGTTCCAGGACGGCGCCCTCTTCGGCTCGATGAACATCTACGACAACACCTGCTTCCCGCTGCGCCAGCACACCGACAAAAGCGAGGAGGAGATCGGCGAGATCGTCAACCGCCGCCTGCGCGAGGTCGGACTCACCGAGGCCACCTACAAGATGCCGAACGAGCTTTCCGGCGGCATGCGCAAGCGCGCCGGCTTCGCCCGGGCCCTGGTCCTGGAACCGGCGATCGTGATGTTCGACGAGCCCGACTCCGGCCTCGACCCGGTCCGCACGGCGCTGCTCTGCGAGCTGATCCGCGAGGTCCACGCCGAGAACGGCGGTTGCTACCTGGTGATCAGCCACGACCTCGGCACCGCCCGCCGCATCGCCGACTTCATCGCCGTGCTGTGGAGCGGCAAGATCGTCGAGTCCGGGCCCAAAGAAGAACTGTTCGACTCCAGCAACCCGTTTGTGAACCAGTTCCTCAACGCGGACGTCAGCGGCCCGCTCTCGATGGACTGAGTTGAACGCTGGGCAGTGGTTCGGCCGCGTTGCGGCATGGGCCGCTGGGCATGCCCGAGTGGTGCTGGCGGTCAGCCTCGTGCTGGCGCTCGCCGCCGCGGTCGGGGCGACGCGGATCCCGACCGACGCCGGGGTCGGCACCCTGGTCGACGCCGACACCGGCAGCTACCAGGCGACGCAGCAGGTGCGCGGAGCCTTCGGCGAAGAACCGATCGTGGTGCTGGCGCAGGGCGACCTGCAGCGCCTGGTCCTCAGCTCGAACCTGTTCCGGCTGCTGCGGCTCGAGGGCTGCCTCGCCGGCA
The DNA here is from genome assembly GCA_035995325.1 of Solirubrobacterales bacterium. GTDB lineage: Bacteria > Actinomycetota > Thermoleophilia > Solirubrobacterales > 70-9 > VAYN01. Next base: position 9,179 of record DASYKN010000048.1, read on the forward strand.
AGGTGCCGGCGGGGGCGAAGGCGATCCCCGGCCCCTGCGCGGAACTGGCCGAGCTGGAACCGGTCGAGTTCGTCTCCGGGCCGGCGACCTTTCTCAACGAGGCCGTGGTCCAGATCGACCGGCAGCTGCGGCGCCTGGCCCAGCACGTGCCGCCCGCCCGATTTCGTGAATTCCTCATCGCCATCGCCACCCGCTACGGGATCACCACCGCTCCCACCCTCGACAACCCCGACTTCGTCGCGACCGTGGTCTTCGACCTCAGCCGCGCCCGCGGCACCCCGAAGTCGCGGTTGGCCTATCTCTTCCCGAACTCCCACTCGGCTCAGATCGTCGTCCGCCTCAAGCCCGGCCTCAGCGACTCCGAACGCCACCGGGCGATCGAGCTGATCGAGGTCGCGGTCGGCGACGCGACGCCGCGCCAGGCCTGCGCCGAACAGGGCCAGCCGGCGCCCTGCTTCCAGCTCAAAGGCGGCAGCTACGTCGTCTCCGGCGCCCCGGTCGTCGTCGACAGCCTCGCGCGGGCGCTCAAGGACGCGCTGCTGGTCCTCTTCGCCGTCGCGCTGGCGGTGATGGCGCTGACGCTGCTGCTCGTCTTCCGCTCGCGCCTGCGGCTGCTGCCGCTGGCCGTCGCCGTCCTCGCCGCCGCGCTCGTCTTCGGCCTCCTGGCCCTGACCGGCGGCGCCCTGACGATGGCCTCGATCGCCGTCCTGCCGATCCTGATCGGCCTCGCCGTCGACTACGCGATCCAGTTCCAGGCCCGCTTCGACGAGGCGGTCGAGGGCGGGCTCTCGGGTCCCGAGGCCGCCCGCGCCGCGGCGACCGCAGGCGGCCCCACGATCGCCACCGCCTGCCTCGCAACCGCCGCCGGCTTCCTCGCCCTGCTGCTTTCTCCCACGCCAATGGTCCGCAGCTTCGGCCTGCTCCTGATCGCGGGCGTCGGAATCTCCTTCACTCTCGCGCTAACGGCGGGTTTCGCAGCTCTTGCCTTCCGACGTAAGAGCCCCGGGACCGAAGCCTTCCTCGGGGGGGTGGCACGGGGGGAGGGTCCGAGAACGGAGACCCCGTCCCCGCCCGCAGGACCCTCCCCCCGTGGCAGGACCCGCCCGCCGCAAGCCCTCCTGTCCCTGGCCCTTACGCACCCCCGCAGGGTCTTGGGCGTCAGTCTCGCCCTCGCAATCGCGGGCTGGGGCCTCGGAACCCAGATCGAGACCACGGCGGACATTCGCTCGCTCGCCCCCCAGGGCCTGTCCGCGGTCAGCGACCTGAACGAGCTGCAGGACGCCACCGGCGTCTCCGGCGAGCTCGACGTCAGCGTCGTCGCGCCCGACCTCACCGACCCGGCGACGATCGAGTGGATGGACGTCTTCAAGCAACGGGTGCTGAAGTCCAACGGCTTCGCCGGCGAAAACCCGAGCTGCCTCGAGGCCGAGGTCTGCCCGGGCCCGGCGCTCTCGGACTTCCTCACCCGCGGCGGCGGCAAACCGACGCGGCAGGGAATCGAGGAAACGCTGGCGGCGCTCTCGCCCTACGAGCTGCGGCAGGTCGCCCCGATCGACCCCGAGACCGGCGAGGTGGGCCATCGGGCGCTGCTCTCCTTCGGCATCCGCACCCAGTCGCTCGAGGCCCAGCAGGCGCTGGTCGACCGCGTGCGCGGGGAGATCGGCGAGCCCGGCTCGCCCGGCGGCCCGCCCGCGGGGGTCGAGGTACGCCTCGCGGGGCTGCCGGTGATCGCGGCGGAAGCGGCGGCGGACATCTCCAGCAGCCGCTACTGGCTGACCCTGGCCGGACTGGCCGCGGTCGCGCTGGCGCTGCTCGCGGTCTACCGCTCGCTCTCCCGCGCCCTGCTGCCGCTGGTGCCGACGCTGCTGGCGACCGGCTGGGCCTCGCTGGTCCTCTGGCTGACCGGGCTGCCGCTGAACCCGATGTCGGCGGCGCTGGGGGCGTTGACGATCGCGATCGCGACCGAGTTCGCGGTGATCCTCGCCGGCCGCTTCGAGCAGGAGCGGGATCGGGGAGGCGGCGTCGAGGCCGCCCTGCGGCGGGCGTTCGACCGCACCGGCGGCGCCATCCTCGCCTCCGGCGCGACCGCGATCGCCGGCTTCGCGGTTCTGCTCGCCAGCGACATCCAAATGCTGCGGGACTTCGGCATCGTCACCGTGATCGACCTCGCCGTCGCCCTGCTCGGCGTGATCCTGGTGCTGCCGGCAGCGATCGCCTGGAGCGAGGAACGATGAGGGACCGATATTCGATCATCGTCGGCCTGCTCTTCCTCGCGGTGATCGTCGTCGCCACGATCAAAACCATCGGCGGCGGTGGCGCGGAGGGGACGCTCGGGCTCGATCGCCAGCCGCCGCACTGGCCGCTGCCGGAGTTCGCCGTCCCCGCCGCGGCCGGCCAGCTCGAAGGCGACGCCAACGTCGCCCAGGACGACTGCGAAAGCGCGGCTGTTCCCTGTCCCGAGGACGCCCGCCGGCTCCCGGCCTGCGAGATCCGCACGCCCGGCGCGCTGCGCGTCTGCGATTTCTTCGACCGGCCCCTGGTGATCTCGTTCTGGTTCACCAAGGGGGGCGACTGCGCCGACCAACAGGACATCGTCGACCGCGTCTACGGGCGCTACCGTGGCCGGGTGGGCTTCCTCTCGCTGGATATCCGCGACGGTCGCGACACGGTGCGCGACCTCGTCCGCCAGCACCGCTGGAGGCTGCCGGTCGGCTACGACCGCGACGGCGCCGTCGGCAGCCTCTACAAGATTGGCGGCTGCCCGACCTTCGCCTACGTCTATCCCGGCGGCACGCTGGAGAGCGCCAGCATCGGCGACCTCACCGAGGCGCAGCTCTCGAGCCGGGTCGAGCGGCTGCTGGCGGCGACCGCGAAAGCCGAGGGGAGGCAATCGTGAGGCGCGGCGGGGCCGAGCCGCAGGCCGACTGGGACCCCGCCCCCGAGCAGGGCTGGGTGGCGCCGCACATCGCCGCCGAGTTCCCGGGCCTGGGGATCGCCTGGCTCGAGGTCGACGCCCGCCCCGGTCGCAGCCCCGAGCCGGTCCAGCAGCGCCTGCGCGACCTCGCGGACCGCTTCTACGGCGCCCACGCGATCCAGATGCGCGAAAAGCCGATCCCCTGGGCCTACCGCGTCTTCTTCCGCCAGATCGGCCTCGACCCCGACCGCACGCGGACGCCGGTCGAGCAGCTCGCCTTCGAGCGCATCCGCGAAGGGGGCTTCAAGAGCCATGGCCTGCCCACCGACGCGCTGACCGTGGCCACCGTCGAGACCGGTGTCGCCCTGCGCGCCTTCGACGCCGACCGGCTCCACGGCGGCCTCTGCATCCGCGACTCGGCGCCGGGGGAGTCCCTGCCCGGCCGACCCGGCGAGCTGTCGCAGGGGACGCTGACGATCGCCGACGAGCTGAATCCCGTCGGGCTGCTGTTCGGGGAGACCGGAGAGGGGTTCGGGGTCGGACCGGAGAGCCGGCGTCTGGCCCTGGTGGCCGTCCAGGTCAAGGGGGTGCCGCAGATCGCGGTTGAGGAGGCGTTATGGATGGCGGGGGGGACGCTGCGGTGATCTACACTCGCAGTAGGCCGATGCCCGATTTGCTCGCAAGAGACCGCTCGATCACGCTTGGCGTCGCGGTAGGCGATGGCGTCGAGGTCGACGAGCTGCTCGCCCGCGCCGAGCTGCGGCGCCAGGTCGGCCACCTCGAGCGCGAGCTGGCCAGCCTCCTCGCCGAGGGCTTTCCCCGCCTGCGGATCGACCACCGAGTCGGCGCCTACGCCAGCGAGCCGCGGGTCCTCGACCTGGGCGAGCTGGAGCGGCTGCGCGACGAGCTTGCCGAACGCGTCGCCGGCGCCCGCGTCCAGCTGCGCGAGCAGGCCCGGGTCGAGACCGCCAACCGCGAGCTGCTGCGGCGGATGCTGGCCGCGCCGGCGGACTTCAAGTGGGTCCGGATCAGCCGCGAAGACCTCGGCGAGCCGGGCTGCGGCCACTGGCACTCCCGCCCTCGCCTGGGTGCGGTCGGGATGCTGATGGGCTGGTGGCGGGTCAAGGTCTCATCTGGATGCCCGTTACCCGGGCGGCTTGCGGCCGTTGAGCAAGAAGAAGAAGGGCAAGCGAGCCAACCGAGCGGCGCCGGCTGAGAGCCAAGCCGCTCCCACGGCAAAGCCGGCACCGCGCGTAGCCGCGCCCGACGACCGCCCGCCGGCGCCCTGGGGCAACTTCCCGCTGGCCGAGCTGGTCATCCTCGCCGGCATCGTCTCGCTGCTGATCGGCGTGATCGGCGGCCACCCGACGATGATCGGCGTCGGCGTCGCCTGCGCCGGGCTCGGCGGCCTCGAGGTCGCCGCCCGCGAGCACTTCGCCGGCTACCGCTCCCACACGACCCTGCTGGCGGGGGCGGTCTTCGTCCTCACCACCGGCGGCATCCTCTACCTCGCCGACCAGGTGCTGGCGGTGGCGCTGGCGATCGGCGCGGTTGCCTTCGCGATCGCCTTCTATCTGGCTCGCCGCGCATTCCAACGCGCCTCCGGAGGCCTCAGCTTCCGGGTCGGCGGAATGCGCGGCTGAGCGTCTAGACGGCCAGGGCTTCGCGGGGGCCGGAGCCGCGGGCGGCAAGCTCGGCGGAGAGCAGGCGGCGCTGGCGTGAGGTCAGCGTTCCCAGTTGCTTGTTCTCGTTCAGGGAGAGCGGCAGAAGAAATTTGCGAGCGCGGGTGCGGCCCCAGCGGCGCTGGCTGGTCAGCAGCTCGGCAATGGTCATGCTCTCGGTCTCCCAGGGGCACTCATCCACAACCTGCGAGGGATCTCGATCACCGCGAGCGATCTCGCGCTTCAGCTCGGCGCGCGCCAGGCGCACCAGATTGGCTCGTTCGAGCGCTCGCATGTGCTGCGGGGGCTCAATCGAGGATGCGGTAGTCGTTGCGGGTGCCATTGCGGCAGCTTCCACTGGGACTCCTCCCTTCAAGGAATCGGTTAACTGGTATCTCGCTTTCGACCGGAGACCACTGGCTCGAAAAGCAGCGTGGCCTGGGTCGGACCGAGTCAAAAAGCGTCCACCCCGCCCGGGGTGTCGGCGAGAAGGCCAAGCTATGCCCGGGGGGTGGGAGCCGTCAACCCGCGAGGACGGAACCGCGGCGCAACCCGGTCGCTAAGAGCAACAATTTCGGCGCCGGCGGAGCCTGCTCCGATCTGGACAAGGCTGAAACTACCCCCGACGGGGGATGTCAAGAAACCGTTACCCGCGTGTTAGGCCCGCGGCAGCTCGGGGAAGTCCTGGATAACCCTGGCGATCGTGCCGAGGGCGCCGTCCAGATGCTCACGCTCGTGCGTCGCCATCAGGCTGGTGCGCAGCAGCGCGCCGCCCGGGGGGACCGCCGGGTGGATCGCGACGTTGGTGTAGACGCCGGCGTCGAAGAGGGCCTTCCAGAGCAGCACCGCCTGCCAGTCGTCGCCGACCATCACCGGCACCACCGGGGTGGTGGCGACGGCGCCGTCAGGGAGCGTGCCCGGCTCGATCACCTTGAGCCCGAGGTGGCGCAGCCCCTCGCGCAGGTACTCGGCGTTGTCGAGCAGCCGCTCGAACAGCTGCGGGCCGTCGCTGCGGATCACCCGCAGCGCCGCCAGCGCCGCGCCGACCGCCGCCGGCACCGCCGAGGCGCTGAAGATGAAGGAGCGCGAGGAGACCCGCAGGTACTCGATCACGTCGGCCGGGCCGACGATGAAGCCGCCGCAGGAGGCGAGGCTCTTGGAGAAGGTCCCCATCCGCAGGTCGACCTCGTCCTCGAGCCCGAACAGCTCGCTGGCGCCGGCGCCACGGGGGCCGAGGACGCCGGCCCCGTGCGCCTCGTCGACCATCAGCCTCGCTCCGTATTGCCTGCAAAGCTCCACTATCCGCGGCAGGTCGCAGACGTCGCCCTCCATCGAGAAGACGCCGTCGACGATGACGAGGACGCCGCCGCCGTCGCCGGCCGCGCGCTGCAGCATCTTCTCCAGCTTGTCCATGCGGTTGTGGCGGAAGGGGCGCAGCTTGGCGCCGGAGAGGCGGCAGCCGTCGAGGATCGAGGCGTGGTCGCCGGAGTCGCAGATCACCGTGTCGCCCGGGCCGAGGATGGTGCCGATGCAGCCGACGTTGGATTGGTAGCCGGTGGTGAAGACGATCGCGTCCTCGGTCTGCATCCACTCGGCCAGCTCTCGCTCCAGGTCGAGGTGCAGCGGCGTCGTCCCGTTCAGCAGGCGCGAGCCGGTGACGCCGGTGCCGTAGGCCTCGAGCGCGTCGCGCGCCCCCTGCTTGACCCGCTCGTCGCCGGTCAGGCCGAGGTAGTTGTTGGAGCCGAGCATGATCGTCTCGCGCCCCTCCATCTCGACCACCGGGCCGGCCTGCGACGTGAGCAGGCGGAAGTAGGGGAGGAGGTCGTTCTCTTTCGCCGCTTCGAGCTGCTCCAGCCGATCGTGGCTGCGGGCCTTCTCGAAGACGTCGACCGGGGCCTTCGCGGTCTCGCTCATCTACCGAGAGTGTAGGTTGCGGCCCCCATGGCAAGCGTGTCGATACGGCCGGTGCGGACCCGGCGCGAGCTCAAGCGCTTCGTCAAGGTCCCGTTCCGCCTGCACCGTGCCAGCCCCGAGTGGGTGGCGCCGCTGATCTTCGAGCGGATGGCGTTCCTCGACCGCAAGAAGAACCCCTACTTCGAACACGCCGAGGCCGAGTACTTCCTGGCCGAACGCGATGGCGAGCCGGTCGGCCGGATCACGGCCCAGATCGACGGCCGCTGGGACGAGTTCCAGGGTGGCAACGACGCGATGTTCGGCTTCTTCGAGGCGGTCGAGGACTCGGAGGTCGTCGCCGCTCTGCTTGAGGCCGCGACCGAGTGGGCTGCCGCCAAGGGGCGCGAGCGGATGCTCGGGCCGATGGACTTCACCACCAACGAGGAGATCGGGATCCTGATCGACGGCTTCGACCGGCGGCCGATGATCCTCGAGCCCTGGCACCCGCCCTACTACCAGCGGCTGATCGAGGCCGAGGGCTTCGCGAAGACGATGGACGTGCTGATGTGGGAGCTGCAGTTCGGGGCGCTGAAGGAGGGCGAGAGCTTCGACCCCTCGATCCACGCCGCCGCGAAGAAAGGCCTGGAGGAGGAAGGGATCGTCATCCGCAACCTGCGCAAAAGCGAAATGGCGGCGGAGGTGCGGCGCTTCACCGACGTCTACAACGAGGCCTGGGGGCACAACTGGGGCTTCGTCCCGATCACCGACGCGGAGGTCGAGTTCCAGGCCAAGAACCTGAAGCAGGTGATTGCCGAGAACTGGGCCTACATGGCCGAAAAGGAGGGCGAGGTCGTCGGCGCGGCGCTGACCCTGCCCGACATCAACCAGGTGATGGCGAAGCTGAACGGCCGCCTGCTGCCCTTCGGCTGGGCCAAGTTCCTGCTCGGCAAGGGCAAGATCGACCAGTGCCGGGTCCTCGCGCTCGGGGTCAAGCACGACTACCGCCACAGCGGCGTCGCCGCCGGCCTCTACCTCCGCCACCTCGAGGAGGCGGCGGTGCCCGGCGGCATCGTCGGCGGCGAGATGGGCTGGATCCTCGAGACGAACGAGCCGATGAACCGGGCGATGGAGGGGATGGGGGGGACCGTCGTCAAGAAGTACCGGCTGTACGAGCGGGGGCTGTAGGGAGGGGGGCCGGTGGAGGGGAGGTTGGGGTGCCCTTTCGCTTGCTGGGATTTTCGCCG
>DASYKN010000049.1:0-2541 GCA_035995325.1 Solirubrobacterales bacterium
GATGATCTCGTCCCCGTCGGGGGCGACGCGGGAGACCTTGGTGGCGAAGCCGGTGTCGTAGGCGGAGGTGCTGAGGGCGCCGGCGATGTGGGCCTCGTCGAACTCCTCGTTGGTGCGGCCGTCGATGACGACGGCGCCGGCGGCGACCGCCTCCTCGACCTCGTGCGGGGTCAGCGGCGCCGGGGTGCCGAAGTCCTCGACCAGCGGCCCCTGATTGATCGCGACAATCTCGGCCACGTTCGGCGGCCGGTCGGTCAGCGAGGCGAGCGCGTCGGCGACGAACTCGGCCTCGTCCTCGATCCCCAGGGCGCGGTTGTGGCGCCGCTCGAAGCCGATCGTCGAGGAGGTCTTGAGGTCGATCCCCGAGCCGCCGCAGAGCGAGCCGCCGAGGTGGCCGGGCCAGACCTCGACCTCGTCGTCGAGCGGCAGCAGCCGCTGGTGCAGGGAGCGGAACATGTCGGCCGCGCCCTCGCGCGGCTCGACCGCGAGGTCGGGGCGGGCGACGTCGCCGATGAACAGCGAGTCGCCGCCAAGCAGCGCCCAGGGGGTGCCGCCGCGGCTGGCGTCGCTGAGCAGGAAGCAGGTGTGCTCGGGCCGGTGGCCGGGAGTGTGGATCGCCTCGATCCGCAGATCGCCCAGCTCCAGGACCCAGCCGTCGGCGAAGGGCTCGTGCGCGTACTCGGCCTCGGCCAGCTCGTGGATGTGGATCGTCGCTCCGGTCGTCCGCGCCAGGCGGCCGTGGCCGGAGACGTGATCGGCGTGGTTGTGGGTCTCCAGCACGTGGCCGATCCGGACCCCGTGCAGCCGGGCCAGGCGGCGGTAGGGCTCGACCTCCCACTGCGGGTCGACGACGACCGCGACGCCGCTTTCGCGGTCGGCGACCAGATAGGAGGCGCAGCCGAGGTCCTCGTGGATGATCTGACGGAAGAGCATGGTCGCTGGAGCTGCAGCTCAGGCTAGCGCCCGGACCGCGCCTGCGCATCCGCCCGCAGGGCGTCGATCCCCAGCTCCAGCATCCGCTGCCAGGCCCCTGTTTCCAGCCCTCGCGCCGCCCGGGTGGCGGCGAAGAGCAGGCGCAGGTCCATCGCCGTCGCGTCGGCGCGCAGGCAGCCCTCGGCCTTGGCCGCGTCGAGCAGCGCTTCCAGCGAGTGCATCGTCCGCGCCACCGCGTCCCGCACGTCGGGCAGGGCGGAGACGGTGACCATCGCCTCGGCGAGGACGTCGTCTCCGGCCTGGCGCGCGGCCAGCGCCCGCAGCATCGCGAGCAGGCCCGACCAGGCGCCGCCGGGATCGCCCAGCGCCGCGTCGGCATCCACGGCCACGCGCTCGTGGCGCTCGATCACCAGCGCCGCCAGCAGGTCCTGCTTGGAGGGGAACTGGCGGTAGACGCTGCCGACGCCGGCACCGGCGGCGGCGGCGATCGCCGGCATCGGCGCTTCGATCCCCTCACGGGCGAAGACCTCGCCGGCGGCGGCGAGCAGGCGCTCGCGCTTGGCGGTGGCGTCAAGCTCGGCCCAGCAGGTTTCGACGGAAGGCGGAATGGCCATTCCGCTACAGTACCCGCCTTCTTGTCCGCGTCGACTCCAGACCGCACCCGCCCCAATGTCACCCTCGCCGTCCTCGCCCTCGGCGGGCTCGCCTACGCGATGCTCAGCTCGCTGGTGGTGCCGGCGCTGCCGACCATGCAGCGGGACCTGGGCACGACCGAGACCGGGATCACTTGGTTGCTCACTGCCTACCTGCTGGCCGCCTCGGTCGGGACCTCGATCATCGGCCGGCTCGGCGACATGTACGGCAAGGAGCGGCTGCTGCTGTGGACGCTGCTGCTGCTCGGCGCCGGCACCCTGCTCGGCGCGGTCGCCAGCTCGCTGCCGCTGCTGATCGCGGCCCGTTTCATCCAGGGCGTCGGCGGCGGCATTTTCCCGCTCGCCTTCGGCATCGTCCGCGACGAGTTCCCGGCGAAAAGAGTGGCTGGGGGGATCGGCCTGCTCTCGGCGATCCTCGGCGTCGGCGGCGGCGTCGGCATCGTCCTCTCCGGCGTCATCCTCCAGAATCTCGACTACCACTGGCTGTTCTGGCTGCCGCTGGTGGCGATCGTCGTCGCCGCGGTCGCGACCTGGCGCCTGGTCCCCGAATCGCCGGTCCGCACCCCCGGCAAGATCAACTGGCTGGCGGCGGCGCTGATGACGATCGGGCTCTCGACCGTGCTGCTGGCGATCAGCGAGACCAGCACCTGGGGCTGGGTCTCGACCAAGACCCTCGGCCTGGTCGCGGTGGGCACCCTCTTCGTCCTCGCCTGGATCCGGGTCGAGGTGAGGAGCCGCGAACCGCTGATCGACATGACGATGATGCGGGTACGCGGCGTCTGGACCACCAACGCCGCCGCCTTCCTGCTCGGCGCCGGCCTCTACGCCTCCTTCGTCGTCTTCCCCCAGTTCGCCCAGCTGCCGACCAGCACCGGCTTCGGCTTCGGCGCCTCGGTCGTCGTCTCCGGCCTCTACCTGCTGCCGGCGACGATCGGGATGACGATCCTCGGCCTCA
>DASYKN010000050.1:0-24357 GCA_035995325.1 Solirubrobacterales bacterium
TCTCCAACCCCTCGATTCGCTCCCGCAGAATGCTTGCGATCTCGTCTGGCTTGATCTCCATCGGGTGCTCAGCTCCTCCTTACGCCGCGCTCGCGACGGTCTTTCGAAGTTTCTCCAGGCGACTGCGGATGCTCGCGTCCAAAACCATGTTGCCGACCTGCAGGACGATGCCGCCGAGGATCTCGCCGTCGACACGGCTCGAGAGATCGACCTGCTCGCCGGTCTGGCGTTCGACCTCCTCGCCAATCCTCTTCACAACTGCTTCGTCGAGGTCGACAGCGCTGACTACGGTGACGTCGAGGCGACGGTTCTCCTTTTTCCAAAGCTCGTCGAACTCACGGCGGATGCGGAAGATTTCCGGCATCCGGTGCTTCTCGACCAGCAGCTCGAGGAAATTCGTCAGCTCCGGCTCGGCGCCGGAGATTGCCCGCCCCAGGCCCTCGCGCTTGTCGGCGGAAGAGAGGTAGGGGCTGAACAGGAACACCTGCAGCTCCTGGTTGCCGTCGACCGCGTCGGCGAACTGTCCCAGCTGCGACCGCAACGAGTCGAGCTTGCCTTTGTCCTTGCCGGCCTCGAAGAGGGCGTCGGCGTATACGTGCGCGGCCTCGGGCATCAGTGGCCTACCTGACGGCAGGGCGCCTGCAAGGGCGAGACTCGGATGTCGACAGGCAAGGACGCAGGGAGGCTGCGTGCCAGGAGGCACGTGGCCGACCGAGGACGCCGCATGGCGGCATCACGAGGCCGCCATTGCGGGTGCGCTGCCGCCAGGTAGGCCACTAGTTCTTCTCCGCCCCCGAGAGCGAAGAGAAGTCGACCTCGGCGAGGGCCTCCTCGACGAGCCGCTTCTGATCCTCGCCGGTGAGGCTTTTGCGGGTGACCTTCTCGGTCGCCAGCACGGTGAGGTCGGCGACCTCGCTGCGAATCTGCTCCAGCGAGCGCCGGGTCTCGGCCTCGATGTCGCGCTTCGCCGCGGAGACCAGCTCCTCGCGTTTCTCCCGGCCGGCCGTCGTCGCCTCGGCCTCGGCGGTCTCGGCCGCTTTGCGGGCGCGGGCCATGATGTCGTCGGCCTGCTCCCGTGCCTCCGCCAAGCGGCCGCGGTACTCGGCCAGCAGCTCGTCGGATTCGCGGCGCTGCCGCTCGGCGACGTCGATCGACTCGGCGATCGTTTTCGCCCGTTTGTCCAGGGCCTCCTGGATTTTCGGGAAGGCGACCTTGCTCAGCACCCACATGGTGAAGAGAAAGAGGACGAGGGTCCAGATCATCAGGCCCAGGCCCGGGGAGACGAGGAAGCTGCCACCGCCTTCCTCGCCGTGCGCCTCCGCCGCTAGGGGGACTATGTAGCCGAGCAGCTCCATCGGCCTAGAGGAAGAAGGCGATCAGGCCGAAGATGAACGTGTAGAAGGCCACGGCCTCGGTCAGGGCGAAGCCGAGCCAGCGGATGCTCTGGAGCTCGTCTTTCATCTCCGGCTGGCGGGCGACCGACTCGATCTCCTTGCCGAAGATGAAGCCGATGCCGATGCCGGCGCCGATCGAACCCAGACCGGCACCGACGCCAAGGGCGACGGCCTTACCGGCAGCTTCCACGCCTTCGTCCGAGACGGCGGCGATTACGGGGGACAGATCCATGAAAAGCGCTCCTTTTCTAATGACTGGCGGAGGTGGCTCCGCCGAGGTAGATGGCAGTGAGAGTCGAGAAGATAAAAGCCTGCAGGGTCGCGATAAGGCCGACCTCGAGGATGAAGAAGAAGAAGGCGAGCGGGAAGGTGAGGGCGCCGAGCGCGGCGATCCCGAGCAGCACCGCCAGGCCGCCGCCCATGAACAGCAGCAGCAGATGGCCGGCGAGGATATTGGCGAAGAGCCGCACCGAGAGCGAGATCAGCCGGGCGAAGTGGGAGATCGCCTCGATCACGAAGATGAAACCCTTGGCGGCCGGGTTCATGTCCTCGAGGCCGGGCGGCAGCCAGCTCGCCAGGTACTTGAACAGGCCCTTGGCCCGGATCCCTTCGACGTGGTAGGAGATCCAGACGACCAGGGTCAGGACCAGCGGGATCGAGAGGTTGGCGGTGGCGGCGTAGATCGCGAAAGAGGGGATTTCGGCGCCGAAGACGTTGACGGTGTGCTCGGTGTTGGTCGGCAGCGGCAGGAAGCCGATCATGTTCGAGAACCAGATCCAGAAGAAGAGCGCGGCCAGGAACGGGAACCAACGCCGGGCCATCTCCTTGTCGAGGCTGCCGCCGGCGATCGTGTTTTTGGTCATGTCGTAGGCGACCTCGATCGCGACTTGCACCCGGTTCGGCTTCTGCTGCATCCGCTTCGCGATCCAGACCATGACCCCGATCGTCAGGGCGCTGGCAAGGACCAGATAGAGAACGGCCTTGTTGATGCTGAGGTCGATCCCGGCGAGGTGGATCGAGACCCACGGTTCGAGCTTGAACTCGTTCTGCGGCTGGAAGTCTTCGTTTTTGCCGGAGCTGCCGAAGATCAGGTACATCAGGATCGCGATCGCGAGATAGGCCCCGAGGCCGATGAAGACCTTCGCCTTGGTGCTGAGCCCGGAGGACTTCGCGGCGCTCTCGGGCGCCTCTACCGCGGCGCTGTCGGCGTTCATGCCGCCCCCTGCCCCTCGGGCTCACCGAAGAGGTGAGCGAGGCCCTGCGCGGCAAAGGAGAAGGTGAAGAGGACGAGGACGAGGATCGCGGCGGAGAGGCCGGCCTGCCGTTCGGCCAGGCCGACGAGCAGGACCGCGGTCGCCATCAGCCAGACGCGGCCGAGCGTGGTCGCGGCGACGATGCCCATCGCCTTCTGGCGGTTGCCGTTGCTCAGCTCCTGCTGCGAGCGCCTGGCGGCGATCATCTGAATACCGCGCTGTAGGAGCCAGGCGGCGGCGCCGACGGCGAATCCGAGCATGGGCAGCCCGCCCAGCAGAAAGACTGCGAGAGCGACGGCCAGCAGCAGTAGGTCGACGTACTTGGGAGGAGACATAAGTCTGAGAAACAAACGCCCGGCTCGGGCGAGCGGGCGGACTGGCGACTATATCCGAACGGCCCCTGGAATGGCTTTGTGGAGCCACTTCGTGAGGGTTGACACTACCCCGGGGGGTCGAATTCGATCGCCTCGAACTCGCCCGTCTCGGGGTTTATCCGCCCCCGCCGCAGCTTCAGGATCTCCAGCACGTAGACCAGATAGACGCTGGCGGCGAGGGCCGCGACCAGCAGAACGCCCATCACCGCCGTCCAGAGAACGTCGAAGTGACCGTGGTTGTCGCTGTAGGGGACGAAGCGCAGCGCCAGCGCCAGCGCCGCCATCACCAGCGTCCAGGCGTAGAGGTAGGCGACCGTGCGCCGCTGGGAGAAGCCGATGTTGGCCATCCGGTGGTGGAAGTGCCAGCTGTCGGCCTGGTAGATCGGCTGGCGGTATTTGAGCCGCTTGGCGACGACGAAGCCGGTGTCGAGGATCGGCACCGCGAGAACGATCAGCGGAAAGGCGAGGGCGATTACGGCGTTGGTCTTCAGCGCTCCCTGGACCGAGGCGGTGGCGAGCAGGAAGCCGAGCAGGTTGGAGCCGGTGTCGCCCATGAAGCTGGAGGCGGGCGGGAACCCGTGGCGGAGGAAGCCGAGCGCGGCGCCCGCGGTCAGCGCCGCCAGCACGCCGGCGGCGTTGCGGTCGAGGGAGAGCGCGATCGCCGCCAGGGTGATCGCGGCGATCGTGCAGACCCCGGCGGCGAGGCCGTCGACGCCGTCGAGGAAATTGATCACGTTGACCACGGCGACGATCCCCAGCACGGTCAGCGGGTAGGCGAGCCAGCCGAGTTCGAAGCCGCCGAAGAAGGGCAGGGTGAGGTTGTCGACCCGGACCCCGGCCAGCACCGGGATCGTCGCCGCCGCGACCTGGCCGACCAGCTTCGGGAAGGCGGCGAGGCCGCGGACGTCGTCGACCACGCCGACCGCGGCGATCGCCATCGCGCCGAGCAGGATCGAGCGGCTCTCGCCTTCGCCCGGCAGCCAGATCCAGCCGGCAACCTCGACCGCGACCAGGATCGCCAGGCCCGAGAGGCGCGGCATCGGCTTGTCGTGCAGCCCGCGCGGCTTCGGCATGTCGATCGCGCCGACGCGGAAGGCGAGCTTCTCGGCGTAGGGGACCAGCAACCAGGCGATGGCGGCGGCCAGCAGGAAGGCGAAGACGGCGTCGGTGGTCGTCACGGCCATGGGAAGTTCCGCCCTGGTCGGGAAGCGGGCGCGATCAGGCTACTCGACGGCCCCGAGGGCTCCCGCGACCAGAGGGCCCGGGTCGCGGGGATGGCGGATGCCGGGCTCGGAGTCGCGCTTGCGCAGCTGCAGCGCCGCCGGGTCGTCGAGGACCTGGAGCCGGCCCGCGGCGATCAGTGCCTCGTCGACCCCGCCCATGCGGCCGGTGAAGGTGGAGAAGACCGGCGTGCCGAGGGCGATGGCCTCGCGGTTCATCGTCCCCCCCGCGCTGACCACGAGGTCGGCATAGGCGATCAGGCTCTGGGCGTCGATCGCCTGCTCGGGGACGATCATGTTGGCGGCGCCGAGCGCCCGCACCGCCTCCCCCTGCGCGACGGTGCGGGGGATCACAACCGACTGCGCCTCCGGCGCGGCGGCGAGGCGGTCGATCGTCTTGCCGTAGAGGTCGTTGCGGGCGTGGTACTCGGAGGTCTCCGGCGGCGGCCGCACCACGACCAGGACCTTCTCGCGATTGAGGCCAAGCTCCTCCAGCACCGCCGGGTCGGGCTCGAACCCGGCCAGGTAGTACTCCTCCTTCAGGCCCGGGTAGCGGACCAGCTTCTTGCCCTTGACCCCGAGCTTGGCCATGCGCTCGAGCGGGATCGCCTCCGGCACCAGCACCCGGCGTGCCAGGCGGAAGGCGATCTGCCGCTGCAGTTGGGCGAACTCGTAGTCCTGCATCTGCACCGAGGGGAAGCGGTAGAAGGCGGAGACGAGCGCGAGGTCGACCGAGCCGTGGGCGATGCCCAGCTGCGGCCGCCGATGCCAAACCAGCCGCGCCAGCCGCGCCGAACGCCCGCCGAGCGCCCGCGCCTTGCCGAGCTTGGAGGCGCCGCCATGCTCGCCGACCACCGTGTAGGGCAGGCCGAGGCGATCGAGGATGCCGAGCGTCTGCCCGTACTCACGCGCGGTGATGAAGACCTCGTGCCCCTGCGCTTCCAGACGCTCGACGATCGGCCGCAGCACCAGGGGGTGCGCGGCGGCGGTGCAATCGACCCAAACCAGCATCGGGCGACCCTAGCTATCGCGGCGCTGTTGGAGGGGATCGGGTGTCCCCTCCTGCTTGCTGGGTTTTTCGCCGCGGGACTACTCCAGCTGCCGCGAGAGCGGTTGGGGCGAAAAACGGGACGCCGCTGCGCTGGAGGGACACCCGATCCCTCCACCCGGGCGCCGATCAGCTCGACCCTCGAGGAGGAGTTGGGTGTCCCCTCGCGCGCGCGGCGTCCTGATTTTCGCAGTGCCGGTCAGCAAGAGAGCCAGAGTTCCCGGCGAAAATCCCAGCAAGCGCGAGGGGACACCCGACTCCTCCCCAACGCCCGAGATTTGAAAGAGGCCTAGACCGCGCTGGGAGTGAGCTGCGGGTAAAGCGGGTGACGGTCCATCAGCGCGCCGGTGCGCTCGGACAGAGAAGCCTTCTGGCCCTCGAAGTCGTCACCCAGAGCCGCGGCGATGACGGCGGCGATCTCGCGCATCTCCTCCTCGGCCATGCCGCGGGTCGTCAGCGCCGGGGTGCCGATCCGCAGCCCCGAGGGGTTCATCGGCGGCCGCTCGTCGAAGGGGATCGCGTTGCGGTTGACGGTGATCCCAACCGCCTCGAGCCGGTCCTCGGCGGTCTGGCCGTCCAGCCCCGTAGGGGTCAGATCGACGAGGACCAGGTGGACGTCGGTGCCGCCGGTGAGGACCGGGATGCCGTCGGCTTCGAGGCCGGCGGCGAAGGCCTGAGCGTTGGCGATCGTCTGCCGCTGGCGGGCGCGGAACTGCTCGCTGGCGGCGATCCGGAAGGCGACCGCCTTGGCCGCGACCGTGTGCATCAGCGGGCCGCCCTGCTGGCCCGGGAAGACCGCCTTGTCGACCGCTTTGGCGTGTTCGGCGCGGCTGAGGATCATGCCGCTACGGGGGCCGCAGAGGGTCTTGTGGATCGTGCTGGTGACGACGTCGGCGTACGGAACCGGGCTCGGATGCTCGCCGGCGGCGACGAGGCCGGCGAAGTGCGCCATGTCGACCATCAGCTTGGCCCCGACGGAGTCGGCGATCTCGCGGAAGGCGGCGAAGTCGAGCTGGCGCGGGTAGGCGGACCAGCCGGCGACGATCAGCGCCGGCTTGTGCTGCTCCGCGAGTTGCGCGACCTCGTCCATATCGACGCGGAAGTCCTCGCGGCGGACGTGGTAGGCGACCGGGTTGTAGAGCTTGCCGGAGACGTTCAGCTTCATCCCGTGGCTGAGGTGGCCGCCGTGGTCGAGGGCCATGCCGAGGATCGTGTCGCCGGGCTCGATCAGCGCCATGTAGGCGGCGTTGTTGGCCTGGGCGCCGGCGTGGGCCTGGACGTTGGCGTGCTCGGCGCCGAACAGCTCCTTGGCGCGGGAGATCGCCAGTTCCTCGGCGACGTCGACCTCCTCGCAGCCGCCGTAGTAGCGGCGGCCCGGGTAGCCCTCGGCGTACTTGTTGGTCAGCACCGAGCCGACCGCGTCGAGGACCGCCTGCGGCACGAAGTTCTCCGAGGCGATCATCTCCAGCGTGCGCTGCTGGCGCCGCAGCTCGGCGTCGAGAACGGCGCCGATCTCGGGGTCGACCTCGGCCAGTGGGGCAGTCTGGAAGTTGTCGGGCAGCTCGCTCATAACGAGCAGCGACCATAGCAACGGGCCGGGATAGTCTGGGCCGGGTGAGAACGCGTCTCCCGGCCCTCCTCCTGGCCCTCGCCGCCGGGGTGGCGCTCAGCAGCTTCGCGAGCGCGGCGGAGAACCCGTGCGAAGGCCCCGAAGCGGCCACCCTGCTCTGCCCGAACCTGCGGATCGGCCCGCCCGCCGACCTCTATCTCCAGCAGGGCTACGGCCGCCTGCTGCTGCGGGCGACCAGCGACGTGCGCAGCCGCGGCCGCGGGCCGATGGAGGTGCGGGGCCGCCGCAACGGCTCTAGGTCGATGCGAACCACGCAGCGGATCTACCGCGCCGGCGGCGGCCACATCACGCTCAGGACCGGCGCCAGCCTGCGCTTCACCGATGTCGGCGAGTACTTCGGCGGCTCCTACTGGAAGGTCCACCAGCTGGCCCAGTTCGAGCTGCGCCGGGCGCCCCCCGACGGCCAGCTCGGCGACGTCGTCCGCGTCAGCCCCAAGCTCAACTACTGCCTGCGCGACCTCGAGCGGACCCGTCCCGGCCGCCGCTCCCCCGACAACCGCCACTACCCGGGCTGCAGCCAGGACCCCCGCCGCAAGCGCGTCACCCTCGGCACCTCGGTCGGCTGGTCCGACATCTACCCCGCCGACTACGACAAGCAGTACATCGACGTCTCCGGCCTGCGTGGCTGCTTCGCCTTCGTGATGACCGTCGACCCGCAGGGCCTGCTGTTCGAGTCGAACGAGAACGACAACAGCTCGCGGCGGCTCGTGCGCCTGCCCTTCCGCGGCGACGCCGGCTGCTAGAGCCTCAGCCGAGGCCGACCGAGGCCAGGGAGCTGGCCAGGTCCCCCGGGGAGAGGGCGCCGGTGCGCAGCACCTCCCAGCTGCCGTCCTCCTCGATCGTGGCGATGTCGACCACGGTCGAGGGCATGCCCGGCAGGGTGCCGGCGTCGATCGCCAGGTCGACCTGGTCGAGGATCTCGGCCGGGACCTGGTCGAGGCTGGCGGGGGCGAACTTGCCGCTGACGTTGGCCGAGGTCTGGAAGATCGGGCACATCGCGCCGGCCAGCGGGCCGCCGATCAAGCGGATGCCGAGCCGGTCGGCGTCCTCGCGGCAGGCGAAGGGGTAGCGGTGACCGGGGTTGGCGACGATCAGGGTCACCGGCCCCGGCAGCAGGGCGCTGATCGCGGCCGCCGTGCGCGGGCCGAGGCCGGCGACCAGCTCCCGCATCGCCAGCGGCGAGAAGTACATGACCGCCGAGGACTTGCCCTCGTCACGTCCCTTGAGGCGGTGGATGCGGGCGATCGCGGCGGCGTCGAGCGGATCGCAGGCGAGGCCGTAGAGGCCGTCGGAGGGGAAGACGGCGATGCCGCCGGCGCCGATGCATAGCTCAAGCGCGCCGCGGGCCGTCGCCGCGGCTCCTGACTCGACCTTGATGATCTTGGGCCCGGCGCTCATCGTCTCCCCACCACTACCCGTTCGATCCCGGCCAAGTCCCGGCGTGTCTCGATTTCGGCGAAGTCCGCCTCGCGCATTAGCTCGGCGACCGCCGGCGCCTGCTCCTCCCCCAGCTCCAGGGCCAGAGCCCCGATTGCGTTCGTCGCTTGTATCCCTCTGGGTGACAAGCGACGAACGCAGTCGGCCAGGAGGGCGCGGATCGCGTCGAGGCCGTCGGGGCCGGCGAGCAGCGCCTCGGGTGGCTCCCATTCCCTCACCTCGGGCTGCAGCGAGGCCCAGTCGCCCGCGGCGACGTAGGGCAGGTTGGCGACGACCAGGTCGAAGCCCCCCGCCGCCGGCAGCGACCCCTCGAGGAAGCGGACCCGTTCGGCCAGACCGAGCCGCTCCGCGTTGGCGCGCGCCACTTCCAGCGCTGGCGCCGAAGTGTCGGTTGCGGTGATCTCGCAGGCCGGCAGCTCGTCGGCGACAGCGAGGGCGATCGCGCCGGAGCCGGTGCCGACGTCGAGCAGCCTCCGCGGGGCCAGCTCGAGCGCCAGTTCGACCAGCAGCTCGGTCTCCGGGCGCGGGACCAGCACCCGCCGGTCGACCGCCAGCTCGAGGTTGCGGAACCCTTTGCGCCCGACGATGTAGGCGACCGGCTCGCGCCGCAGCCGCCGCCGCACCATCTCGCCGAACAGCCGCGCCGCCGCCGGCGCCACCTCGGTCCGCGGATCCGCGGCCAGGGTCGCCCGCTCGATGCCGGTCGCCGCCGCCAACAGCACTTCGGCATCGAGGCGGGGGTCTTCGATCCCGACCGCACGCAGGCCGTCCGTGGCGGCTTCCAATGCCTGTCTCGCGCTACTGGCGGACGAGACGGTGGGCACCTCAGCCAACAGCGGCAGCCTCGAGCCGCTGCCGCTTCTCCTCGGCCGCGAGGGCGTCGGTGAACTCGCCCAGTTCGCCGCCAAGGACCCCGTCGAGGTTGTGCGAGGTGTGCTTGATCCGGTGGTCGGTGACCCGGCCCTGCGGGAAGTTGTAGGTGCGGACCTTCTCCGAGCGCTCGCCGCTACCGACCTGGGCCTTGCGCTCGGAGGCGATCTTCGCCTGCTGTTCTGCCAACTCGCGCTCGTACAGCCGCGCCCGCAGCACCCGCATCGCCCGGTCCTTGTTCTGCAGCTGGGACTTCTCGTCTTGCATCGAGACGACGATCCCGGTCGGCTTGTGGGTGATCCGCACCGCCGAGTCGGTCGTGTTGACCGATTGCCCGCCCGGGCCGGAGGAGCGGAAGACATCGATCTGGAGGTCGTTCTGGTCGATCTGGACCTCAACCTCCTCGGCCTCCGGCAGCACCGCGATCGTCGCCGTCGAGGTGTGGATGCGGCCCTGGGACTCGGTCTCCGGCACGCGCTGCACCCGGTGGGTGCCACCCTCGAACTTGAACACCGAGTAGGCGCCGTCGCCCTTGACCGCGAAGGTCACGTCCTTGAAACCGCCGACCTCGGAGATCGATTGCGAGAGGATCTCGGTCGAGAAGCCGCGCTCCTCCGCATAGCGGGTCAGCATTTTGTAGAGGTCGCCGGCGAACAGGGCCGCCTCGTCGCCGCCGGTGCCGGAGCGGATCTCGACAATCACGTTCTTGTCGTCGTTGGGGTCGCGCTCGACCATCGCCAGGCGGATCTCCTCTTCCAGCTCGAGCAGCCGCGCCGGCGCCTCGTCGGCCAGCTTGCGCAGCTCCTCGTCCTCGCCCTCCTCGAGCAGCTCGCGGGCGCCTTCGAGGTCGTCCTTCAGGGTCATGTACTCGACCGCCAGCTCACGCGCCGGCTGCAGGTCGCGGTACTCGCGGCCGACCTCGGCGTAACGCTCGCGGTCGCCGATCACGGCGGGGTCGGACATCTGCTCCTCCAGCTCGGAGAAGCGCGCCCGGACCTGCTCGACAAGCTGCTCGATCACGACTAGAACCCTAGAGAGGGGCGCTACGCGACGATCTCGATGTGCTGCTGTTTCGCGGCCTCCTCGGGATTCTCCCGAGCCAGGACCGCGTTGAGGGAGGCGATCGCCACCGCCAGCTGCTCTTCGCCGGGCTCGCGCGTGGTCAGGTTCTGCAGCATCAGGCCCGGCCACATCACCGCCCGCACCCAGCGTTTGCGACGGTTTTTGCCGGCCCACTTGATCACCTCGTAGGAGAGGCCGGCGATCAACGGGATGCCGAGGATCCGCGAGAGCACCAGCCAGTACCAGGCGGGCAGCCCGATCGGGGCGAAGACGAAGATCGCCAGCACCATCACGATCAGCAGGAAACTGGTGCCGCAGCGCGGGTGCAGGCGCGAGTAGAGCTTGGCCCGGGCGGGGGTCAGCTCGTCTTCGGCCTCGTAGCAGGAGATCGTCTTGTGCTCGGCCCCGTGGTACTCGAAGACCCGCCGCAGGTCGGGCATTTTGCTGATCGCGAGGATGTAGCCGATGAAGATCGCGGTGCGGAGGACTCCCTCGATCAGCCAGAAGAGAAAGGGCGAACTGAGCTGGTCCTTGATCAGGCTGGTCAGGCCGACCGGGACGACGAAGAAGAGGCCGACCGAGAGCAGCAGCGAGAAGAAGATCGTCAGGCCCCAGATCCAGCCGCCGATCTCTTCTTTCGCGCCCTCGTCGTCCTCCTCCATCTGCGCGTTGGCGGAGATCGCCAGGGCTTTGAAGCCGATCTTCATCGACTCGGCCAGGGCGACGACGCCGCGGATCACCGGCAGGCGCCAGAGCCGGTGGCGCTTGGCCCACGGCACCAGCGTCTCGGACTCGACTTCGATCGCCCCCTCGGGCGTGCGCACGGCGACGGCCCAGACCGAGACGCCGCGCATCATCACTCCCTCCAAAACCGCCTGCCCGCCGACCGGGGCGTCGCGCTTGGCGACCAGGGCCCCGTCGGGCATGCGAACCGGGTCGCCTCCGTTACCGGAGGCGACAGGGGGTGCTTGAGCCGAGCCCACCGGCGGGCTCACGGGTTACTTCCCGGCCCGGTGCTTGGCGGCGCGGCGCTGGAAGCGCTCGACGCGGCCACCGGTGTCGACCAGCTTCTGCTTGCCGGTGTAGAACGGGTGGCACTCGGAGCAAAGCTCGACATGCAGGTCGTCTTTGGTCGACCGCGTGTAGAACTGGTTGCCGCACGAGCAATGCACGTTGGCAAGCGTGTAATCGGGGTGTATCTCAGTCTTCATTCTTCTTCCAGTCTAGAGAACTGGTCAAGCCGTGCCGATACCCACTGGGTGGAGACCCTGAGCCCCGCTCTCGAGCCGATCAACAGGCGCAGGCTGCGCGCCGCGATCGGGCTCGTCCTCTTCGGCGGCGCCCTGCTCGTCGCCCTCGGCGACTGGCTCGGAATCGGCGGCGGCGGCTTCGAGGACTTCCTCAATGGACCTCTGTACGACGCGGTGGTGATCAGCGCCGGGCTCGCCTGCCTGGTCAAAGCCGCCGGCGCCGGCGGTGAGCGCGGCGCCTGGCTGGCGCTGGCGGCGGCGGTGCTTTGCTGGGGCGCCTCCGAGGTCTACTGGACCGCCTTCCTCGTCGACGACCCCTCGCCCCCCTACCCCTCGCCGGCGGACGTCGGCTACCTCGCCTTCTACCCGCTGGCCGCGACCGGCGTGATCCTGCTGATCCGCTCGCGCGCCCGGGAGCTGGACTGGCGCCTCTGGATGGACGGGCTGATCGCCGCGCTCGGCACCGCCGCGCTGGGGGCGGCGCTGGTCTACGAGTTCGTCGCCGACCGGGCCGAAGGCACGCCGCTCCAGGTCGCCACCACCCTCGCCTATCCGGTCGGCGACATCCTCATGCTGGCCCTGGTCGTCGGCGTCGTCGCGCTGACCCGCTGGCGCCCGGGCCGGACCTGGTCGCTGCTGCTGGCCGGGCTCGCCCTGCTGGTCGTCGCCGACGTTGCCTACACGCTGCAGTCGACCGACTCCAGCCTCCCCGGCGGCACCTGGATCGAACCGGTCTACCTGCTTGCCGCCGCCTGCCTCGGGGCCGAGGCCTGGCAACGGCGGGCCGACACGATCCAGCCGATGGCCCGCTTCGACGGCTGGCGCGAGCTGATGATCCCGGCCTTCTTCGCGACGGTGATGGTCGGCCTCTTCGCGATGCAGTACTTCAGCCGCGCCAGCGCGCTGACGACCGTGCTTTGGGCGGCGACGATGATCGCCGTGATCGCCCGGCTGGGGATGAGCGTGCGCGAGAACAAGCTGCTGCTGGAACAGGTGCGGACCGACCCGCTCACCGGCCTCGGCAACCAGGGGCGGATGCAGGTCGACCTGGCGACGCGCTGCGACCGGGCCAGGGAGGAACCGGCGATGCTGCTGCTGCTCGACCTCAACGGCTTCAAGCGCTTCAACGACACCTTCGGCCACCCCGCCGGCGACGCCATGCTGACCCGGCTCGGAGGCCAGTTGAAGGACGCGGTCAGCGGCGAAGGCTGGGCCTACCGGATCGGCGGCGACGAGTTCGCGGTCCTCACCGCCTGCGCCGAGGAGCGGCGCGAGGAGATGACGAAGCGGACGGCGGAAGCGCTGACGGCGCAGGGCAAGGGCTTCGAGCTGAACGCGGCCTGGGGCACGGTCGCGATCCCGACCGAAGCCGCGACGCCCGCGGCCGCGATGCAGCTCGCCGACGTGAGGATGTACGCGCAGAAGGAGTCGCGCCGGGTCGCCCACGACGATGCGATCGCGATCGAGGGCAGCGCCGTCTCGGTGCGGTCAGGGCGAGCCGGGGACCGCGAAGCTCTCGAGCAGCGCAAGTAGGACCGCGGTCACCTCGGCCCGCTCGTCCTCCCGCTCGGAGCGCGCGACCAGCATCGCCGCCTCGTCGAGCGCGCCCAGCAGCAGGTGGGCCATCGGCTTGACCGGCAAGACGCGGATCTCCCCCGCCTCGATCGCCGCCGCCAGGCTGGCCTCGATCAGGCCGAGGCCGTTGGCGGCGCCGATCTCGCGCCAGCGGTCCCAGCCGAGGACGGCAGGCGCGTCGTGCAGGGCGATCTGGCGCAGCTCGGGCTCGGCGCACTCGTCGAGGAAGGCCTCGATGCCCGCCTTCATCGCCTCGAGCGGGCTCTCCAGCTCGGAGCCGAGGACGATCCGGGCCACACGCTCGGTCGATTCGGCCTCGAGCTGCTCGTAGGCGGCGTCGAGCAGCCCGGCCTTGCCGCCGAAGTGGTGGTAGAGGGCGCCGCGGGTGACGCCGGCGGCGCGGACGATCTCCTCGGTGCCGACCGCGTCGTAGCCGCGCTCGGTGAAGAGCCGGCGGGCCGCGGCGATCAGAGCGCCGCGGGTCGCCCCGGCCCGCTCGGCCTGAGTACGTCTCTCTGGATTTACATGCATACAGTGTGTATGTTAGTCGGAATAGGGAATAGATGAACAGATCGAGTTCGACCTTTATGCAACTACGTGGGACCAGACAACCCCACGTCCAAGTCAAAGCCCAGGAGGCATCCATGAGCAGCGAGGACCAGCGTAAGGAGGTCGATCTTCCGGCGGGCAGGATCCGCTACCGCGAGGCCGGGAGCGGCAAGCCGATCGTCTTCGTCCACGGCTATCTGGTCGACGGCCGGCTCTGGAGCGGCGTCGTCGACCGCCTCGCCGACCGCTTTCGCTGCATCGCCCCGGACTGGCCGATCGGCGCCCAGCAGATCGCGATGAAGCCGGACGCCGACCTCTCCCCTCCCGGGGTCGCGGCGACGATTGCCTCGTTCCTCGACGCGCTCGGACTCGAGGACGTGACGATCGTCGGCAACGACTCCGGCGGCGCGATGTCGCAGGTCCTCGTCACCCGCCACCCAGAGCGGGTCGGCCGCCTGGTCCTGACCAACTGCGACACCTACGAGAACTTCCCCCCGGGGATCTTCAAGGCGATGCCGCCGTTGGCGAAGCTGCCGGGCGGGATGACCCTGCTCTCGCTGCCGTTCCGCTCCGGGGCTGTCGCCCGGGCCGCCTTCAAGCCCTTCACGCGGCAGCCGATTGCGCCCGAGCTGATCGCGTCGTGGATGAAGCCCGGGCTCAACGACAGCGGCGTCCGCCACGACCTCAAGAAGGTCACCGTCGGCATGAACAAGCGCCACACCCTCGAGGCCGCGGCGAAACTGCGCGGCTCGCAGCTGCCGATCCTGCTCACCTGGGCCCCGGGCGACAAGCTCTTCCCGATTGCCGGCGCGGAACGGCTCGTCGCCGAGGCGGGCAACGCGCGCCTCGTCCAGATCCCGGACGCCAGCACCTTCGTGCCGCTCGACCAGCCCCAGCGCCTGAGCGAGGAGATCGCCCAGTTCGCCGGTGAGGCCTAGCGGGCAGGCTCTACGGCCCAAAGCGAACAGACGTTCCCAGAAGTTCGCAAAGTGCAGCTTTTTCGTCCGACCGTAGAGGGAATGTTCCGCCAACCCCCTACGAGGAGGACGGAGCTTCCAGTGGCCAAGCAGATCTTCGACCAGGCACGACCGAAGAGCATCATGGCGCAGCAACTCGACGAAGCCTTCGCCGGCTGCGATCAGTGGACTGTCGTTGCGGCGCCACCGCGACGCAGCAGCATCGACTTCAGCCCCCGCGCCTCGAGTTCCTCGAGGACGACCGGCAGGGCGGCGGCGGTGCGGACCCAGGAGCCCGGCGCGCTGTAGTAGTCGGCGTCGTGGAGGAGGACGATGTCGCCGGCACGGGCACCGGCGGTTGCCTTGCGCGCAATCGAGGCGGGCGTGGCGCGCCGCGTCCAGTCCCGTCCCCACTGCGACCACAGGACCGGCCGCCAACCTCGCCTGCGGACCGCGCGTAGGCCGGTGGCGCTGAAGATCCCGTAAGGGGGGCGGTAGCACTCGATCGCCTGCCCCCCGGCCTCCTCGATCGCCGTCCGCGCCCGCTCGGCGTCCTCGAGCAGCTGCCGCGGGCCGAGGCGCAGCTGGTTACGGTGGCGGTGGCAGTGCAGCTCGACCCGGTGGCCGGCGGCGACGATCTCGGCGACCAGGGCCGGGCGCCGCACCACCTGCTCGCCGACGAGGAAGAAGGTCGCCAGCGCCCCCGCTTCGCGCAGCGTCTCAAGCACCGAGGGCGTGCCCTGGGGATGGGGGCCGTCGTCGAAGGTGAGGGCAACGCCCGCCTCGCCCTCCTGGCGCAGCTGCACCGGCAGCGAGTTGCCGATCGCCGGCAGCACCGGCGCCAGGGCAGGAGCCGTGTAGGCGATCGCGACGGTGCCGAGCCCGGCGCCGGCCGCGGCGGCGATCAAGGAGCGGCAGCCGCCGTGGGTTCGGACGCCGCGGTCGTCGCAGCCTGCTGGGCGGCGCCGCTCGTCTGCGCCGACGGCTTGCCGGCCGGCGGCTGATCGTTGTCCTTGCCGAGGTGGATGCGGCTGGTGACCGGCTTGGCGACGGTCCAGGGGCTCTCCCAGTGGACGATCGAGAGAGCGAGGACGATCGCCAGCGCCGCGCAGGAGACGGCGACGGCGACGCGCTCGGAGCGCAGGCGCCAGACCGGCTGCGGCTTCACCCGCGGGCGCACGCTGAGCGCCCGCGAGGCGATCGACGGCAGCGAGGCGAAGGAGGAGTCGGGCGACTGGCGCTCGCGGGTGACGTGGCGCAGGACCGACTCCAGCTCGTGGCTGGAACGCGCCACCTCGGCCAGGCCGAAGCGCTCGAAGGCGGCGTTGTTGGCGCGCAGGTGGCCGGCCGAGAAACCGTAGGAGACGACCGGGCAGCCGCGGATGTGGGCCTCGAGCACGGTCAGCCCCGCGGTCGCGTGGATCATCGCGTCGGCCGCCGCCATCCAGTCGCTCATCTGCTCGGTGAAACCGAGGATGCGGACCTTTTCGTTGCCGCCGAAGCTCTTCTCGAGCTTCTCGCGGGCGACGTCGTTGCGGCCGGTGATACAGACGACGTGGGTGTCGTCGCCGGCCAGCGCCGAGCGGATCGCCCCCTCGAGGTCGCCGATCCCCCAGCCACCGCCGGAGACCAGCACGACCCGTGCATGCGCCGGGACGTCGAGCGCCTCGCGCGCGTCGCGGCGGGTGCGGGGCATCAGGAAATCGCGCGAGATCGGCGGGCGCACCCACTCGACCGTGCCGGGCCCGACCAGCTTCTCGACCTCCTCGATCGACTCGGGATGGGTGACGTAATGGAGGTCGACGCCAGGATGGGCCCAGTAGCGCAGGCCCGCCAGGTCGGTGATCGCCGACTGCACCGGGATCTCCAGGCGCCGGTTCTCGCGCAGCATCCCCAGCACCGCGGTCACGCCCGGGTAGGTGGAGATGACGACGTCGGGGTCGCGCTCGGCGATCAGCTTGGTCAGGCCACGGCCGCCGATCAGGTAGCCGATGTGGTGGAAGAGCCAGCGGACCGGCGCGAACTTGGTGATCAGCCAGTACTGGATGTCGAACAGCCAGGGCATCCAGCGGAAGGTGACCTTGGAGCCGTTGCGCAGGACGGCGGCGCAGATCTTGCCCATCGCGTCGAGGCCGTTGGCGATCTCCACCTCGGCGCTCGGGACCTCCTCTTCGAGGTCGGCCTTGATGATCCGCGCCGGCAGGTCGTGGCCCTCGCCGATGTCGGCGGTCAGCACCAGCACCCGGGGCGGCCGTTCTTCGGAGCGGGCGGCGCCGGAGAGCAGAGCGCCAGCAGCGTGTTCGTTGCCGTTGAGCGAAGGCTGTTTGCCCGGGATCGGGTCCGGCGGGCGGGTGCTGCCGCGCACCCATTCGACGTACTTGCGCACGCCCTCTTTGAAGCTCGTTTCCGCTTTCCAACCAAGCTCCTCGAGCGCGCGCTCGTTCGAGATCGCCTTGCCGGGGAAATCGCCGGGTCGCGGTGGGGTGTGGGTGATCTCGCAGGTCTCGACGTTTTCCTGGACGCGCTCGGCGATTTCGAGGATCGTCACGACCTCGTCGCCGGAGAGGTTGTAGGTGCGGCCGGCGGCCTCGGGGGCCAGCGCGGCGACGATGCCGTCGGCGAGGTCCTCGACGTAGATGAAGCTGCGGGTCGTGCTGCCGTCGCCGGCGATCGTCAGCGCCTTGCCTTCGAAGGAGAGGTCGGTGAACTTGGCGACGACGCCGGCGGCGCGGGCGCGGGGGCCGTAGGGGATGCCGAAGCGCAGGACGGTGCTCTCGAGGTCGTAGAGCTCGGAGTAGCCGGCGCAGTAGGTCTCGCCGGCGAGCTTGGTCGCGGTGTAGATGTGGCGCGGCGCCGGGATCGGCGTTTCCTCGTCGACGTCCTGCTCGACGCAGTCGCTGTAGACCCAGGTGGTCGAGCCGTAGACGACGCGGTCGACTTTGGCGCCGGCAGCCGCCTCGAGGACGTTGAGGGTGCCGCGGGTGTTGACCTCCTCAGCCAGCACCGGGTCGGCGAGGACGTGGCTGACATCGGCAACGGCGGCAAGGTGGATGACGGCGTCGCAGTCGCGCATCGCCAGGTCGAGGTTGGCCGGGTCGGTGATCGAGCCGGTGAAGGTCTCGACCTCGAGCGGCGAGTGGTACGGCGAGGCGCTGAGGTCGAAGATGCGCGGCGTCATGCCGCGGTCGAGCAGGCGGTCGACCACGTGGGAGCCGATGAAGCCCCCGCCACCGGTTACCAGGACCCTCATGCAGCCTCCTCATTGGATAGGGCCGCCTCGCGACTCTCGGGGCGGTAGTAGAGCGGCACGCACCAGTGGTTCTCGGCCACCCAGTCGGTGTTCGGCAGCTCGTCGGAGCGGCCCATGATGCGGTGACAGGGCTGGTCGTAGACGCGCCCGGTCGACTTCTCGATCTGCTCGAAGACGATGTACTTGTAATAGCCCGAGGTCATCCCCTGCGGCAGCTCGAGACGGGCCGGGTGGACCGGGTCGAGATGCTCGCGGGCGTACTCGTTCTTCCAGGCGACGATCTCCTCCATCCGCTCCGCCTGGACCAGCGCCAGGGCGGCGGTGAACTCGCTCATGCGGAAGTTGAGGCCGTCGACCTCATGCTCGAACTTGCCGTAGTTGCGGAACTTGGAGGCGAACTCGATCAGCTCCTCGTTGCCGGAGACGAGGACGCCGCCCTCGCCGGCCGAGACCGTCTTGGTCGCGTAGAGCGAGTAGACGCCGGCGTCGCCGAAGCCGCCCGGCCTGCCGCCGTTCCAGTCGGCGCCGTGGGCGTGGGCGCAGTCCTCGAGCAGGAAGATCCCGTTCTCGCGGCAGTAGGCCGCGATCCGCTCGGCGTCGAAGGCGATGTGGCCGCCGATGTGGACGAGGATCGCGGCGCGCGGCTTGTGCCGCTCGGCCTTGGCCTCGAAGTCGGCGAAGGACATGCAGAGGTCCTCGCGGTTGCAGTCGACGAACTCGACCGCGGCACCGGCGCCGATCGCCGCCAGCGGGGTCGCCATGAAGGTGTTCGAAGGGCAGAGGACGGTCTCGCCCTTGACACCGGCGAACTCGAGCGCGGCCAGCGCGCCGCCGGCCCAGCTGGACAGGCCCAGGCTCGGGAGCC
Organism: Solirubrobacterales bacterium; assembly: GCA_035995325.1. Classification (GTDB taxonomy): domain Bacteria; phylum Actinomycetota; class Thermoleophilia; order Solirubrobacterales; family 70-9; genus VAYN01. Next base: position 18,734 of record DASYKN010000050.1, read on the forward strand.
CGTTCCAATCGGCCCAGCGCTGCTCGAAGGCCGCCAGCTTCGCGCCCTCTGACCACTGCTCGGAGTCGAACACCTCGGTCCAGAGCTCGAAAAGCCTGGCACGGTCGCGGTGATCGAACCCGATCGCGAACTTGGTCGCGTCGGGCCGGGTTGTCTCTGCGGGCCCTACGATGGCTCCTTGGGAGGCGTGGCTGGGTCAGCCTGGCGGGGGATTTACTGCTTTCGCCGAAGGCGGGCGCAAGGCTAGCAGCGAAACCGGACTCGATACCCCGGCTGGACGAAGTTCAATCGCCAGAGTGGGCGGAATCGATCACCGCGCCGACTGCCTTGGAGCCGGCCAAGAGGATGGTCCCGGCAAGCGCGACCGCCATGAACCCGACCAGCGCGGCGCCGTCGAGCGGGGTCGTCGACCACTTCTCCTCGAAGATCAACGGCGCCAGGATCACCGGCACCAGCACCTGGACGGCGAACATCACCGGCGCCACGTGGGTCGCCGGGCGGTGCTGCAGCGCGCTCATCTCGCTCAGCAGCGCCAGGCCCTCGGAGGCCAGCGCCGTCGCCAGCCAGGCGACGGCGACCAGGAGGACCCCCACCGCCAGCTCGTCGGTCAGCAGCTTGCTGGCGATCGCCGTCCAGGCGTAGCCGAAACCGGCGCTGAGGACGACCAGGAACCCGGCCGCGGAGCCGCGGCGCCGCAGGACATAGGGAGCCGCGATCGGAATCGCGACCAACGCCAGGGCGATCGCGATCGCGGCCGTGCCGGCGTGGTCGGTGGTGCGGTCGGGCGCTGCCCAGGCCACGCCCGCGACCCCGGCGACGATCGCGCCCACGGCGAGGTACTCGCGCCTGCCCGGCGCCTCCCCCAGCTTGGTCGTGCCGAGCCAGAGCAGGACGATCAGGCCGCTGACCAGGCAGGGCTGGACCACCGTCAGCGGCGCCAGCAGCAGCGCCGCGATCTCCAGCGGCCAGCCCAGCAGCCCCAGCGCGGTGGCGCCGAGCCACTTGCGGTTGCGCAGCAGCTTGCCGATCAGCGAGGGCCGCAGCGAGTGCTCGTGCGAGACCTCGCGCGCCTCCAGCGCCTGCAGCGCTATCGAGGTGTTGTAGAGGCAGGAGGCCCCTACGGCCGCGAGTATCCCGAGCGCCAGCACCGGGCGACCCTATCCATCGCCCGCGGAGGCTCAGTGCTTGCGGGGATCGGACTCGCTGTAGTGCAAGACGACGCGCGTAACCCCATGGGCCGCGAAAGCAAGGGGGACTATGGCGCCCAGGGCGATGCCCAGCTGCTCAGCGCCGAGAGCGCCCAAACCGAGGATGCAAACCGCAGCCAGGAGCAGGGTCGCCGCCATCACGAGAGCCAGAGCCTTGACTTCGGTCATAACGTCAGCCTATTCGATCAATGCAGACAAAACAACTACAAAAACACCCAAGGCGCAGCCTCCCAAACCACCGATCACGGTCGCCTTCCGGGCCGCCTCCTCGGAAGAGCCCATGAGAACCGGATTCGCGTGTGCGAGAAACCCCGCGACCGCAATCGCCCCGGCAAAGACGCCAACGACAGTGCCGAAGTCAGCGGCGATCGAGGCGACTGGGCTCACCCGCCCGAACTTAGGGCGGCAAAGCTCAAAGCTGGCGCGGTCAAGGCGCCAACTGTGCAACCCCTCCCTTACGTCTCCTGGTACAGAGGCCCGTCGCCGCCCTCGGGCAGCGTCAGCCGGCCGCCCTTGGCGGTGATCGCGCCGCACTGGACGCAGTTGGAGGCGGTGACGTGGACGTCGACCTCGGCGGCGCCGTTCTCCAGCTGCTCCTCGGGAATCTCGTAGACCTGGGCGGGGCACATCGAGACCCAGGTCTGGGCGATCTCCTTCGGGACCCTGGTCTGGATGCGGACGTGGTTGGGAGCGTCGTCGCGGGTCGCGTTGCCGGAGAGGAAGACCGAGTCGAGCTTGTTGAAGGTCAGCTCGTTGTCGGCCTTGACGTACATGTCGCCGGCCTTGCCGAGGTCCATCGCGTGCTCGGCGTCGTCCTCCTGGCTCCAGTGGCCGCCGGGGAAGTTGCCTTTGGTCACGGTCATCGCCGAGGCGATCGCGCCGCCGACGAAGAAGCCTTTGGAGAAAGGCTGGCGCATGTTGCGCGATTCGTAGATCTCCTTCTCGATCAAGGAGTTGTGGACCTTCTCGTCGTAGGCCTCGAAGTTGACCGACTCGGGGTCCTTCTTCAGCGTCTCGACGATCGTCTCGGCCGCGTACATCCCCGCGTGCATCGCGTAGTGGACGCCCTTCAGGGTCGGCACGTTGACCATGCTGGCGGCGTCGCCGGCGATCATCATCCCCGGCACCGCGAGCCGCTTCGGCATCGAGAAGTAGCCGCCGGAGGGGATCGTCTTCGCGCCCCAGGCGACCCGCTTGCCGCCGTCGAGGATCTTCTTGATGAAGGGGTGGGTCTTCAGCAGCTGCAGCGCGTCGTGGCAGCTGAAGGTCGCGTCGGTGTAGTCGAGGCCGACGACCAGGCCGATGCAGATCTTGTCCTCGCCCATCGGGTAGATGAAGCTGCCGCCGAACTCGTTGAAGCGCGCCGATTTGCGCAGCGGCCAGCCCATCGTGTGGATCACCCGGTCGAGCGGCTCCTTCACCTCCCAGACCTCTTTGACCCCAAGCTCCCAGCGCATCGGGTCGGCGCCGTGGAGGTCGAAGTAGTCGTAGGCGGCGTAGCTGAGGTGGCCGACCGTGCCCTCGGCGAGGACGGTCGCCTTGGCGACGACGTCGGAGCCGGGCTCGAAGTTGCCCAGCTCTTCGCCGTCCTTGCCGCGGCCGCGGTCGCCCGAGCGCACGCCCTTGACCACGCGGTCCTCGACCAGCAGCTTGGTCGCGGCGGTCTCGGAGAGGATGTAGACGCCGGCCTCCTCGGCTTTGTCGGAGAGGAAGCGGCCGAGTTTGGAGACCGAGGTGACGTAGTTGCCGTGGTTTTTGAAGTTCGGCGGCATCGGTTTCAGCGGCAACGCTTTCTTCGGCGTCAGCATGTAAACCGCGTCCTTGGTGACCTCCTGGTAGACCGGCCACTCGTCCTTCGGCAGGTCCGGGAACAGCTCTTCCATCGCCGAGGGGCGCATGTTGGCGCCGGAGAGCAGGTGCGCGCCGGCGACTTTGCCCTTCTCGATCACCGCCACCGGGACTTCGCCCAGCTGCTCGGTCAGCTCCGGCTCGTCCTCCAGCAACTGCATGACTTTGTTCGCACAGGCGAGACCGGCGGGCCCGCCGCCGACGATCGCGACTCCTACCTCGATTCGCTCGTCCGCCGCATCGGTCGGAGGACCGATCACGTCGGCGGAATCGAACGGCGGTGGGAACTCGCTCGGGGCGACGGCGGGCACGGTCTCAGCCGCCCTTCTTGGCCTTGATCGCCTCGGTCAGCTTGGGGACGATCTTGTGCAGATCGCCGACCACGCCGAGGTCCGAGAACTCGAAGATCGGCGCGTTCGGGTCCTTGTTGATCGCGAGGATGTTCTCCGAGTTCTGCATCCCGACCTTGTGCTGGATCGCTCCGGAGACGCCGGCGGCGAGGTACAGCTTCGGCGCCACCGTCTTGCCGGTCTGGCCGATCTGGGCCGCGTAGGGGTACCAACCGGCGTCGACGACCGCGCGGGTCGCGGCGACGGCGCCGCCCATCGACTCGGCCAGTTCCTCGGCGAGCTTGAAGCCCTCGGCAGCGCCGAGGCCGCGACCGCCGCCGACGAGGATGTCGGCGTCCTCGATGTTGACGTCGGCGCCACGCTGCTCGCCGCGCTGGACCAGGGTTGCCTTCGACGACCAGGCCGAGAGCTCAACCTCGACGTCGACGACCTCAGCCGTGCCGCCGCTCTCCTTGGCATCGAAGGCGTTGAGGCGGCTGATGATGATCCCGGGCTCGCTGACGTAACCGACGTCGGCGATCTCGGAGTCCTGCAGGATCGGGCGCTCGACTACCAGCTTGCCGTCCTGCACCTTGACGTTGGTGACCTCCATGGTGACGCCGGCGTTGAGACGGGCGGTGAGCCCGGCGCCGATCTCGAAGCCGAGCAGCCCGCCGCCGAACAGGGCGTAGGAAATGCCGTTCTCGGTGATGACCTTGGCCATCGCGTCGACGATCGGCTGGGCCAGGCCCTCCGGCACGCTCTTCGCCCGGTAGACCTTGGCCGCGCCCCAGTTGCCGAGCGAAGCGCAGGCGTCGTCGGCGATGTCGCCGACCACCAGCGCGGCAGCCTCGCCACCGATTTCGCCGGCCAGCTTGGCCGCCTCGGAGATCGCTCCGAGCGAGTTCTTGTTGAAGTTGCCCTCGTCGTCGTGCAGGGCGTAAACCAGGATGCCTGCCATCTAGATCAGCTTCCTCTCGTCAAGCCAGGCGACGATCTTTTCGACCGTCTCGTTGGTGTCCTCGTCCTCGATGATCTCGCCGGCCACCTTGGCGGGGGGCGGGTTGAGCGCGAGGACTTTGGTCTTGGAGCCGGACTCGCCGACCATGCCGCCGTCGATGCCGACGTCGCCGGTTGCCTTGGTGTCGAGGGGTTTTTTCTTCGCCCCCATGATCGCCTTCAGGCTCGGGTAACGGGGCTCGTTGATCGCGTCGCCGACGCTGATCACAGCGGGCAGCTCGATCTCGACGGTGTCGTAGCCGTACTCGGCCTGGCGCTCGCAGCGCAGCTTGCCGTCGTTGACGTCGATCTGGATCACCTGCGTCAGCGAAGGCATCTGCAGGTGGTCGGCGACGACGGCGCCGATCGTGTAGCACTCGCCGTCATCGGACTGCTGGCCCAGCAGGACCAGGTCCGGGCTCTCGGACTCGAGAACCTTGGCCAGCGAGTAGCCGGTGGCGCAGACGTCGGAGCCCTGCAGGGCATCGTCGGAGAGGTGAACCGAGCGATCGGCGCCGAGCGCCACCGCCTTGTGCAGGGCGCGGACGGCAGAGCCCGGGCCCATGGTTACGGCCACGACCTCCTCGACCGGGATCGCCCCACCCTCCTTGATCTGCATGGCCGCCTCGAGGGCGTGCGTATCGAAGGGGTTGAGGTTTTTCTCGCCGCCGCGGTCCAGTCGCATCGTGTTGGGGTCGATGCGCTTCTGAACGGCGGCGTCCGGAACCTCCTTGACCAGGACGCAGATCTTCAAGTGAAGCCTCCTTGGAACGATTCTCAGGTGGTCGCGGGCGGCGATTTGCGCCTCGCGGGCCCGTTGCGGGCGGGCATGTTATCGGTTGCGAACGACTGGCCGATTGACCAGTCAATCGGGCGGATAGTACCCGGTTCGAGCGGAGGTTATTCGCCGCGCGCGTGGCGCTCTGCCGCGCCGGCGCGGATGAACTCGACGATCTCGTCGGTGCCGGCCCCCGGCGTGAAGACCGCGGCGACCCCAAGCTCCTTCAGCTCGGGGATGTCGTCGGCCGGGATCGTGCCGCCAACCGTGACCAGGACATCGTCGACCCCCTGAGCCTTTAGCAGCGCGACCACTTTCGGCACCAGGGTCATGTGGGCGCCGGAGAGGATCGAGAGGCCGACCGCGTCGGCGTCCTCCTGGATCACCGTCTCGGCGATCTGCTCCGGGGTCTGGTGCAGGCCGGTGTAGATGACCTCCATGCCGGCGTCGCGCAGGGCGCGG
>DASYKN010000051.1:0-3195 GCA_035995325.1 Solirubrobacterales bacterium
CGACCGCGCCCAGCTCGAGGCGCTGCTGGACTCGATCCCCTCCGAGCATCCGCTCGGCGCCGTCTACCACTGCGCCGGGCTGGTCGACGACGGCCTGATCGAGGCGCTCGAGCCCCAGCGCCTGGCCACGGTCCTCGCCCCGAAGGCCGATGCCGCCTGGCACCTGCACGAGCTGACCGCGGGCCTCGGCCTCTCGGAGTTCGTCCTCTACTCCTCCGCCGCCGGCACCCTCGGCGCTCCCGGGCAGGGCAACTACGCGGCGGCCAACGCCTTCCTCGACGCGCTCGCCCAGCGGCGCCGGGCCGAGGGCCTGCCGGCGCTCTCCCTCGCCTGGGGGGCGTGGGAGCTGGAGAGCGAGATGACCAGCCAGCTGAACGAGGCACAGCGGGCGCGGATCGCCCGCGCCGGCATCCTCCCGCTCGCCGACTCCGAAGGGCTGGCGCTGCTCGACCGCGCCCGCGGCGAGGAGCGGGCGGCGCTGCTGCCGGTCCGCCTCGACCCCGTCGCCCTCCGCGCCGCCGCCCGAACCGAGGGCCTGCCGTCGCTGCTGCGGGGCCTGGTGCGCCTGCCGCCGCGCCGCCGCGTTGCCGCCGGCGCCCTGAACGAGCGCTTCGCCGGCGCCTCCGCCGAGCAGCGCCAGGCGCTGGTCCTGGACCTGGTGCGGGAACACGCCGCCGCCGTCCTCGGCCACCCCTCGCCCGATGCGGTCGACCCGGGCGCCTCCTTCAAGGACCTCGGCTTCGACTCGCTCGGCGCGGTCGAGCTGCGCAACCAGCTCAGCGCCGCGAGCGGCCTGCGGCTGCCCTCGACCCTGGTCTTCGACTACCCGACGCCGGGCCGGGTCGCGGAGCTGCTGCTGGCCGAGCTGGACCCGGCCGGCAAGGCACTCGACGTCGACCGCGAATTGGAGCGGATCGTCGGCCTGCTCGAGTCGATCCCCCCGGAGCGGCGGGCGCGGACCGCCTCGCAGCTGCAGCGGCGCCTGGTCGCGATCGGGGCGCCGGCGGGCGAGGCCGAGGCGATCGACCTCGACTCGGCCTCCGACGAGGAGATCTTCCAGCTGCTCGACAGCGGAGACGAGGGCGCATGAGCGACCAGGCGACCCTGAGCAAATACCTGCGCAAAGCGACCGGCGAGCTGCGGGACGCCCGGGCGCGGATACGCGAGCTGGAGCTGCGCGAGAGCGAGCCGATCGCGATCGTCGGCATCGCCTGCCGCTACCCGGGCGGGGCGACCTCGCCGAGCGCCTTCTGGGAGCTGCTGCGCGAGGGCCGCGACGCGATCTCCAGCTTCCCCGCCGACCGCGGTTGGGATCTGGGCCGCCTCTACGACCCCGACCCCGACGCGCCCGGCAGCGCCTACACGAACGAAGGCGGCTTCCTCGCCGACGCGGCCGAGTTCGACGCCGGCTTCTTCGGCATCTCCCCGCGCGAGGCGCTGGCCGCCGACCCGCAGCAGCGGCTGCTGCTCGAATGCGCCTGGGAGGCGCTCGAGGACGCCGGCATCGACCCGACCTCGCTGGCCGGGTCCGGCGCCGGCGTCTTCGCCGGGGCGATGGCGACCGACTACCCCAGCGCCGCGGCGGGGGGCCTCGACGGGTACCTCACCACCGGCCTCTCGGCCAGCGTCATCTCCGGCCGCATCGCCTACGCGCTCGGGCTCGAGGGCCCGGCGGTCTCGGTCGACACCGCCTGCTCCTCCTCGCTGGTCTCCCTGCACCTGGCGGCGCAGGCGCTGCGGGGGGGCGAGTGCGACCTCGCGCTCGCCGGCGGCGTCACGGTGATCGCGACCCCCGCCGTCTTCCTCGAGTTCGCCCGCCAGCGCGGCCTCGCCCCCGACGGCCGCAGCAAGCCCTTCGCCGCGGCGGCCGACGGCGCCGGCTTCGCCGAGGGGGCCGGGCTGCTGGCCCTGGAGCGGCTCTCCGACGCGACCGCCAACGGGCGCCGCATCGTCGCCCTCCTGCGCGGCTCCGCGGTCAACCAGGACGGCGCCTCCAATGGGCTGACCGCCCCCAACGGCCCCTCGCAGGAACGGGTGATCCGCCAGGCGCTGGCCAACTCCGGCCTCGGCCCGGCCGACGTCGACGCGGTCGAGGCGCACGGCACCGGCACCACCCTCGGCGACCCGATCGAGGCGCAGGCGCTGCTCGCCACCTACGGCCAGGACCGCGGCGCGGGAGGGGAGCCGCTGCGGCTCGGCGCGCTCAAGTCCAACCTCGGCCACACCCAGGCGGCGGCGGGGGTCGGCAGCGTGATCAAGATGGCGCTGGCGCTGCGCGAAGAGCGGCTGCCGCGGACCCTGCACCTCGACCAGCCGACCCCGCACGTCGACTGGGAGGCGGGCGCGGTCGAGCTGCTGGCGGAGCCGCGAGAGTGGGAGCGCGGCGAGCGTCCGCGCCGGGCCGGCGTCTCCTCCTTCGGCGTCTCCGGCACCAACGCCCACCTGATCCTCGAGGAGGCGCCCGCGGCCGCGGAGCCGCCGGCCGCCGGCTCCGAAGCGGGGGAGGGGAGCGCGCCGGCGCCGTTGCTGCTCTCGGCCAAAGAGCCCGCTGCCCTGGCCGCCGCCGGAGCGCGGCTGGCCGCCCATTTGCGGGCCGAGCCCGGCCTCGGCCTGGGCGACGCCGCCGCCACCCTCGCGACCGCGCGCGCCGCTTTCGGGCTGCGCGCCGCCGTCACCGCCGGCGAGCGCGACGAGGCCCTGGCCGCGCTCGATGCCCTTGCCGCCGAGCAGGCGCACCCGGCGCTGCTGCGCGGCCGCCCCGTCGCCGGCGAGCCCGCCTTCCTCTTCCCCGGCCAGGGCTCGCAGTGGCTCGGCATGGGCCGCGAGCTGTTGGCGCAGTCCGAGCCCTTCGCCGCCGGCATGGCCGAGTGCGAGGCGGCGCTCGAGCCCTTCGTCGAGTGGTCGCTGCTGGAGACGATCGCCTCCGAGGACGGCGCCTGGCTCGACCGCGTCGACGTCGTCCAGCCGGCCCTGTTCGCGACCATGGTCTCGCTCGCCGGCCTCTGGCGCGCCTTCGGGGTCGAGCCCGGCGCGGTCCTCGGCCACTCCCAGGGCGAGATCGCCGCCGCGGTCGTCGCCGGCGCGCTCAGCCTCGAGGACGGCGCCCGTGTCTCCGCCCTGCGCAGCCAGGCCCTGGCCGAGCTGGCCGGCAAGGGCGGCATGGCCGCGCTGGCGGTGACCGCCGAGCAGGCCCGG
>DASYKN010000052.1:0-45783 GCA_035995325.1 Solirubrobacterales bacterium
GGCGAGGAAGTCGAGTTCGAGGAGCTCGGCGGGGCGATGAGCCACAACTCGAAGTCGGGGGTGGCGCACTTCGCCTCCGAGGATGAGGAGAGCTGCCTCGAGGACGCCCGTTACCTGCTCAGCTTCCTGCCCTCGAACAACCTCGAGGCGCCGCCGCGCTTCGAGCCGGCCGACGATCCCGAGCGCGAAGACGAGGAGCTCGATTCGCTGGTCCCGGACGACCCCTCCAAGCCCTACGACATGCGCGACGTGATCGCCCGCATCGTCGACGACGAGGAGTTCTTCGAGGTCCACGAGCACTTCGCCAAAAACATCGTCTGCGGCTTCTCCCGGCTCGACGGCTATCCGATCGGCATCGTCGGCAACCAGCCGGCCTTCCTCGCCGGCGTCCTCGACATCGAGGCCTCCGAGAAGGCGGCCCGCTTCGTCCGCACCTGCGATTGCTACAACGTCCCGATCGTCACCTTCACCGACGTGCCCGGCTTCCTTCCCGGCACCGACCAGGAGTGGAACGGGATCATCCGCCACGGCGCCAAGCTGCTCTACGCCTTCACCGAGGCGACCGTGCCGAAGCTCACCGTCGTCACCCGCAAGGCCTACGGCGGCGCCTACGACGTGATGAACTCGAAGCACATGCTGGCCGACTTCAACGTCGCCTGGCCGACCGCCGAGGTCGCGGTGATGGGCCCTGAGGGCGCGGTCAACATCATCTACCGCAAAGACATCGCCACCTCGCCGACTCCCGATGAGCGTCGCCAGAAACTGATCGACGACTACAAAGCCCACTTCGCCAACCCCTACTCGGCGGCCGAGCGCGGCTACATCGACGACGTGATCGAGCCGCGGCAGACGCGGCCGAAGCTGATCCGGGCGTTGCGGATGCTGCAATCGAAGCGCGTGGCGCAGCCGAAGCGGAAGCACGGGAATATTCCGCTTTAGTTCGTGGGGCTGAGGGAGGAGTCGGGGTGCCCCTTTCGCTTGCTGGGATTTTTGCCGGGAGCCCTCGCTCTCTCGCCGACCGGCACTGCAAAAATCAGGACGCCGCGCGCTTCAGGGGCACCCCGACTCCTCCCTCAGGAGACGGACTGGCGCGGAGAGTTGAAACAGCTTCGCTACGGCTGCTTCTCTGAGATTTCGAGGGACCGAGCCCTGAGGAAGCTTGACGGCTACCGGAAGCTCAGCGGGGGACGGCTACCCCCTTCGAACGTATCAGCATGAGGAGGGCCGAAAACCCCCATGGCGCCAGCCACACCCGCTCCTCCTGACGAGGTGCAGTGAGAAGGGGGTAGCCGTCCCCCGCCGCCCTACGGAACCGCCGTCACCTCGGCAACCTCAGCAGCCCCGCCTCCTCCTTTGCCGCCGGTGACCCCGCCCTCCTCGCTGGAGAGGCGGTGGGCGATGTAGACGGGGATGATCGAGATCACGATCACGATCACGGCGACGGCGTCGACGATCGGCAGCTGGTTGGGACGGAAGAGGTTGCGGTAGATCCAGATCGGCAGGGTTTCTTCGCCAGCGCCGATCGTGAACGTGGTGACGATGATCTCGTCGAAGGAGAGGGCGAAGGCAAGCAGGGCGCCGGCCGCCAGGGCCGTTTTCATGCTCGGGAAGGTGACGAAGCGGAAGGTCTGCCAGGTGTGGGCGCCGAGGTCGGCCGAGGCCTCCTCGAAGGAGCCGGAGGTGCGGCGCAGGCGGGCGACGACGTTGTTGTAGACGACGACGATGCAGAAGGTGGCGTGGCCGACGATCACGGTGAAGAGGCTGAGGCTGATGCCGAGGACCTGGGTGAAGGTGTTGCTGAGGGCGACGCCGGTCACGATGCCGGGCAGGGCGATCGGGAGGACGACGAGGAAGGAGATCGTCTCGCGCCCGAAGAAGCGGTGGCGGGCGACGGCGAGGGAGGCGAGGGAGCCGAGCAGGATCGCGATCGCGGTGGCGACGGCCCCGGCCTCGAGCGAGGTCAGCAGGGCTTCGCGGGCGCTGTCGCTTTCGAAGGCCTTGGTGAACCATTCCGTGGTCAGGCCCGGCGGCGGCCATTTGAGGATCTTGCTCGAGTTGAAGGCGTAGATCCCGATCACGATCAGCGGGATGTAGATGAAGGCGAGGCCGACCCCGACGGCAAGCCGCAGCAGCGCCTGGGCTCGTCGCGAGAGCCGCATCAGACGTGCTCGAAGGCGCCGAGCTTCCGGGCCACGGAGAGGTAGACGATCATGACCACGATCGGGATCAGGGCAAGGGCGGCGGCGAAGGGCAGGTCGTTGGTGATTGAGCTGGCGATCGTGTTGCCGATGAACTGGCTGTTGGAGACGAGCCGCGGGGTGATGTAGTCGCCGAGCGAGAGCGAGAAGGTGAAGATCGAGCCGGCGACGACGGCGGGGAAGGCGAGCGGGAAGATCACCCGCCGGAAGGTCGTGAAGGGGGAGGCGCCGAGGTCCTCGGAGGCGCTGATCAGCGAGTTGGGGATGCGCTCGAGCCCGGCGTAGATCGGCAGGATCATGTACGGGAGCCAGAGGTAGGAGAGGACCAGCCAGACGGCGGTGAGGCCGTAGCCGGGGCCGTGCAGGCCGATCGGGTTGAGGGCCCAGTTGATCACCCCGTCTTCGGAGAGCATCGTCCGCCAGGAGAGGATCTTCACCAGGTAGCTGGACCAGAGCGGCATCAGCACCGCGACGATCAGGATCCCCTTGCCCCGGCGGCTCGCGACCTTGGCCATGTAGAAGGCGATCGGGAAGGCGATGACGGCGTCGGTAAGGGTCACCAGGGCGGCCGTGCGCACGGTCCGCCAGACGATCGTGCGGTAGACCGGTTCGTTGACGAGGGCGTCGAAGTTCTCGAGGCTGAAGCCTTTGATCACCTCGCCGCTGAGCGGGTCGACGGTCCAGAAGGCGGTGATCAGGAGGACCGCGAGCGACCCCAGGTAGAGGACGACGAGCCAGGCCCCCGGGGCGGCAAGGAGCGCCCCGACCTGGAGCCGGGGCCGGCCCTGGAAGAGGCCGGCGAGCTTGCGGCCCGCCGACCTCTTCGGGGCGACTGCTTCAGTCGCCATCGGGCGTGAGCCGGGTCACTAGCCTTTGATCGCGGTCCAAGCTTTGACCCAGTCGTTGTAGTCCTTGCAATTTTCTTCGCCGTTGCCGCAGTCGGCGAGCGGGGTCTCCCAGTAGTAGACGCGCTTCCAGAACCCTGGGTTGTCGGCGTGGTATTTGGTGCAGAATTCCTTGTCCGCGGTCTGGTCGCAGGCGAGGCTCTGAGCCGGCGCCTCGCCGAAGAATTCGGCGACTTCGGCGTTGGCTTTGGGCGAGACGATGTAGTTCATCCACATGTACATGCAGTTCGGGTGCTTGGCCTTGGAGCTGAGCATCCAGGTGTCCGACCACCCGGTCGCGCCCTCCTTGGGCAGGAAGCCCTGGCTGGCGGGGCTGGCTGCCACCGGTTCGCCTTCGCCCTGGAGGGCGAAGTACTGGTACTGCCAGGTGGTGCCGACCTGGACGTCGCCGTTGGCGAAGGCCGAGATCTGCTTCGCCGCTTCGGCCCAGTATTCGCCGACGTTGGCACGCTGTTCCTTCAGCAGGTCTACAGCCGCTTCGAACTGTTCGTCGTTCAGCTCGTAGGGGTTTTCGATCCCCAGGTCGGGCTGGTGGAACTTGAGGTACATGGCGGCGTCGGCGATGTAGCTCGATTCGTCATAGACGCTGATCCGGCCCTTGTACTTGGCCGCGACCTTCGGGTCGAGCATCACGTCCCAGGAGTCCGGGGCGGGGCTTACGTCGTCGGAGTTCCACATCAGCAGGTTGGCGCCGCGCCCGTGCGGGATCCCGTAGTGGACGCCGTCGAAGGTGTTGTAGGGCTGGTCCTTGAGGTCGCTGAAGATCGTCTTGTAGTTGGGGACGAGGTCGACGTTCACCGGGGAGACGTCGCCGGCGGCGACGAGGCGGGCGGAGGCGTTGCCGGAGGCGGAGACGCCGTCGTATTCGCCGGTGCCCATCAGCTGCACCATTTCGTCGGAGGTGCCGCCGGTCTTGTTGTTGACCTTGCAGCCGGTTTCGGCTTCGAACGGTTTCACCCATTCGGGTTCGACGTAGCCGGCCCAGGAGATCAGGTTCAGCTGCCCCTCGCCCTTGCCCAGCTTCTGCAGTTCATCGCCGCCACCGCTGGTGCTGTCGCTGGAGCTTCCACAACCGGCGAGGACGAGCATGAAGGCCACCAGGCCCCCCACTACGAGCCACGCCAGCCGAGCTGGGTGAGCGTCCTTTCTCCTCATGGTGCTACCTCCTGTTTCGTTGACTTCCCCTGGATCGCCGCCGCGTGCTCCGGCAGCCATCCCACCAAGACCTCGTTTCCCTCTTGCGGCTGCGTCCCCGTCGACGCCTCGGCGGCGTTCTGGCGGACCAGCTGCAGCGTGCCGCCGGCGTCCAACGCCACCGTGTAGCGCGTCACCATCCCCGCGTAGGCGACCTCGGCGACCTTGCCCCGCTCGCTGTGCAGGCCGTCGGCGGGGCTGCCGGGCTCCAGCAGTTGGATCTTCTCGGGCCGGACCGTCACCCGCTTGCCGTCGCGCTCGATCAGGTTGGAGACGCCGACGAATCCGGCAACGAACTCGTTCGCCGGATGCTCGTAAAGCTCGCGCGGCGGGCTCACCTGCTCGATCCGGCCCTCGTTGAAGACGGCGATCCGGTCGCTCATGGTCAGCGCCTCGTCCTGGTCGTGGGTGACGTAGACGAAGGTGATCCCGACCTCGCTCTGGATCGTCTTCAGCTCGACCTGCATCTGCTCGCGCAGCTTCAGGTCGAGGGCGCCCAACGGCTCGTCGAGCAGCAGCACCTTGGGCCGGTTGACGATCGCCCGCGCCAGCGCCACCCGCTGGCGCTGGCCGCCGGAAAGCTCGGCCGGCTTGCGATCGCCGTAGCCGGGGAGGCGCACCATCTCCAGCGCCTCGTCGCGGCGCTTACCGCGCTCGCCCTTGTCCACTCCGGCCACCCGCAGCCCGTAGGCGACGTTGTCGCCGACGGTCATGTGCGGGAAAAGCGCGTAGTCCTGGAAGACGGTGTTGACCGCGCGGTCGTAGGGAGGGATGCCGCTGACCTCCTCGCCGGCAAGCTCGATCGTACCGCCGCTCGGGTCCTCGAAGCCGGCGATCATCCGCAGCGTCGTCGTCTTGCCGGATCCGGAGGGGCCGAGGAAGGTGAAGAACTCGCCCTTGGCGACCTCGAGGTCAATTCCGGCAACCGCGACTACCTCGCCGTACCGCTTGGTGAGGCTCGCCAGACGGATGTCGGGGGGTGAGGCGGCTACAGGCGTGACGTTATCCGAGCGGGCCGGGATTGCAAGGACAACGCGGGGGTGGGGGGTTGGACGTGGTGGAGTACGGGGGGTTGGCCGGGAAGGAGCAGGGGGTCCCTCCCGTTGCGCTGGGATTTTTGCCGGGAGCCACGTCTCTCTCGCCAACCGGCACTGCAAAAATCAGGACGCCGCTTACGGGAGGGACCCCCTGCTCCTTCCCCACTGAAGCCGCCGTCCCTCACACCTAAGTCCAAGCGGGTCCCCCCGAGCTGCGGAGCTTCCGACTAGGTGCGCGTCATCCGGCGTAGCTAGTTAAGGGCCGGTAGGAGAGGCAGGGACCCCCTCCGAACGGCTTGTACTTTTTCGCTGCCGAGGGAACGACGGACGGCTGAGGCGACCTGCGAAAAAGTTGAGAGAGGAGGGGGTCCCTGCCTCTCCCAACCAGCAGCCTTAGCTAGTAGCCCGCAGGATGCCGCGCGACGTAACCGATGTTGTCGCGCAGTTCGGTGTGCCAGCGCGGACCCGTTTCGCCACCTTCGTCGCCCGAGGTGTCGAGGCGAACTCCGGCGATCACGGCGTAGGCGTGGCCGGCGTTGGCGTAGACGGTGATCCAGCGGCCTTCGCCGGCGAGGCCCCAATTTTCCATCGGGCCGGACGGCAGCGGGCTTTCGAGGAATTCGCCGCCGTGCAGGGCGAAGCTGACGGAGCCGGAGCAGTCGTAGCCTTTGTCCCACCAGCGGCCGTGGCCGCCGCCCCAGATGTAGGGCTTGGTGCGGATCTTGTTCGCCGCTTCGATCACCGAGACGATGCGGGGAGGAGCGCTTTTCGGGGGGATCAGTTCCCCGGTCGAGAGAAGCTTGGCTTTGGCGGTCGGCGTGCATACATCCACGGCCGCCGGGGTAAGACCACCGGTAGCGCATGCTGCTGAGGCGCTGCCGGGGCCGGCGATGGCGATGACGACGAATGCCGCCGATAGCGCTAGCGCCGCTTTGTACTTCAAGTTGTCAGACAGCAAACCGATTCTCCTTTGTCGGCCTACGGGGTTAGCTGTCGGGCTAGCGCTAAAAGGAGCCTGCGCTCCCGCCTGAACTAGGCGAGTTAGCCCCGAAAACGTGGTTCCCCCGTTCCCACAGCGCCTTAGAGCGAGTGGGACTCGGCGTTTCGGTTCTACGGACCGGCGGCAGTGTAGACGATCGGCCGGTTGCTTGCTCATAAAACGCAAACATTTAGTGGCCTTTCGCACTTTCATCCCATATTCCTGTCGGCAGCACGGCTGCTAGCTTGGACTCTGGGATGGAACTTGCCGGCCGCAAAGCACTACTAACCGGCGCCACTGGCGGCCTTGGCCGCGCGATCGCCAAGGCGCTGGCGGGGCGCGGGGCGGCACTTGTCTTGAGCGGCCGCAACGCCGAGGCCCTGGAGACGATGGCGGCCGAGCTGCCCGGCTCGGGCCACAGCGTCGTCCCCTCCGACCTGGCCCAGGCCGGCGCGGCCGAGAAGCTGGCGGCGGAAGTCGGCGCGGTCGACATCCTCGTCGCCAACGCCGGCCTGCCTGGCACCGGTCGCCTGCCGGACCTCAGCGCCGACGAGCTGACCGCGGCCCTGCGGGTCAACCTGGAGGCGCCGATGCTGCTGGCGCGGGCGGTCGAGAGCGGGATGCTGGAGCGCGGCTCCGGCCACATGGTCTTTATCTCTTCGCTCTCCGGCAAGTCGGCGACGCCGCTCTCATCCGTCTACAACGCGACCAAGTTCGGCCTGCGCGGCTTCGCGCTCGGACTGCGGGCGGACCTCGACCCGCTCGGGATCGGCGTCTCGATCGTCTCGCCCGGGACGATCCGCGAAGCCGGCATGTACGCGGACTCCGGCGCGCCGCCGATCACCGGCCTCGGCACCGGCTCGCCGCAGCAGGTCGCAGCGGCCGTCGTCAAGGCGATCGAGCAGAACAAGGTCGAGGTCGCCGTGGCGCCGTTCCAGCAGCGCTTCCTCGCCCACTTCGCACTGACCAGCCCCGCCATCGCGGTCAAGATCGCCAGCGGCGACGCCGGCCAGAAGGTCGCGGCCGAGGTCGCCGCCGGGCAAAAGGACAAGAGGTAGAGACGACGACTTTGGAGGCATCCCCATGAGCAGCAGCAGCGACTCTTTTGGCGCCCGTTCGACCCTCTCGGTGAGCGGGCGCGACTACGAGGTCTTCCGGCTCGACGCTCTGCAGGAGCTATTCGACGTCGCCCGCCTCCCCTACTCGATCAAGGTCCTGCTCGAGAACGTGCTGCGGCTCGAGGACGGCGTCTCGGTCAGCGCCGCCGACGTCGAGGCGATCGCCGGCTGGGACGCGGCGGCGGAGCCGAGCGTCGAGATCCCCTTCCAGCCCGCCCGCGTGCTGATGCAGGACTTCACCGGCGTGCCCGCCGTGGTCGACCTGGCGGCGATGCGCGACGCGATGGAGGAGATCGGCGGCGACCCGGCGGCGATCAACCCGCTGGTCGACGTCGACCTCGTGATCGACCACTCGGTCCAGGTCGACGCCTTCGGCAACGAGCGCGCCTTCGCGCTCAACGCCGAGCATGACTTCGCCCGCAACCTCGAGCGCTACTCGTTCCTCAAGTGGGGCCAGCAGTCCTTCGACAACTTCCGCGTGGTGCCGCCGGCCACCGGCATCTGCCACCAGGTCAACCTCGAGCACCTGGCCCAGGTCGTCTACAGCCGCGAGGTCGACGGCGTCCTCCGCGCCTACCCCGACACCCTGGTCGGCACCGACTCGCACACGACGATGGTCAACGGCCTCGGAGTCCTCGGCTGGGGCGTCGGCGGGATCGAGGCCGAGGCGGCGATGCTGGGCCAGCCGATCTCGATGCTGCTGCCGCAGGTCGTCGGCTTCAAGCTCGGCGGCGAGCTGCCCGAGGGGGCGACCGCGACCGACCTGGTGCTGACCGCGACCGAGATGCTGCGCGAGCGCGGCGTCGTCTCCAAGTTCGTCGAGTTCTTCGGCCCCGGCCTCTCGACCCTGGGCCTGGCCGACCGGGCGACGCTCGGCAACATGTCGCCGGAGTTCGGCTCGACCTGCGCGATCTTCCCGATCGACGCCGAGACCCTGCGCTACCTCGACCTCACCGGCCGCCCGACCGAGACGATCGAGCTGGTCGACGCCTACGCGCGCGAGCAGGGCCTCTTCCACGACGCCAGCTCTCCCGACCCGGTCTTCTCCGATTTGCTGGAGCTGGACCTGGGCGAGGTCGTGCCCAGCATCGCCGGGCCGAAACGGCCGCAGGACCGGGTGCCGCTCTCCAAGGCCAAGCAGTCCTTCCTGACGGTGATGGGGGAATTCGACCCCGAGGCCGCCTCGCAGATGGGCAACGGCCGCGACGAGGCAATCGAGGAGTCTTTCCCGGCGTCGGACCCGCCGGCCGAGGACCACGACGACGCCCGCGGCAAACCGCGCCCGGCGGTCGGCGACTCTGCGGCGGCCACTGTCGCCCACGGCAGCGGCGACGAGATCGCGGTCACCCTCGAGGACGGCACCGAGTTCCAGCTCGACCACGGCCGCGTCGTGATCGCGGCGATCACCAGTTGCACCAATACCTCCAACCCCAGCGTCATGGTCGGCGCCGGCCTGCTCGCCCGCAACGCGCTGCAGCGCGGGCTCTCGCGCAAGCCGTGGGTGAAGACCTCGCTGGCGCCGGGCTCGACCGTGGTCACCGACTACCTCGACCACGCCGGCCTGACGCAGCACCTCGACGCCCTCCAGTTCAACCTGGTCGGCTACGGCTGCACCACCTGCATCGGCAACTCCGGGCCGCTGGCGCCGGAGATCTCGGCGGCGATCGCCGAGAAGGACCTGGCGGTCTGCGCGGTCCTCTCCGGCAACCGCAACTTCGAGGGCCGGATCGACCAGGACGTGAAGGCGAACTACCTGGCCAGCCCGCCGCTGGTCGTCGCTTACGCGCTGGCCGGGCGGATGGACCTCGGCCTGGTCGAGGAGCCGCTCGGGGAGGGCAGCGACGGCGAGCCGGTGTACCTGCGCGACATCTGGCCCAGCGCCGAGGAGATCAAGCAGGTCGTCGGCGCCTCGGTTGCCTCGGAGATGTTCTCCCGCAATTACGCCTCGGTGTTCGCCGGCGACGAGGCCTGGAACGCGGTCGACGTCCCCTCCGGCGACCGCTACACCTGGCCCGACTCGACCTACGTGCGCCAGCCCAGCTTCTTCGAGCAGATGCCGGCCGACCCGCCCGGGGTCGAGGCGATCGCCGGTGCCCGCGCGCTGGCCCTGCTCGGCGACTCGATCACCACCGACCACATCTCGCCCGCCGGCGCGATCAAGAAGGAAAGCCCGGCGGGGAGGTGGCTGATCGAGCAGGGTGTGGAGCCCGGCGACTTCAACTCCTATGGCGCCCGCCGCGGCAACCACGAGGTGATGATCCGCGGCACCTTCGCCAACATCCGCCTCCGCAACCAGCTGGTCGAGCGCGTCGGCGGCTTCACCCGTCACTTCCCCGATGGCACCGAGACCACCATCTACGAGGCGGCAAGCTCATATGCCGACGAAGGGGTGCCGCTGATCGTCCTCGCCGGCAAGGAGTACGGCTCCGGCTCCTCGCGCGACTGGGCGGCGAAGGGGACGAAGCTGCTCGGGGTGCGGGCCGTGATCGCCGAGAGCTTCGAGCGCATCCACCGCTCCAACCTGATCGGGATGGGCGTGCTGCCGCTGCAGTTCGCGGACGGCGAGAGTGCCGCTTCGCTCGGCCTCAGCGGCGAGGAGAGCTTCGACTTCGGCGATCTGCAAAACGGTGAGGCAAAAAGCGTGACTGTTACCGCCACCCCTGACGGTGGCACGGCGCTCGAGTTCGAGACGAAAGTGCGCCTCGACACCCCGAACGAGGTCACTTACTTCCAAAACGACGGCATTCTTCAGACCGTCCTGCGCCACCTCAAGAGGTAGGGCGCAGGAGGGCCGCGGGAGGCAGGGGGGTCCGCGCGACCCTCACTGCACCAGCGCGTCGGTAGCCAGGGAGGGATGCCGACGCGGCCGTTCCCCTGGACGGGACTGCCCAGAAGGAACAGTCACTGTCTAGCTATACCGCGTGAAACCCCTGCGGTCAAGCGACATCGACTGGTTTGGGATTAGTTTTAGATAATCAGCCGCGCTTTAGGCATGTTTCGGGTTCGCCGGCTCCTCAGCGGCGACTCCCCACCCTTTGCGCTCGATCAGCTCGATTCCGATCACACTTCCGACCGGGCCAACCGGGGTGAGGGTGGCGGCGAGCAGGGTGTAAGGCGCCTCGCGCCTGACCGCCGCGACCCAGATGAATACGCAGAGGGCGACGAAGCCGAGGCCGTGCGCCCAACCGAACAGCATCGTCTCGGTTTCGAACCCCGGCGCCAGCCAGAAGACGATCAGGCCGGCGAAGATCGCCAACTCGACCCAGGAGAGGCGCTTCACCCAGACGAAGAGGCGCCCGGGCACGGGCTTCTCCAGCGGCAGGCGCGCCATCTGCCGCTAGGCGCCAGGTGTAAGCGCGGTGAGGACGATGCGCTCCTGCTCCAGCGCGTGGGCGCCGGAGTAGCCCTCGCCGGTGCTGGCCCGGCCCTGGCGGCCGATGTAGGTCAGCTCGACGCCCTCGGGCAGCAGCCCCGGCATCCGTCGCGACATCACCTTCCAGGCGCCCATGTTGCGCGGCTCCTCCTGGACCCAGGCGATCTCCTTCAGGTTCGGGTAGGAGGCGATCAGCGCCTCGAGCTGTTCCTTCGCGAACGGGTAGAGCATCTCGACCCGGGCGATCGCGACGTTCTCGGCGTCGCCGCGGCGCTCGCTGGCGTCGATGTCGTAGTAGACCTTGCCGGTGCAGAGGACGAGCCGCTCGACCTTCTCGTGGCGCTCGCGGGCCCGGGGGTCGTCGAGGATGAAGTGCAGCTCCCCCTCGGTCAGTTCCTCGAGCGTGGCGGCCGCTCCCTCGAGCCGCAGCAGCCCCTTCGGGGTGAAGACGATCAGCGGCCGCGGCTTGCGGATCAGCGACTGGCGGCGCAGCAGGTGGAAGTACTGGGCGGCGGTGGTCGGGTAGGCGATGCGGATGTTGCCCTCGGCCCCGAGGGCGAGGAAGCGCTCGATGCGGGCGCTCGAGTGCTCCGGGCCGGAGCCCTCGTAGCCGTGCGGCAGCAGCAGCGTCAGGCGGCTGGTCTGGCCCCACTTCGACTCGCCGGAGACGATGAAGCTGTCGATGATCACCTGGGCGGCGTTGGCGAAGTCGCCGAACTGCGCCTCCCAGAGGACCAGCGAGCTGGGGGAAGCGGCGGAGTAGCCGTACTCGAAGCCGAGGCAGGCGATCTCCGAAAGCGGGCTGTTGTAGAGCTCGAACGGCGCCGAGGCGTCCCCGAGGTTCTGCATCGGGCAGTACTTGAGGCCGGTGTTCTCGTCGTGGAGGACGAGGTGGCGGTGGGAGAAGGTGCCGCGCTCGGAATCCTGGCCGGTGAGGCGGATGTGGACCCCCTCGGTTAGCAGCGAGCTGAAGGCCAGCGCCTCGGCCTGGCCGAAGTCGATCCCGCCCTGGTCGATCGCGTCGACCCGCTTGGAAAGTGGGCGGCGCAGCTTGCGGTGGACGTTGAACCCGTCCGGCGTCTGCAGCAGCTCCGTGTTGAGCGCCCGCAGCTTGTCGGCCTCGACCGCGGTGTGGACCGGCGGGCTGGCGGTGCGGTCCAGCAATTCGCCGGTGCTGCTGGTCGTCGTCACGGTCGGGTCCTCGTACTCGCCGGACTCCATCTTCTCCCGCAGCTCTTTCAGCGCGGTTGCCATCTCCTCGCGCCGCTCCTCCGAGGAGTGGCCGACTTCCTCGGCCGAGATCGTGCCCTCGCCGATCAGCTTCTCGGCGTAGATCTCCGAGACCGGCGCGTGGGCCTTGATCTTGGCCGCCATGGTCGGCTGGGTGTAGGCGGGCTCGTCGGTCTCGTTGTGGCCGAAGCGGCGGTAGCCGATCACGTCGATGACGATGTCGCGGCCCCAGCGCTCGCGGTAGGCCATCGCCAGCCGCACCGCCGAGGAGCAGGCCTCGACGTCGTCGGCGTTGACGTGGACGATCGGGACGTTGAAGCCCTTCGCCATGTCGGCGGCGTAGGGGGTGGAGCGCGCCTCCTCGGGGTCGGTGGTGAAGCCGACCTGGTTGTTCTGGATGACGTGGACCGTGCCGCCGGTGCTGTAGCCCTTCAGCGACTGCAGGTTGAGCGTCTCGGCGACGACCCCCTGGGCCGGGAAGGCGGCATCGCCGTGCAGCAGCACCGGCACCGCCCGTTTCGGGTCGTGGCTCAGTTCGGGGCCCTCGAAGTCGGACTGCAGGTAGCGGGCGCCGCCGGTGACGACCGGGTCGACGAACTCGAGGTGGCTCGGGTTCGGGTAGAGGCGGACGGAGATCTTCTCCCCCTCCGAGGTCTCGTAGACCCCGCGGTGGCCGTAGTGGTACTTGACGTCGCCGGTGCCGCCGTGGGGGATGCCGGCCACGGCCTTGACCGCGCCGAGGCGCTTGGACCCCTCGAACTCGGCCAGGATCGACTCGACCGGGCGCCCGAGATTGTGGGCGAGGACGCTGAGGCGGCCACGGTGGGCCATGCCGAATACGACCTCCTCGGCGCCGGCGCGGCCCGAGAGTGTGACCAGCTCGTCGAGCATCGGCACGACCACGTCGAGCCCCTCGATCGAGAACATCTTCTGCCCGAGGTAGGCCTTCTCGAGGAAGCGCTCGAACTGGAAGACGTCGATCAGGCGGCCGAGCAGGCGCCGTTTCTCGGCCTCGGTGAGCGGCTGGCGATGGGCGCCGGTCTCGATCATCTCGCGCAGCCAGATCCGCTGCTGGTGCGAGGAGAGATGCTCGAACTGGTAGGCGATCGTGCCGCAGTAGGTCTGGCGCATCCGCGGCAGCGCTTCCAGCAGGTTTTCGCCGGGGACGCCGATGCGCAGGATCGAAGCCGGGATCCGCGCCATCAGCTCCGGCGTCAGGTTGACGTTCTCGGGCTCCAGCGCCGGGTCGCCTTTGGGCCCGGAGCCGAGCGGGTCGAGCTGGGCGGCGAGATGGCCGTGGGTGCGGTAGGCCTTCAGCACCGAGGTCGCGGCCTGGACCGCCTGCAGCAGCTCTTCGTCGACTTCGCCGGGCGCCGTGCTGGGTTCGGCGCGGGGGGCGACGACGACGGCGCTGCCGGCGAGCGGCGGCGCCGAGGCCGAGGCCGGGTGGGCGGAGGTGATGCCGGCGGCGTCGATCCCGAGGTCGGCGGCGACGCCCTCGTAGAACTCGTCCTCGCCCTGCAGCAGCTGCTCCATCCGTTTGAGGAAGGCGCCCGACTCGGCCCCTTGGATCACCCGGTGGTCGTAGGTCGAGGTCATCGTCATCACCTTCGAGACACCGAGCTGCTTGAGCCGTTCCGGTGAGGCGTGCAGCCACTCCGGCGGATAGGCGATCGAGCCGGTGGCGATGATCGCGCTCTGGCCGCTCAGCAGCCGCGGCACCGAGGCGATCGTGCCAACCCCGCCGGGGTTGGTGAGCGAGATGTTGGTGCCCTGGAAGTCGTCGGCGGTGAGCTTGTTCTCACGCGTCTTCGCGATCAGCTCTTCGAAGTTGGAGTGGAAGCCGGCGAAGTCGAGCCCGTCGGAGCCCTTGATCGCCGGCACCATCAGGGTGTGGCTGCCGTCCTTCTTCTCGACGTCGACGGCGATCCCGAGGTTGACCGGGCCGTTCTCGATCGCGAACGGCTTGCCGTCTTCCTCGGCGAAGGTCCGCACCATTACCGGGAAGCTTTTGGTCGCCTCGACGATCGCCCAGGCGACCAAGTGGGTGAAGGAGACCTTCAGCCCGCGCTCTTTCAGGACCAGGTTGATCGCCTTGCGTTTGGCGTCGAGCGTGTCGACCGCGATCGTGCGGAAGGAGGTGGCGGTCGGCACCGCCCGGCTCTCGTCCATCGCCCGCGCCAGCATCGCCGCCGGCCCACGCAGCTGCTTGGCCTCGCCGGCCTTGGCGGAAGCCGTCCCGCCGGACCCGCCGTTGCTAGCCGCCAGCACGTCCTCTTTGGTGACCTTCGACCCCGGGCCACTCCCACTCACCGAAGCAAGATCGACGCCGGTCGCTTCAGCTACTCGCCGCGCCACGGGCGTCGCGCGCACGTCGGCCCCGCCATTGCCGCCACTGGACCCTGCGCCGTTTCCGCTGCTCTCACCCGTGGGTGGCGTGGGGGATGGCGCCTCGCCCGCAGCTTGCGAGGACGAGGCGTCGTCCACCGCGACAGGACCCGCGGCTGAGGCGCCGGAACCCTCGCCAGGTTCCATTTCAGCCAATGGAGAACCGACCGGAACTTCGTCGTCGACCGCCGCGACCAGTTTCGTGATCACGCCGTCCATCGGCGCCGGAACCTCGGCGTCGACCTTGTCGGTCGAGACCTCGACGACGGTGTCGCCCGCGTTGACGAAATCTCCCTCAGCGACGTGCCACTCGAGCACGATCCCCTCGGTCACCGACTCGCCCATCTCAGGCATCGCGATTTGCACGGTGGCCGTCTCTGCCATTTCTGCTTCTGAGTCTATGGAACCGGGCCAACGAGCTTGGTCGTGGAGGTAGGCTGGGGGCGATGAATTACTTCGTTACCGGCGCAACCGGGTTCATCGGCCGCAATCTGGTCGAGCGGCTGCTGCAGCGCGAGGGCACGATCTACGCCCTCGTGCGGGCCGGCTCGCGCGGCCGCCTGGAGGAGCTGCGGACCGGTTGGGGCGCCGACGGCGCCCGCATCGTCCCGGTCACGGGCGACCTTTCCCAGCCCGGGCTGGGCGTCTCCGAGGAGGACCTGGTGGCGATGCGGGGCGAGGTCGACCACTTCTTCCACCTGGCGGCTATCTACGACATCACCGCCGACGCCGAGGCGCAGGAAATCGCCAACGTCGAGGGGACCAGGCATGCGGTCGAGCTGGCGGACGCGATCGAGGCCGGCTGCTTCCACCAGGTCAGCTCGATCGCCGCCGCCGGGCTCTACAGGGGCGAGTGGCGCGAGGACATGTTCGACGAGGCCGAGCGGCTCGACACCAATCCCTACTTCCGCACCAAGCACGAGTCCGAGCGGCTGGTCCGCGAGGATTGCACCCGGCCCTGGCGCGTCTACCGGCCGGGAATCGTCGTCGGCGACTCGCGCACGGGCGAGATCGACAAGATCGACGGGCCCTATTACTTCTTCAAGGCGCTGCAGCGGGCGCGGCGGGTGCTGCCCTCCTGGCTGCCGACGATCGGGGTCGAAGGGGGAGAGATCAACATCGTCCCGGTCGACTACGTCGCCGCCGCGATCGACCACATCGCCCACAAACCGAAACTCGACGGCCGCGCCTTCCACCTCACCGACCCAAATCCGAAGACCGCGGGAGAAGTGGTCAACCTCTTCGCCAAGGCGGCCGACGCGCCGCAGATGACGGTCCGTCTCGGGACCGACGTGACCGAGCCGGCGACCGGCCTGGCGCGGACGGCGCTGAAGTTCTTCCCGCCGGCGAAGCAGGTGCTGAAGCTCGCCCTCGGCGAGATCGACCTGCCCGCCTCGGTCCTCACCTACGTCGACTACCCGACCAGCTTCGACTCCAGCCAGGCGCGCAAAGCGCTGAAAGGCTCCGGGATCGAGGTGCCGCCGCTGGAGAGCTACGCGGCCAAGGTCTGGGACTACTGGGAGCGCAACCTCGACCCCGACCTGTTCAAGGACCGCTCGCTCTCCGGCGCGGTGCGGGGCAAAATCGTCCTCATCACCGGCGCCTCCTCTGGGATCGGCAAAGCGGCCGCGGTCAAGGTCGCCGACGCCGGCGCGACGGTGCTGCTGGTCGCCCGCTCGGCCGAGAAGCTGGAGGAGACCCGGGACGAGATCGCCGCCGCCGGCGGCTCCGCCCACATCCACCGCTGCGACATGTCCGACATCGAGGACATCGAGCGGATGGCCGATGAGGTGCTGGCCTACCACGGCCACGTCGACATCCTCGTCAACAACGCCGGCCGCTCGATCCGCCGCTCCGTCGCCCTCTCCTATGACCGCTTCCACGACTACGAGCGGACGATCCAGCTCAACTACCTCGGCGCCCTGCGGCTGATCCTGGCCCTGCTGCCGACGATGCGCGCCCGCAAGTCGGGCCAGATCATCAACATCAGCTCGATCGGGACCCAGACCAACCCGCCGCGCTTCTCCGCCTATGTCGCCTCGAAGGCGGCGCTCGACGCCTTCAGCCGCGTGATCGCCTCCGAGGTGAAAGACGACAAGGTCCACTTGACGACGATCAACATGCCGCTGGTGCGGACGCCGATGATCGCGCCGACGCGGATGTACGACATGTTTCCGGCGATCACCCCCGAGGAGGCGGCGGAGATGATCGCCAAGGCGATGGTCGGCAAGCCGAAGAAGGTCGCAACCAAACTCGGCAACTTCGGCGAGCTGCTCTACGCGGTGGCGCCGAAAGCGAGCGACACGATCCTCAACACCGCCTACAAGCTCTTCCCCGACTCGCAGGCCGCCAAGGGCGGCAAGGAGGAGGCGCCGGACAAGGCGCCCTCGACCGAGGCGGTCGCCTTCGCGCACTTGATGAAAGGCGTGCACTGGTAGTGCCTCGCCGGGCGAGCCTGTCCCGCCGATGAGCTCGGGGCGCAGGCTCAAGCACTGGGGCTGGGGGTACGAGGACCAGACGCCCACCGCCACACAGATGCGCGAGGCGGCGGAAGGGATCCGGGCCCGGTTCGGGTTCGGCGGCGAGGTTCGCAAGCCGCTGCCGCTGGAGCAGGTGGAGCTGCGGCCGGCGCGGCTGCGGGCGCCGGAGCGCTTCGGCGACCTCTTCTCGGATGACCGCTACGAGCGGGTCTCGCGGGCGCTGGGCAAGGCCTACCGCGACGTCGTCCGCGGCTTCCGCGGCGAGTTTTCGAACCCACCGGATCTGGTCGCCTTCCCCCGCGACGAGTCGGAGATCGAGACGGTGCTGAGCTGGGCCGAGGCCGAGGGCGCGGCGGTGATCCCCTTCGGCGGCGGCACCAGCGTCGTCGGCGGAGTTGAGGCGCGGCTGGGCGAGCGGCCGGTGGTGACGATGGACCTGCGGCGGCTCGACCGCGTGCTCGAAGTCGACCCCGCCTCGCTGGCGGCGCGGATCCAGGCCGGGGCGACCGGGCCGCGGCTGGAAGAGCAGCTGCGTGAGCATGGCCTCACCCTGCGCCACTTCCCCCAGTCCTTCGAGTACGCGACGCTCGGCGGCTGGATCGCGACCCGGGCCGGCGGCCACTTCGCCACCTTGGAGACGCACATCGACGACATGGTCGAGTCGGTGCGGGCGATCACCCCGCGCGGGACCTGGGAGAGCCGGCGGCTGCCGGGGTCGGGGGCGGGCCCCTCGCCCGACCGGCTCCTGATCGGCTCCGAGGGGATCCTCGGCGCGATCGCCGAGGCCTGGGTGCGGGTGCGGCCGCGGCCCGAGTTCAAGTCCTCATGCGGGGTCGAGTTCGGCGACTTCCTCGCCGCCGCCGGCGCCGTGCGCGAGATCGCCCAGTCCGGTCTGCACCCCGCCAACTGCCGCCTGCTCGACGCCTCCGAGGCGGAGCTGACCGGCGCCGGCAGCGGCGAGGCGAGCCTGCTGGTCCTCGGCTTCGAGTCCGCTGCCCAGCCGGTCGAGGCGGCGATGGCCGCGGCCCTGGAAATCGCCCGCGCGCACGGCGGCACCCCCAACCCCCCGCCGACGGGCCGAAATCCCACGAATGAAGGGGGAAGTCGGCCCACCGGCGGGGAGGACGGCGGGGTTGGGGCTTGGCGGGGGGCGTTTTTGCTGGCGCCATATTTGCGGGATACGTTCGTGGCTTGCGGGGTGCTGTCGGAGACGTTCGAGACCGCGATCACCTGGGATCGCTTCGAGGAGTTCCACGCCAGCGTGACCGCGGCGACGCGGGAGGCGGTGGCGAGGGTCAGCGGCGCGCCGAAGGAGGGCGCGGGGGCGCCGCGGGTCAGCTGCCGCCTCACCCACGTCTACCCCGACGGGGCGGCGCCCTACTTCACGGTGCTGGCGCCGGCGGTGCGCGGCGGCGAGGTCGAGCAGTGGGACGAGATCAAGGCCGCCGTCTCCGAGGCGCTGATCGACGGCGGCGGCACGATTACCCACCACCACGCGGTCGGCCGCGACCACCGCCCCTGGTACGACCGCCAGCGCCCGGCCCCGTTCGCGGCGGCGCTGCGAGCGGCGAAGGCGGAGCTGGACCCGGGCGCGGTTCTCAACCCGGGCGTGCTGATCGACCCGGCCTGAGCTTTGCCGGCCCTTTACAGGCCTGATCGCGGCCGAATGCGGCCGCTCGAGGATCGACTCGTCCAGCAAACGACGAGGAGGTTCAGATGTTCCAGGCAATCCGGAAGCGGATGGGCACGGGCGAATCGCAGAGCGGCTCCCAGGCAAGCGGCAAGAGCGGCGGCCATCCGCCGGGCCCGTCGATGATGGGGATCGCGATGAAAGGGCTGACCGAGAATCGCGCGTATCCAGGGTTCTCCCCGCTATAGGGGGGACAAAGCTGGGCACGCGGGAAGGTCGCCTCGCTCAACGTCGCGGCAGAAGGGGAGACTGGGCGGATGAAGGGAGCAATCCTGATCGTCGAGGACGAGCAGGCAATCGCCGACCTCGTGCGCGCCTACCTCCGACGCGAGGGCTTCGCCGCGGTCTGGGCGGTCGAGAACCTTCCGGACCGGGGCGCCCCGTTTACCGTTCGGCTACCGGCCTGAGCGGTACCCTGTCGCGACTCGATCTCCCGGTCCACGCGCACCCCGGGTGCGCTGACCCGTCCCACGATGGAAACCATCACTTCGGAACAACCGATCGTGCCGGCCGACGCCGGCCAAGCCGCTGCCGAGCCGGCGGCGCCACGGCGCACGCCGCTGCGGGCGGCGATCAAGACCGGGCGGCCGAAGGAGTGGATCAAAAACGTCTTCGTCTTCGCCGGACTGCTGTTCTCCGGCAAGTTCAACCAGTCGCACGAGGTGCTGGAGGCGGTCATCACCTTCGTCGCCTTCTGCCTGATCTCCAGCGCCGGCTACTTCGTCAACGACCTGATCGACGTCGAGCTGGACCGCAAGCACCCGAAGAAGCGCTTCCGGCCGCTGGCCGCGGGGGAGCTGTCGGAGGGCACCGCGAAGCTGATCGCGCCGGCGCTCGCCGCGATCGCGGTCGCGATCGCCTTCACGGTCAACTGGCAGGTGGGGCTGATGGTGGTCGGCTACGGCGTCGCCCAGATGGCCTACAGCCTCGGCCTCAAGCAGATCGTGATCATCGACGTGATGACGCTGGCGGGGCTGTTCATCCTCCGCGTCGCCGCCGGCGCCAGCGCCGTCGACGCCCACGCCTCGGAGTGGCTGATCCTCTGCACCGGCATGCTCGCCGCCTTCCTCGGCTTCACCAAGCGCCGCCAGGAGGCGGTCTCCGAGCTGCACGAGGGCACCTCGACCCGGCCGGTGCTGGAGCACTACTCGCTCCCCTTCCTCGACCAGATGGTCTCCCTGGTCACCACCGGCACCGTCCTCAGCTACGCGATCTACACCGTCAACTCGCCCCAGATCGGCAGCCAGATGATGCTGACGATCCCGCCCGTGGTCTACGGGATCTTCCGCTACCTGTACCTGATCTACGACCGCTCCGACGATCGCTCGATGGCGGCGATCGTCGCCGGCGACCGCGGCATCCAGGCCGCCGGCGCCGCCTTCGCGATCATCGCTTTCCTGCTGCTCTACGTCTTCAACTGAGCGAGTCGACGCTTTTCCACCCCGGGGTGGGGGACAAGTGTCGAAGCGCTAGGTGAGCCCGGCTTCCTCGGGCGCGGCTTCCATCAGGTAGAAGCGGGCGCGGCCGAGCTCTTCGCCGTCGACCTGGACGACGGCGGCGTGGGGGCCGGAGGTCTCGAAGTTGGCGGTGGCGCCGATCGACATCACCAGGCGCTGCTCCTGGCCCTGGGGCATGCCGGGTGGGCGGCCGGTCTCGAAGTTGGCGGTGAGGCCCTCGCCGAGCTCGATCCCGTCGGGGTCCTGGACGGTGACGACCAGCTCGTGCGGGTCGTTGGTCTCGTGCCAGGCGACGTCGATTCCGAGGCCGATGTGGAAGGACCACTCGTGCGGCAGCTCGGGCAGGCGCAGGACGTTCCAGCCGCCGCCGTTGAGGTAGAGCTTGCCGTTGACGGCCTCGCTGTGGTCGGCGAGCAGGAGGAAGCCGATGTTCATTTTGCCTCTGGGTAGGGCACGATCGCGAGGTCGGAAAGCAGCTGCACCTTGCCCTCGCGATTGAACTGGAGGTCGACGGTCTCGTCCTTGCGGTAGGTGCCGAAGAGCCCCAGGTACATCGCCAGCCAGCGGCCGGTGCCCATCTTCTCCTTGACGATCGGGCGGCCGAAGACGATCTCGCCGTCCTCGATCGAGTAGTCGGCGCCCTCGTCCTGTTCGATGCCGTTGATGAAGACCGTGAACGGCGCTTCCGCCCCAGCCGGCAGTTTCACCCGCTCGCCGGCCGCGTAGCTGCCCTTCGGTATCTCGGTCTCGGAGCCGCTCATCGTCCCTCTCCTTCAAGAGTCTCCCGCACGAGGTCGAACGGCGTCTCGTGCCCGCTCGCGTCCAACTCCTCGCGCCCGACCCCGCCGCGGTAGGGCACGAAGGCGCCGTCGCCACGCACGTCGACGCCGGCCACCGGCTTGCGCAGCAGCCCCCTGCCCTGCAGCTGCAGCCGCGCCTGGACCTGGTCCTCCGGCTTGTAGGTCCCCAGCAGCGAAGCCGTCTTCGGCGGCGCCTCCGAGCGCAGCTCCAACGCCCGCGCCCGCATCGCCGCCACCGCCTCCCCAAGGTCATCGAACCCCAAGCTCTCCACCTCGGAGCCGCTGCGAATCGTCAGCTTCCACCTAGCGCGCGCCACGAGCCAACCCTACGAGAGCGAGGGCGGAGCCCCTCCGAACGGCTTGTACTTTTTCGCTGCTGAGGGGCCGGCGGACAGCCGCAATAGGCCTGCGAAAAAGTTGAGAGAGGAGGGGCTCCGCCCTCGCTCCCTCGCAGGGTTGGCTCAGGCCCCGCGCCGCGGCCGTTTCGGCCTACGCGCCGGCGGCCCAACGATTTTCTCGGGACCGTCACGGTCGTCGATCGCGACGTAGTCGCGCTCGCGCTCGCCGGTGTAGATCTGGCGCGGCCGGGCGATTTTCAGCTCCGGGTCTTCCTGCATCTCCATCCACTGCGCCATCCAGCCGGCGGTGCGGGGGATCGTGAACAGGACCGTGAACATGTTGGCTGGGATCTCCAGCGCCTCGTAGATGATCCCCGAGTAGAAGTCGACGTTCGGGTAGAGCTTGCGCGAGGTGAAGAAGTCGTCGTCGAGCGCCTGCTTCTCGAGCTCACGGGCGATCTCTACCAGCGGGTTGTACTCGGTCGCCTCGAAGACCTCGTCCATGTGCTGCTGGATGATCCGCGCCCGCGGGTCGTAGTTTTTGTAGACCCGGTGGCCGAAGCCCATCAGTTTCTCCTCGCGGTCCTTCACCTTCTTGAGGAAGCCCGGGATGTTGTCCACCGACTCGATCCGGCGCAGCATCCGCAGCACCGCCTCGTTGGCACCGCCGTGCAGCGGCCCGTAGAGGGCGGCGACGCCCGCCGCGACCGCCGAGTAGGGGTCGACGCCGGAGGAGCCGACGCCGCGCACGGCGTTGGTCGAGCAGTTCTGTTCGTGGTCGGCGTGGAGGATGAAGAGGATGTCCAGGACTTTCGAGAGGACCTGCTTCGGGATGTGCCGGTCTTCGGTCTTCTTGAACATCATCGAGAGGAAGTTCTCGGCGAAGTTGAGCTCGTTGTCCGGGTAGACGTAGGGCAGGCCCATGTTGTGGCGGTAGGAGAAGGCGGCGAGGGTCGGGACCTTGGCGATCAGGCGCACGGCGGCCATGTAGCGCTCTTCCGGATCGTCGATCTTCTTCGCGTCGGGATAGAAGGTCGAGAGCGCGCCGACGCCGGCGAGCAGCATTCCCATCGGGTGGGCGTCGTAGCGGAAGCCCTGGAAGAACTGCTTCAGGTCCTCGTGCACGTAGGTGTGGTGGGTGATGTCGAATACCCAGCGGTCGAGCTGGGCGGCGGTCGGCAGCTCGCCGAAGATCAGCAGGTAGGCCGTCTCGAGGAAGGTCGAGCTGTCGCAAAGCTGCTCGATCGAGTAGCCGCGGTGTTCGAGGATGCCGGCGGCGCCGTCGATGTAGGTGACCGAGGAGCGGCAGGAGGCGGTGTTGTTGAAGGCCGGGTCGTAAGACATCAACCCGAATTCGTTCTCGTCGGCCTTGATCTGCCGCAGGTCGAGCCCGCGCACCGTCGCGTCCTCGATCGGCAGCTCGTAGGTCTTGCCGGTGCGGTTGTCGGTAACGGTCAGCGAGTCGGTGGCCATGCGGCGATCATTCTGCCACTTCGCCCACGCCGGCCGTTAAGAGCCTGTGGAGCTAGCTCGCCGGAAGCGCGTCGAACTGCGTCATCCGCCGCAATTGCTCGAAGCGCTCGTCGATCTCCTCGCGGCTCAGCCGGGAGACCCGCTCGGTCCCGAACTCCTCGACGTTGAAGGAGGCGAGGACGGTTCCGTAGCCCATCGCCCGCCGCAGCTGTGCCTCGTCGATCTCCCCGTCCTCGCCGTCGAGGTAGCCGAAGAAGCCGCCGGCGAAGCTGTCGCCGGCGCCGGTCGGGTCGCGCACGTCCTCGAGCGGGAAGCCCGGCAGGGCGAAGAAGCCGTCGGCGGTGAACAGCGCCGCGCCGGACTCGCCCTGCTTGGCGACGACCGCGCGCGGGCCCAGGTCCATCACCGCGCGGGCGGCGCGGGCCAGGTTCGACTCGCCGGTCAGCTGACGGATCTCGGCGTCGTTGACGACCAGGCAGTCGACCTCGGCGATCGCCGCCAGCAGCGAGTCCTTGGCGGTTTCGATCCAGAGGTTCATCGAGTCGAGGCCGCTGAAGCTGGCGCCGCCGCACTGCGAGCGCACCTGGCGCTGCAGGTCGGGCTGGATGTTGGCGAGGAAGATCGTGTCGGCGGCCTGGGCGGCGGCGGAGAGCTTCGGCTCGAACTCGCCGAAGACGCCGAGCTGGGTGTCCTCGGTGTGGGCGACGTTGAGGTCGTACTCGTAGCGCCCGCGCCAAAAGAAGGATTGCCCGCCGGCGACCCGCTCGATGTCGTCGGTGAGGATGCCGCGCCGCTCCAGGACCTCGAACTGCTCGGCGCCGAAGTCGTCGCCGACCGGGCCGACCGGCCGCACCTCGGTGAAGAAGCTGGCGGCGAGCGAGAAGTGGACGGCGGCGCCGCCGAGCATCCGCTCGCGCTCCCCGAAAGGGGTCTTGACCGCGTCGAAAGCGATTGATCCGACTACCGTGAGCGCCATGCGGACGGCAGCCTAGCGCCTGCCCTGCGAGACTCCGCGGCCGATGAAGGCGATCCAGATACAGGAGTTCGGTGGTCCGGAGACCCTCGAGCTGGTCGAGGTCGACGATCCGACGCCCGGCGAGGGCGAGGTCGTCGTCGAGATCGCCCGCAGCGGCGTCAACTTCGCCGACACCCACGCCACCCGCAACGACTACCTGGCCGAGCAGTCGCTGCCGTTGATCCCGGGCGCCGAGGTAAGCGGCCGCACCGCCGACGGGCGCCGGGTCGTGGCGCTGCTCGGCAGCGGTGGCTACGCCGAGAAGGCGGCCGTCCACGAGTCCCTGCTGATCCCGCTCCCCGACGAGGTCGACGACGACCAGGCGGCGGCGCTGCTGCTGCAGGGCCTGACCGCGAAGGCGCTGGTCGAGCGCTTTGCCCGGGTCGAGGCGGGCGAGACGATCGTCGTCGAGGCCGCGGCGGGCGGCACCGGCACCATTGCCGTGCAGATCGCCAAGGCCGCCGGCGCCAAGGTGATCGCGCTTGCCTCCAACGCGGAGAAACGCGGCGTCTGCGAGCGGCTCGGCGCCGACGCGACCGTCGACTCCCGCTCCGACGACCTCGGCGCGGCGATCCGCGAGGCCAACGGCGGCGAGCGCGTCGATGCGGTCCTGCACATGAGCGGCGGCGACGCCTTCGACGCCGAGATGGGCATCCTCGCGCCGCTGGGCCGGATGGTCGTCTTCGGGATCGCCTCGCGCGAACAGCGCGAGGTCTCCACCGCCGCCCTGCTGCGCGGCTCCAAGTCCGTGATCGGCTTCTGGCTCGTCCACCTGCTGGCCCGCCGCGACCTCGCGGCGCCGATGATCGGCGAGCTGCTCGGCGCCGTCGCCGCCGGCCAGCTCGAGGTCACCGTCGGCGACGTCTATCCGCTCTCGGAGGCCGCTCGCGCCCATGAAGACCTGATCGCCCGCCGCACCACCGGCAAGCTCCTATTGGATCCGTCGCGATGACCAACTTCAAGGACCTCGGCCTCTCGGCCCCGATTCAGCAGGCGATCGACGAGCTCGGCTTCGACGAGCCGACCGCGATCCAGGAGCAGGCGATCCCGGCGCTGCTCGGCGGCGGCGACGTGATCGGCCAGGCCCAGACCGGGACCGGCAAGACCGCCGCCTTCGGCCTGCCGCTGCTGCAGTACCTCGACCCGGAGAACAACGAGGTGCAGGCGATCGTGATGACGCCGACCCGGGAGCTCTGCATCCAGGTGACGCAGGCGCTGCGGGCCTACGCCGAGCACCTCGACATCGAGATCGTCGCCGTCTTCGGCGGCGCCCCGATCCGCACCCAGCAGTCGCAGTTGCGCTCCGGCGCCCACGTCGTCGTCGCCACCGTCGGCCGCATGAAGGACCTGATGTCGCGGCGCTCGCTGGTCCTCACCGCGGCTCGCTACGTGGTCCTCGACGAGGCCGACGAGATGCTCGACCTCGGCTTCATCGAAGACGTCGAGAAGATCCTGCGAATGTGCCCCAGCGGCCGCCAGACGGCGCTCTTCTCGGCGACGATGCCACCGCCGGTCAAGAAGCTGGCCGAGAGCTACATGTATGAGCCGACGACGATCAGCATCACCCCCAAAGAACTCACCGTCGACGCGATCGCCCAGGCCTTCGTCGAGGTCCCGGCCAAGGACAAGGCGGCGCGCCTGGTCGAGCTGCTGAAGACCGAAGAACCGGAGCAGGCGATCATCTTCACCCGCACCAAGATCGGCGCCTCGAAGCTGGAGAAGACGCTGAAGGACAAAGGCCTCGACGTCAAGGCGCTGCACGGCGACCTCAGCCAGGGCGTGCGCGACGGCGTGATGATCTCCTTCAAGGACCACCGGGTGCGGCTGCTGGTCGCCACCGACATCGCCGCCCGCGGGCTCGACATCGAGCATGTCACCCACGTCATCAACTACGACGTGCCCAACTCCTCGGAGACCTACGTCCACCGGATCGGCAGGACCGGCCGCGTTGGCAGGACCGGCCGCGCGATCACCTTCGTCACCCCGGCCGAGCGCGACGAGATCGGCCGCATCGAGCGCGACGTCAAGACCACGATCGGCGAGTGGGAGACCCCGGAGGAGCGGCTCGAGCACGCGCCGCGCCCCCGTCGCCGCGATCCCGCCGAGCGCCACGAGAAGGTCGAGCAGGCGGTGCGCCGAGAGCAGGCCGCCGACGCCGCCCCCGATACCGACGCGGGGGAGGACGGCGAGGCGGCGGAGGCGGCTGACACCGCCGAGCCCAAGCGCGACAGCGTCAAGCTCTTCGTCAATCGCGGCGAGCGCAGCGGCATCGAGGAGGAGGACCTGCGCTGGGCGCTGCGCGAGGGCGCGGTCCTGCCTGAGGAGGCGATCCACGATGTCCGCGTCCTCCACCGCTTCTCCTTCGTCGAGGTCGCTCCCGAGCGGGCGGAGCAGGCGGTCGAGTTCCTCGACGGCACCAAGCTCAAGGGCAAAGAGATCCGGCTCGAGATCGCGAAGAGCTGAGGCGGTTCAGGTCCGCGTCAGCTCGGCGATGCTGTCGAGCAGGCGGTCGAAGTCGATCGGCTTGTTCAGGTAGCCGCTGACTTCCAGCTCGCTGGGAGCGTTGGCGTCGGACGCGTCCTGGTGGGCGCTGACGATCAGCGCCGGCATTTCCACGCCCTCGGCGCGCAGCTCGCGCAGGGCGTCGATGCCCGACTTGCGCGGCATCATCGCGTCGAGCAGCAGCAGGTCGGGGAGCGTGCCCGGCTCGTGCAGGCGCTCGATCACCTCCTGGCCGTCGGCCGCGGTCTCGACCTCGTAGCCGGCCAGCTCCAAGCGCGTCCGCATCAGCAGCAGGATCGTCTCCGAGTCGTCGGCGACGAGAACGCGCGGCATCAGCTCGTCTCCACGGCAGTGGCGGCGCCGGCGC
The DNA here is from genome assembly GCA_035995325.1 of Solirubrobacterales bacterium. Classification (GTDB taxonomy): domain Bacteria; phylum Actinomycetota; class Thermoleophilia; order Solirubrobacterales; family 70-9; genus VAYN01. The sequence continues at coordinate 26,545 of DASYKN010000052.1, forward strand.
CGGGAGTCGTGCTGGCGATCGGGAGGCGGACGCTGAAGGTGGAGCCGACGCCAGGGGTCGACTCGACCGCGAGCGTGCCGCCGTGCAGCTCGACCAGGGATTTGGCGATCGCGAGGCCGAGCCCGGTGCCGCCGACGCGCTGGGTCAAGCCGGCGTCGCCACGCACGAAGCGCTCGAAGATGTGGTCCAGCTGGCTCTCGGGAATGCCCGGTCCGTCGTCGCTCACGGCAATCTCTACCTCGGCACCGGCTACCCGAACGTTGACCTCGATAGACGCCCCTTCGGGCGAGTACTCATGCGCGTTGGTAAGCAGATTCACCAGTATTTGGCGAATCCGGTCAGGCTCGGCCTCGACCAGGGGCAGGCCAGGCTCGATTTGCTGGGCCAGAGTCTGCTGGGCGCCCTCGGTCTGCCCCCGCATGGTCCGCACAGCGTCCTCGACCAGCGGCCCCAACTCGGTCGGCACCGGCGTGATCCCGAGCCGGCCGGCGTCGCTGCGGGCGAGGTCGAGCAGGTCGTTGAGCAGGCGCACCAGGTGGCGGCAGTTGTCGAGGATGATCTCGACCGTCTCCACCTGCTTCGGGGTCAGCGAGTCGCGCTCCAGCATCAGCAGCTCGGCAAAGCCCTGAACCGAGGTCAGCGGACTGCGCAGCTCATGCGAGGCGGTGAGGACGAACTCGTCTTTGAGCCGGTCGAGGCGGTCGCGCTGGCTTGCCTCCAGCTCCAGCTCGTCGGCCATCTCGTTGAAGGCGGCGCCGAGGGTCGCCGTCTCCGAGAGCCCGCCGACCTCGACCCGGGCGCTGCGGTCGCCGGCCGCGAGCCGCCCGGCGGCGCCGACCAGCTCCTCCAGCGGCCGCCGCATCGAGGCGATCAGGCCGCTGAACAGCAGCACCGCGCCGGTCAGGCCGGCGATCAAGCCGGCGGCGACGAGCAGGGCGGTGTCGCGGGTGTCGTCGGAGATCTGGCTGCGCAGTTCCTCGCGGCGGTCGGCTTGGGCGCCGACCGTTGCGCGGGCGGCAGTGCCGCCGTCGCCGTGCGCCAGCTCCACTCGTGCCGCCATCTCCACCTGGTAGGAGCGGGCGATCGCGTCCTCGAAGTCCTGGCGCTGCTGGATGAAGCGGCCGACGCCGATCACCGCCATCGCGGTAAGCACGGCAAAGCCGATCGCAAAGCCAATCCTCAGCCGGTTGGCAAGCGACGGGCTGAGGCGGCGGCCTCCTCGGGAATATGCTTGCGCGGCTATGGGCGACGAGGCTACAGGCAGCACCGCGGCCCCGGACGGCATCGATCGCGACGGGGTCGAATCCTGGTTCGCGCTCAACGTGCCGAGCGCCAGCCCGCCGCTCAGCTTCGAGCGCATCGCCGGCGGGCATTCGAACTTGACCTTCCGCGTCAGCGACAGCGGCGGCAACCGCTGGGCGCTGCGGCGGCCGCCGCTGGGCAAGCGCCTCGGCTCCGCCCACGACATGGGGCGGGAGCACAAGGTCGTCTCCGCCCTGGGGGCGACCGAGGTGCCGGTGGCGCCGGTGGTCGGGCTCTGCGAGGACGAGACACTGACCGGCGCCCCCTTCTACGTGATGGAGTTCGTCGAGGGGCCGATCCTGCGCGGGCTCGCCGAGGCGGCCGCCTTCCCGGACGAGAACGACCGGCGGGCGATCGGCGAGCGCGTCGCCGACACCCTGGCGGCGATCCACGCGGTCGACCCCGATGCCGCCGGGCTCGGCGACCTCGGCCGCAAGGAGGACTACGTCGCCCGCCAGCTGCACCGCTGGCAGGGCCAGTGGGAGAAGTCGAAGACGCGCGAGCTGCCGGCGATCGACTCGCTGCACGAGCGCCTCTCGGCCCGCATCCCCGGCCAGGGCCCGGCGACGATCGTCCACGGCGACTACCGGCTCGACAACATGATCCTGACCGATCGCGGCGAGGTCGCCGCCGTGGTCGACTGGGAGCTGTGCACGCTCGGCGACCCGATGGCCGACGTCGGCCTGCTGATGGCCTACTGGCCCGACCGCGAGCAGGCCGAGGTGGCGCTGGGCCAGCCGGCGAACCTGGCGCCCGGCTTCCCGACGCGGGAGGAGGTTGCCGCGCGCTACGCCGAGCATTCCGGCCGCGACCTCTCCGACCTCGACTTCTTCCTCGCGCTCGGCTACTGGAAGCTGGCGATCATCCTCGAGGGCGTCTACGCCCGCTACGTCGCCGGCGGCTACGGCAAGGTCGACGAGGGTGTCGACGCCTTCGCCCGCCTGGTCGAGCGGCTGGCCGAGGCCGCCGACGAGGCTGAGCGGCGGGACTGAGCTACTTGGCTTCCTCTTTGTAGCCCGCTTCGAGTTCCGCGCACTGGGTCGCCGATAGGGCGGGAGGGCATTCGGTCGGGGATGACGGGGCTGGCTTTGACGCCTCCGGCTTCGGGTTGGAGACGAGCGCCTGGCATTCCGCCTTGCTCAAGGAGTCTGGGCATCTCTTTCCTTCAGTGGTCGGGTGCGGCGGCGACTCTTCCTGTCTGATCTTGGCGCTCGCTACTTTCCTGCAGGCCTCGGCGCTGAAACTCGGCGGGCAACCCTTGCCCGACTGGCCCACCGGGGCTGAAGACCGCCGTGGCCCTGGCTTCGCTTGCGTGGCGGCGTGGGCCTTCTTCGCCTGCCCCGGGTCCGTCTTCGCTGATTGCCGGGGAGCGGGGGTCTTCCGGCTCTCGGCGGCCTCGTCGCGCGGCTTGGCAACTTCGCTGGAGGGCGCGGCTGCGGTGGGCGTCGTCTCGCCGCCGCCGCCGCAGGCGGACAGCAGGACGGCGGTGAGCAGGCTCACCAGGAGCGCGCCGGTGGACAGCAGGAGTGGCCTCTGCTTCTTGATTGGCGGCACGCTATCGCGCCTTCCGGAATGGCCTGTACTTCCAGCGCATCAGGGGACGCTCGATCAGGTAGTAGCTGGCGGCGGCAAGGGGGAGAGCGATCGCGACCGTGCCCGCAAGGACCACCGCGAAGCCTTCGTCGGCGCTGCCAAAGCCGAGGTCGATGCCGATCGTCACCTGCCAAAGGTAGAGGCCGTAGGAGACCAGGCCCAGCCACAGCAGGAAGCGATTGGAGAGGATTCGGCGCGGCGCGCCCCGGTTCGGATTGCCGAAGACGACGGGGAAAACGAAGAGGATCGCGATTCCGCACTGCAGCAGGTGGATTCCGAAAAATTCCAGATCGGTGAACTGGGCCACCGTGAACGGGACCGGCCTGAAGAGGACGACGGTGAGGAAGTAAAGAGCCACCGCGGCGGCCCAGCAGGCGGCGGGATTGGAAGCGACGAGGCGCAGAGGCGCCGGCAGCCCAGCGTCCTGGCGCCCGTAATACGCCGACGCGGCGGCGAGGGCGAGGCCGGTTCCCAGCCAGTCGAAGTGCGCGGCGAAGGAATAGGCGAACCAGGTCTGCTCTCGCAGGCCCAGCGGCAACAGGTTGAGGGCGAGCGAGACGATCGCCAGGATGGAGATCAGGATCAGCTCGGCGCGAAGCCAGGGGCGTCCCGCCCGCCGGGCCAGGCGCGCCGTCAGAGCCGCGAAAATCGGCAGCATCACGTAGAAAGTCATCTCCACGGTGAGGGTCCAGGACTGCAGCAGGCCACAGCGGTAGCCCTGGCCTTCGCAGACACCGGACTCGGTGACCGGATGCAGGTACTCGGTGAGGCTGTAGAAGGCCCACCACTTGCCGCTGAAGACCCCGGTCAACCCGGGAATGATCGCGAGGATCGTGAGCGCGACCCAATAGGCCGGATAGATGCGGAGGAAGCGGCGTTTGGCGAAATCGCGGGCCCGCGGTGCGGCGGGTCCGCCACCTCGATAAGCGACCATCGGCCGGTAGAGCAGGAAGGCCGAGAGCAGGAAGAAGACGGGGACCATCGTGTCGATCCGCACCACCATGCGGTCGGCCAGGCTGACGCTCTCGCCGGAGCCGCCCGCGAACAGCCAGCTGTGGACGACCAAGACGCCGATCGCCGCGATGCCCCGCACTCCGTCGGAGAGCGGGAATCGCGGATGGCGCGGAGGCGGCGCGACCACATCGGGGACCGCCGGTGCGCGGCCGGCCGGATTCGCCTCCGGTCCTACCCCGAGCCTCCCAGAGCGGCGTTGAACTCGATACCGCAGGCGCGCAGCCCGAACCTTTTCGCGGCGGCGCTCTGCTCTGCGTTGAGACTGGCAACCATCAGCTCGAGCCGTCGTGCCTGCTCGGGGTCCGTGGTGCCGGCCTGGAACCGCTGGCGGGCGAGCTCGATGATCGGATCGAACAGGCCCAAGTAGATTTCAAACGCCGGGGAGGCCGGCGGAGGTCCCAGCTTTCTCAATCCGGCGGCCTCGGCGCTGAGGATTGCGATGCCTGGTCCTACCACCCCCCCGGTGATTCCCTGCTGGGGAGAGGCCGCAGTCGACACTATTTCCGGAAGGCTCCGCCCCAGCACCCGGATTCTCGCGACTCCGCGTCTGCAGATCGCCTCCGCGCGCTGCACGTAGACGGGCTTGGCGAGGCTGGGCCCCCCACTACGGGCAGGCGCCGCTGCGGTGGTGGTGTCCTTACCGTCGCTACCGCAGCCCGTCAGGGTCGCTGCGACTGCCAGCGCTACCAGCCACGCCGGCAGCCAGCCGGCCCCACTAGAAAAAGGCGCCCCCCGATCCGGGGGGCGCCTTTTAGAGCTGCTGGGAATCGGACCTAGGCTCCGGCGCAGATCGCGATAACCCGGATGCCCCAGGTGTTGGCGGGCGCACCGGTGACCCTTTCCAAAAGCGTGAGCCAGGCATCCCCGTAAGAGGTGTTGAGAACCGGGACGACGTCGTTGGCGCCGGTGCCGCTGCCTTCAAAGCCACCACCGGTTATCTGCTGGCCGCTCGGGCAGTTGACAATGTCGAACTTCGAGACGGTGTTCGAAAGGGGGCTGGTCGTTCCGAATACCGACGTGGTGGTGCCGAACTTGCCGTTGGCCGTTGCCTGGGCGGCAGCAGCGGCAGCTTTGGCGGCGTCAGCCGCCGTCTGGGCGGTTTTGGCGGCGGACGAAGCGGCACTGGCCGTGGTCTGCGCTCCCGTGGCCGTCGTCTGAGCAGCTTTCGCCGCGGTGCTGGCGGTGGTTCCGGTTTTCTGCGCAGCGTCGGCAGAACTCTGAGCCGCGCCCGCTGCCGCCAGGGCAGAATTAGCCGTGGTCTGAGCCGTTTTGGCCTTTTTCAGCGCCTTATTGGCCGTCTGCTTGACGGTGGCGGAAATCGATGCGATCGGATTGGTAGGACCGCCGAGGGCGGGGACTGCCAACGCGAGGGCCAAGACCAAGCTGAGGGACAAGACCACGTAACGACTTTTCATGTTTTCTCCTGGCGTCAACGCTCGACGCCCATTTGACTACGAGTGGCCGCATTCCACCACAGCCCGCGGACGATCGCAACCCGCTTTGGACTTAGTGACCGGCGGGCTGAACGCCGATGCCGAGATCCGAGCATCGGCTCAACCCAAGGTTTTCGACGGCTCCTTCGACTTGGGCGCTCGCCTTGTCCACCGCCTGCACCGACGCTGCGATTTCGTTTGCGCTCCCGGTCCGGGTGACGCGGGCCAGGGCGCCGGCTTTGATCAGGACTTCGCGCAGGGCGGAGTCGAGTGCCTGCACGGCTTCGGCGTGGACCGGCGGCGGCGGGGATTTCCGAAGGCCGGATCGCCATTCCTCGACGATCGTGACCAGGGCGCCGGCAAACGTGGCGAGCCCCGACGACTGTTGCTGCGCCGTTTGCTGCTCGAGAGCGGCGATCGTCTGCTTCTCCGTCACGCAGCTCTTGTCGAGCGTGCGGGTATAGGCGTCTTCGCCGGGGCCTTCACTCGCCGGCTTGAGGATGAGAAAGGCGATCACGGCAATTAGGACTGCCGCCGCCGTGCAGGCACTGAGCAGTCTCGCGCGGCGGGTGGTGCCGATGAGTCCGACCAGTCGTTGGCGCCAGGAGATCGGCGCTGGCGCTGCCGCCGATTTGCCAGGCCCAGTTGGCAGGTCTGAGCCGCAGCCGACGCAGTAGCGGCTGCCCTCCTCGTTCTCGGCGCCGCAATGGGGACAGAACATGGCGGCCAAGCTATCCGATGGTCTGCGCCCGGGAGGCCTCCTGGATGAAAACGGTCGTCCAGCCGATCCCGCTCGGGCCGATGCAGGTGCGAGGGTCTCGATCGGAAATAGAAACAAGGGCGACCCATCCGACAGTGGGTCCAAACCAGTCTCCCAATTGAATAAGGAGCATCACCTTGAAACAGATCCGCAAGCGACTCACTTACGCGAACGTGATGTCGTCGATCGCCGTCTTCCTCGTTCTCGGCGGCGCCACCGCCCTGGCGGCGGGTCAACTCGGCAAGAACAGCGTGGGCAGCAAGCAGCTCAAGAAAGACGCGGTGACCGCCGTCAAAATCAAGAAAAACGCGATCACCACCGAAAAGATCGCCCCGTCGGCGATCTCCGGCGCGAAAGTCAACCTCGCCAGCCTTGGCACGGTTCCGAGCGCGACCAAAGCGACGACCGCCACCAACGCGACGAACGCCGCCAAGGCCGAGAACGCGACCAATGCTGAGAACGCGACGAACGCCGCCAACCTCGCCGGCCAGCAGAGCTTCTTCGTGCGGCTCAACCCGGGCCAGTCGCAGACGATCGCCACCAACGGCGCGGTCTCGCTGATCGCGCAGTGCGCCACCGGCGTCGAAGTGACGAAAGACCGTGTCCGGATCATCGCCCAGACGACGGCACCGACCGCGATCCTCAACGGCTCCACCGACCTCACTGGTCCCGGCGGCAGCGGCGAATTCCTCGAACCGAACACCCCCGAAGACAAACGTGTGCTGATCACCAACCAGGACACGACCGGCGAGATCAGCGTCGTCAACAGCGTCGCTCAGGGTTTCGTCCTCGGTCCCGAAGGCAAAATGATCACCGTCAACTCAGAGGGCATCGCCCTCGGCCTCAACTACGGCGGCACGGTCTGCCTGACCGCCGGGATGGTGAACCTGATCGGCTAACGCCGAGTCCGGGTTGTAGCGAAAGGGCGGCCTTGGCCGCCCTTTTTCGTGCTTGGATCCGTCCCGCGGCGGGCTCAGACCATGCGCGGCGCGTGCTTGGACGACAGCTCGCCCGCGGCGGCGGCCTCGTCGCGCTTCGCCCAGCGGTTCAGCTCGCGGCGGGCGAGGACCATCTTGTGGACCTCGTCGGGGCCGTCGGCGAGACGCAGCATGCGGCTGAAGCGCCAGAGCGCGGCCAGCGGCGTGTCGTCGGTCATGCCGAGGCTGCCGTGGATCTGGATCGCCCGGTCGAGGACGTCCATGACCATGTTGGCGGCGACGATCTTGATCGCCGAGATCGACTGGCGGGCGGCGCGCTTGCCCTCGGTGTCCATCTTCCAGGCGGCGTAGAGGGTCAGCAGCCGGGCCTGGTCGATCTCCATCCGCGAAGCGGCGACCGCCTCCTGGACGAACTGCTTGTCGGCCAGCGGCCCGCCGAAGGCGACCCGTTCGTTGGCGCGGCGGCACATCATCTCGTGCGCCCGCTCGGCGGTCCCGATCGCGCGCATGCAGTGGTGGATCCGCCCCGGCCCGAGCCGGTCCTGGGCGATCGCGAAGCCGGCCCCGCGCTCGCCGAGCAGGCTGTCCTTGGGGACGCGGCAGCTTTCGTAACGGATCTCGCAGTGGCCCGGGCCCTTGCTGTGCCCCATCACCGGGATCGGCCGCACCAGGTTGAAGCCGGGGTTGTCGGTCGGCACGCAGATCATCGAGGCGCGCGCGTAGGGCGGCGCCTCGGGGTCGGTGACGACCATCGCGATCGCCAGCTCGGCGCCGACGGCGCCCGAGGTGAACCACTTGTGGCCGTCGACCACCCACTCGTCGCCGTCGAGCACGGCCCGCGCCTGCAGCAGGGTCGGGTCGGAGCCTGAGACCTCCGGCTCGGTCATCGAGAAACAGGACCTGATTTGCCCTTCGAGCAACGGCTCCAACCATTTTTCTTTTTGCTGATTCGTGCCATGCTCAGCCAGGATCTCCATGTTGCCGGTGTCCGGCGCGGCGCAGTTGAAGGCCATCCCCGCCACCACCGGGCTGCGCCCCATCTCCTCGCAGAGCAGGCCGTACTCCCAGTTGCTCAGCCCCGGCCCGAACCGCTCGTCGGGCATGAACAGGTTCCACAGCCCCTCGCCCTTCGCCTTCTCGCGGACCTCCACCAGGCTCTTGGGATAGGGGACGCCGGGGCCGACCTCGTCGTCCAGCGCCTCCATCAGCTCGCGCTCGACCGGGTAGATCTCGGCGTCCATGAAGTCCAGCACGCGCTCGCGCAGCGCGGCGACCTCGGAACTGGGGGCGAAGTCCATCGTTGCGGTTCCTCTCCTCGGGTGGCTCTCCCCGCAACGCTAACTCAGCGACGGCGCTGGTAGCGCGCGAACAGCTCGCCGTCCTGCTCCAGCAGCCAGGCCAACTCGAGGCCGGCGACCTCGGGCAGCTCCCCCTCGATGATGCGCGGGGCCTCGCCGCCGACCAGCTTCGGGGCGATCGTCAGGAACAGCTCGTCGACCAGGCCGGCGGCCTGCAGCTCGCCGTGCAGGCCGGGACCGCCCTCGCAGAGCAGCGCGCGGACGCCCCGCTCCTGGCGCAGATGGCGCAGCGCCGCGGCGATGTCGACGAAGCCCTCGTGGCGCACCACCCGCAGCGAGGTCGCGGTCTCGGGCGGTTCCTCGGTCGAGGCGGTGAAGATCAGCACCCGACCGCCTTCGCTGAACAGCGGCGCGTTCCAGGGCAGGTCGAGGCGGCCGCTGACGATCACCACCAGCGGGTCGTGGGGGAGGCCCAGCCGCTCGCGCCGCTCGCGCGTCTCCTGCTTGGAGACGAGGCGGCCGTAACGCTCGGCCCGCATCGTCCCGGCGCCGATCATCACCGCGTCGAAGCGCGTTCGCAGGCCCGCCAGCATCGCCGTGTCGGCATCGGAGCCGATCGGCCCGGAGACGCCGCCGATCGTCGCCCGCCCGTCGACGGTGGCGGCGAAGTTCATCGCCACCAGCGGCCGCTGCTCGTGCGGCTGCTCCCAGGGCCGGTAGCCGTCCAGCTGCTCGGCGACCGTGGTCGGGGCGGGATCGGGAAGGAGGCGCCGCATCGACGCAGCCTAATGCGGAGTCAGGAGTAGTCGTGCCAGCCGGGGAACTCGCGCCCGGCGAACTTCTGCAGGCCGGCGACGTCCTCGCCGAAGCGCCCGCGAATCGTCTCGAAGAGGTCGTCCGGGAGCTTCGGCTTCTCCGCCGGCGGCTTGTCGGGGTCGTGGACGACCTTCTCGACCAGCCAGCGCATCGACTCCGGCAGACGGTCGAAGTTGCGATCGAGCGAGCGGAAGCCCGGCAGCTTGATCAGCTTCTCCATGAGCTGGTATTTGTCGCTCTCCTTGGCGCTCGACTTCTCCCACTCGCGGTCGAACTGCTCGGAGGTGAAGCCGGGGTCGACGCCGACGAAGCCGAAGGCCTTGCGCATCGTCGCTTCGCGCTCGCTCTGCAGCTCCTCCTGGGCGATGATCTCGATCTGGCCGGGGTCGAACAGCTCCAGGTAGGGCTGCAGCTGCATCCAGTACTTCGAGCGGTTCATGTAGGAGGTCTCGGCCTGGGAGAGGACCTCGACCATGTCGCCGGTCTCATAACCGGCGCCGCTGGCGTGGACCCAGTGGGAGAGGATCCGCTTGATCGGGTCGCGGACCATGTAGAGCAGGCGCGCGTCGGGGCAGTGCTCATGGATACGGCCGGCGGCGCTTTCGAAGCGCGGCAGGTTCGTGTAGTGGGGCGATGACTCGCCGCGGACCTGGAAGCGGTCGTCGAAGCGGCTGGCGTACCAGTCGAGCCCGAGGTCCCAGTTCAGCTCGCGCGTGAAGAAGTTCAGCTCCTTCGGCTTCGACATCTGGATCTGCGGGTGCAGGCCGAGATAGTGGTGGATGCTCGTGGTGCCGCACTTGAGCCCGCCGATGATGATCAGGTTGGGCAGCGCCGCGTGGCGTTTGCGGCGGCGGCGGAAACGGCTCTTGCGGTCGGCCGTGTAGCGCTCGCGGGCGCGGTCGCACATCGCCTTGTCGGCGGGGTCTGGGGGGAGCGTCTGGGGTGGCATATGCGTGTCGGTATCCGGCACGAGCGGGCTAGTCTAGCTGCGATGCCGTTCGCCGATCTGGGATCCAACTTCGACCACTTCTTCAACGTGGCGGCGGAATTCTTCCGCCACCTCTCGGACATCCGCTGGGGCCAGTTCGGGATCGCCCTGCTCTGCCTGCTGGCGATGCAGATGTCCCGTGCCTGGGCCTGGCGCAACGTGCTGCGGGCCTCTTATCCGGACCAGCGAATCCCCTTCCTGCCGCTCGGGGCGGCATACCTCGCGGGGGCAGGGATCAACGCGATCCTGCCGGCCCACGCCGGCGACGTGACCAAGGTCTTCCTGGTCAAACGGCAGATTCCGGGCTCCTCCTATCCGGCCGTGACCTCCTCCTTCCTGGTCCAGACCGTCTTCGACACCAGCGTCGGCATCCTCGTCCTCTTCTACGCGATCAGCCAGGGACTGCTGCCGCCGCTGCCACGGATCCCCGACCTGCCCGCCTTCGAGATCTCCTTCTGGGTCGAACATCCGCAAGTCCTGGCGATCACGATCGGGGCGCTGCTGCTGGCGATCGCGATCGGCATCTACTTCCTGGCGCACCGGGTGCGAGCCTTCTGGGCCCGCGTCCGCCAAGGCGTGGTGATCCTCGCCGAGCCGCGGCGTTACCTGCGTGAGGTCGCCGCCTGGCAGGGGCTCGGCTGGCTCTTTCGCTTCGCCGCCTTCTGGTTCTTCCTCGAAGCGTTCGGCATCCCCGGCTCGGTCAGCAGCGTGATGCTGGTGATGAGCGTGCAGGCGATCGCCAACATCATCCCCTTCACGCCGGGCGGGGCCGGGGCCCAGCAGGCGCTCCTGGTCGCGACCCTGACTGGCCCCTCCCGCACCGCCGTCCTCTCCTTCTCGGTCGGCACCCAGATCGCGATGGCCGCCTGGTCGGTGCTGCTCGGCTTCACCGCGATCCTGCTCGTCTTCCGCACCACCGACTGGCGCGGCCTGATCCGCCAGGCCCAGGACGAAGCCGAGCAGGAAAAGGCGGCGCAGGCGTCTTCAGCTTGACCAGCCGGGATAGCGGCCGGATAGACGCCATTGCCAGGGTGGCCGTTCACCCGCCGGGAACTCGTAGTGGTTGCGACCGGGGAGGGTCTCGAGCGGGACCAGCGCCGGGTCGTCCTCCAGTCGCAGGCTGACGCCGCCGGCCGCGTCGATCGCGGCCTGGTCGGCGCGGCGGGCGAGCCGCTCCCAGCCGAGGCCGGGGCGGTAGAGCCAGTAGACGATCTCGACCCAGCCGCTCTCGCGGCGACGGTCGATCAGCTCGGTGAAGGCGGTGGTGCGGCGGTTGGAGGCGGTCAGGTGCGGTCCGGCCGCGACGGCGCAGCTCTCCCGGCGGCAGCGGCGGAAGTCGACCGGCGCCAGGGGCAGGCCGGAGGGGCCGGTGCGCGGGCTCGGAGCGGGCGCCAGCGCTCGCGCGGCGCGGGCCAGCGGCCAGCCGTAGGCGGGGACGAGGGGGTGGTGGGCGCAGGCACCGGGCAGGCGCGGCGCGCAGGCGAGGCGCTTGCCGATCGCCCCCGCGAGGCGGCGGCCGGCGTCGATCTCTCCTCCGGCCGCGACCGCCGCGATCGCGACCAGCAGCAGCAGCGCGACGAGCGCGGCCAGCCCCGCTTGCTCGACGCTTGCCGAGCCTCGCTCCGGTTCTTGGCGGTGCCGCATTCCTCCGACGCTAGGCCCGCAGGTGACACGGGTGGCGCGCGAAACGGGCCGATTCGGTGCCGGCTCAGTCGCCGGTCTGCTTACATGGGGCCCATGGAGGGCAGCCCCTTCAACATGTTCGGCGACCCCGACGAGTTCCGTGCCCGTATGGAGGAGCTCTCGGAGCAGATGCAGTCCTCCCAGCGCGTCGCCTGGGCCGACAACGCGATCAAGCTCGCGGTCGAGATGACCGTCGCCTCGATCGGCCGGCTCGACCTGACCGGCAGCGCCGACCAGCAGGCGATGCAGGTCCGCGACGCGATTCGCGTCCTCTTCCCCGAGGCGGTAACCCTGGTGCGCGAGGCCCGCGAAGGCCTCTCTTAGGCCACCGGGCCGGGGATTTAGAGCAGTTCGAAGCGCAGCGAGATCACGGAGCCGCGGCCGGTTATGCCGCCGGCCAGCTCGACCGGGATCGCGATCAGCATGGCCGGGATCGCCAGCACGACGCTGGCCAGGGCGTCGATCCGCCGCTGCCAGCGATGCTGAGCTGCGGCCGCCTTGCCCCGGCCGAGCGCCGCCAGGGCGACGTTGTGGCCGAAGGTGACGCTGTTGAGCATGGTCTGCCAGGTCGCGGCCAGGCTCGCCGCCGGCGCCCAGCGGCTCGACTTCACCACCTGGTCGTGCCGGGCGACCAGACGCCGCACCGCCTCGACCGTGAACAGGTAGTCGGCTCCCGGCTCCAGGCCGGCCCAGCCGGCGCTGCCGAGCGAGGCGGCGAAGCTGGCCCGGTTGGCGATCCGGGGGCTGTCGCCCCCGAGCAGCTCCAGCTCCCGCAGGACCTGGTCGGGGCTCGCGGGAGCGCCGACGACGCCGAGCCCGCAGCTCTCGCAGCGGCTGACCGGGGCGCCGAGGCCGGCCGGCTCGGAGAGCCAGCCGAACAGCGGCTCGCCGCAGGCCGGGCAGGGAGGGTTCTCGGGGCCGGCGCCAGCCTCGAGCGGGACGACGGGGGTGCGCTGCGCATCGCTCATGCGCGGTAGCGTACGGCCCCGCCCGGGGCGCCGCTCCGGCTCGATCCACGAGAGGGGCTGAGGTGCAGAGAAAGCAAGAGGCGCTTGACTGGGAGGCCCGTTGGGCGCTCCCGACCGCGCTGGCGACCTTCCTGGCGGTGGTGCTGATCGTCGCGCCGAGCTTCCTCAGCCAGGTGAGCGGCAGCGGCGACGCCGCGATCCTGCGTTCGACCGACGCCCACAGCGGCTCGGTGATCCTCACCGGCCTGATGCAGGCGCTCGGCTTCGCCCTGCTCACGGTCCCGCTCGTCTACCTCTTCCGCGCCGTTCGCGCCCGCAGCGACCGGGTTCGCCCGCAGCTGATCGGGCTCGTGGTCATCGCCCCGCTGTTCCTCGCGCTCTCGACCGGCCTCACCGGCGGCGCCCGCAACGAAGCCGCCGACCAGTTCGTCTCCGGCGAAGCCAAGTCGACCCTGACGCCAAAGGAAGCGAAGAAGGAATGCGCCTTCGACCGCAAGGACGAAGGCGCGCAGGACTTCGCCGACGAATACGACGCCAAGCCGGGCCAGGCGGCTCTGGCGGCGTGCGAACAGCGCAAGATCGAAGACGACGAAGCCTCGAACGCGATCACCGAAGCGTCGCTCGCCTCGGTCACCGCCGGCCTCGGCGTCGCCGGCGGCCTCGGTTTCGTCATCGCCCTCTTCTACAGCTGCCTCTGGGCGATGCGGACGGGAATCCTGAACCGGTTCTGGGCGACGCTGGGCATGGCCCTGGGCGTGGCCGCCCTGCTCGGCCTGGTCCTCTTCACGCTGATCTGGTTCCTCTACTTCGCGCTGCTCCTACTGGACCGGCTTCCCGGCGGCAGACCTCCCGCCTGGGCGGCCGGAGAAGCGATCCCCTGGCCGACGCCGGGGGAGAAGGCGGCGGCGGAACTGGAACCGTCGGAGCCGGCTGCGGTCGGGGATGACGGCGAGCCGCCCGAAGACGGCCCGGACGAGCCTCGCCGCAAGCGCAAGCAGCGCGACTAGCTGGGGTCTAGCCGAGCGGGTTCAGGCCGGGTGGGGCCTCAGCCTGCTCGGCCGCGCGCGCCTGCTTGCGGTGGGTGCGGATCTCGCTCATGATCCGCTCCAGGCGGGGCTCGGCGGAGGTGTCGACGTGGGTCATCGTCGCCGCGACGCCGGGGTGAATCGCGGCGATCCGCTCGTGCATCGCCTGGGCAACGGCACGGTAGCCGGGGTGGCCCTCGCGGCCGGAGCGTAGCTCGATCAGGTGCATCGCCTCGCGGGCGTTGAGGTCGAGCATGTAGCGGATCCGGTAGGCGAGGCTGAGCGCGTAGGGAGCCAGCTCGGCATGGCCGGCGTCGACCAGCCGCTCGTACTCGGCCCGCGACAGCTCCAGCGCCCGTTCGAACTCGTCGCCGGCGCCGGCTTCGCGGACCTCGTCGGGGACGCCGGCGCCGAGGTCGGGGCTGAGCCGCTGCCACTGGCAGGTCAGCATCCGGTGGCGCTGGAGGTCGCGAAAGGCGCCGTAGTCGGAGACGATCTCGAAGCGGTAGCGCAGCGCCTCGAAACCGCGGCCGGGCCGGTGGCGGCGGTTGGCGCGATCGCCGGCCAGGGCCGCCAGCAACTGCGCCCGCTCGGAGCGGTCGAGGACGTCGATGCGGGCGAGGACATCGGTCTCGGGGGCGTTGGCTGCCTCGAACAGGCAGGCCGCGAGCAGGTTCTCTTCGCTGCCGTCGACGTGGATCAGCTCGACCGAGGGCGCGCCGTCGCCGCTGCCGCGGCGGTCGAGTCCGAGGCGGGCGACCCAGCTCTCGGTCTGCTCGCGGCGCCGCTCCAGGTAGGTGACCCACTCGCCGCCGCGGTCGGGGCGCTCGACCCGCGAGACGAAGCTCGGCATCACCTGCTTCAGCTCGTTCAGGATCATGCCGCCGTACTCGCGCGCCTCCGGCAGCGGTGAGGCCATCAGTCGCAGGATCAGCTGCTCGTAGGCCTGGCCGGAGGCGTAGATGCCGACGTGGCTGAGCGTCGCCGCCGGCAGCAGGCCGCGCAGCAGATCCAGCGCCTTGGCTCGGATCGAGCGCTGCCAGGCGCCCTCCGGCTCGCCGTCTCCGCACGGCCAGCGCTCGGCCGCCCAGGCCTCGACCGCGGTCAGCGAGCGCGAGTAGATCGCGAAGATCTCATCCATCGTCGCCGCGAACTGCGGCCCCAGCTGCTCGTCACGGTAGAAGCGGTAGCCGCCATCGGGCAGCGGCTGGTCGTAGGGGATGTAGCGGGTCGACTGCTCGAGGTAGGCGGCGAGGCGGCCGCGCTGGAGTAGCTTGGTGAGGATGTTGGAGACCCACTCACAGGCGACGTGGGCGCCGCCGACCTGGGCGATCGAGTCGTCGCCATAGCCGACGAAGACGCGCTCGTAAAGCTGCGCTGCCCGCTCGCCCTCCTCGGCGTCGAAGGGCCTCCCGCCCGCTGGGGCATCGGCGGCGAACTCCTCCAGATAAAGCCGCCTGACGGTCCCGGAATAGCGCGAATAGCGGGCAAAAAGCGCGCCCTTGACGGTCTCCGGCAGGTTCGTGAGCGCGAACACGGGGCGGTCCATGTTGGTGAAATGAGGGGCGAGGACCGCTCGCTCCGCGTCGCTGAAGTGTTCGACCGGATATAGCACCGGCGCATCGTAGTGGCGACCGGAGACGGGCTGTACTCCCCTCCATATCCTGCGCGATACGGCAGAATCCCTACTTAATATTCATTATGGCCCGATCCTCACACCCCACCCCAGGCAGCCGCCGCTCGGTCGGTGCCGGCTTCCTCGTCGCCGGCCTGGTCGCGATCGCCGCCGGTCTGCTGCTGCCGCTGGTGCTGGGGAGCTTCTCTTCCCATCAGGCGCTTGTCCTCGCCCTGGTCGAGGCCGTCTGCCTCGTCGTCGTCGCGGTCGGGATCCTCGTCCTCGCGCAGCGGCTGCGGGCCAGCCACCAAGCTCTCTGGGCGCTCTCCCGCCGCGACGAGTTGACCGGGGTCGGGAACTACCGCAGCCTGCACGAGCGCCTGGCCGAGGAAATCGCCCGCCATCGCCGCCACTCGCGCGAGTTCGCCCTGGTCCTGCTCGACCTCGACGGCTTCAAGGCGGTCAACGAGCGGCTCGGGCATCTCGAGGGGGACCGGCTGCTGGCCGAGATCGGGACGGCGCTGAGCGACGAGGTGCGGGCGGAGGACTCGGTCTTCCGCCAGGGCGGCGACGAGTTCGCGGCGATCGTCCCCGAGGCCAACGCCGAAGAGGCCGGAGAAGTCGCGGCGCGGCTGCGCGCCAGGGTCGCCCGCCGCGGCCTCGGCAGCGATGACCGCTGGCCCGTTTCGGCGACCAGTGGCTTCGCGATGTTCCCCGTCGACGGGACCAGCGTCGACGAGCTGCTCGGTTTCGCCGACGGCGACCTCTTCGCCGCCAAGCGCGCCGGCCGCGGCGTCTAAGCAGTTCTCTCAAGGCGCAGAGACGAGCGTGAATTGGCCCCAAGGCGTGTGCGTTAGGCGCTAACCTGGCGCAACTTTTTGTCTACGGTCGTCGCATGAATGGACGAGCGTGGCTGGGGGCGGCATTGACGATCGCGATCGGGCTTGGCCTGGCGCCCTCGGCGGCGGCGGGTCCGGGGTCGAGCCGGACCGCGATCGTCGCGCTCGGCGACAGCTTCATCTCCGGCGAGGGCGGTCGCTGGCTGGGAAACGGCTCGGAGCCGTTCGGGACCAGGTCCGGCACCGATCGCGCCGCCTTCGACTGCGATGCCTGGGGCTGCGATTACGACCCCAGCCGCGTCTACGGCTCCTCGGCCCAGAACGAGTGCGACCGTTCCGACGTGGCGCCGATCCGCAGCGCCCCCGTGGCCGTGGCGGAGAGGGTCAACCTCGCCTGCTCGGGGGCAAGGCTGGCGAACGTCTGGCCGGCGAGGGACGGTGGGCGCCGGCACTTCGGGGAGGCGCCCCAGGCGGATCAGCTGGCGGCCGTGGCGGAGCGCGACGCTGTCCGCATGGTCGTCCTCACCGTCGGCGCCAACGACGTCGGCTTCGGCGAACTGGTCGCCGGCTGCGTTTTCGACTGGCTGCGTAGCTCCCGCGACGATCGGATCCTCTGCCATGCCGGCGCCCAGGCAGACATCGAGGCGGCGCTGCCGGCCATGGCACGGCGCCTGACGCGGGCGCTGCGCGGCGTGCGCGCGACGATGGCCGCCGCCGGCTACCGGCGCTCGGACTACCGCCTGGTCGTGATGGGCTACGCCTCGCCGTTTCCGGCCGGGGACTGGATCCGCTACCCCGAGGACGGCTGGGATCGGCTCGGCGACGGCGCCTGCCCGGTCTGGAACGCCGACGCCAGTTGGGCCGCGGGCGAGGGGGTCGGCTCGATCGTGGCGACGATGCGCGACGTGGCCAGCGCTGGCGGGGCCGAGTTCCTCGATCTCCGTCACGCTCTCGACGGCCACCAGCTCTGCGATCGGCGGGCGCGGCGGGTGGGGTCCGAGGGGCCGGCGCCGGAGCTGGCCGAGTGGGTTCGCCGGCTTTCCCCCCTGCAGGGATCGAGCCGCGAGTCGCTGCATCCCAACGCCTACGGGCAACGGGCGATCGCCGTCTGCCTCGGGCTGCTCTATCGCCTGGCTCGCGGCAGCTATGCCTGCGACGCGACGCCGGGGCGCGGCTACGCGGACGGGATCAGCATCGAGCCGTTGCGGTAAGCGTCAGGCCCGCGCGGGCGGCGGTGCCGCCATCAGCTCGACCCGGTGGCCGCCGGGGGCGATCGCGTGGACGCGGGGGGCGCCCCAATGCTCTCGCCCGGGACGGGTCGCGAAGCCGCTCTCGCGCAGGCGGGCCACTGTCGCCTCGAAGTCCGGCACGACCAGCGCCAGGTGGGCGCGGTCGGGGACGGTGGGCTCCTGCTCGTGCATCAGGTGGATCTGCGTCCCCTCGCGTTCGAGCCAGGTGAATCCGGCGGCCAGCGCGGGGGGCGGCTCGACTCGCTCGAAGCCGAGCAGCTCGAAGAACTCGACGGCGTCGTCGACGTCGACCGGTCGTAGCTCGATTCCAACGTGATGCAGCATCGAGAGCGAGCTTAGGGCAGGGCCTGACTAGATCAGCAGCGAGACCAGCGCCGCGGCGACGACGATCGCGGTCGACCAGGTGACAGCCTCGGCGACGATCTGGTTGTCGAGGCCGTAGGCGTGGGAGACGACCATCGCGTTGAGCCCCGTCGGCATCGCCGACATCAGCCGGTAGGCGGCCGGCAGGTCGATCAGTGGCGCCGCCAGCAGCATCAGCAGGGCTGGGACCAGCGCCAGCCGGGCGAGCAGGGTCAGCATCACCGGCTTGGTCAGCGGCGGCGGCAAGGGCAGCTCGCCGTGCTCGGCCCCCTCGGCCAGGGTGGCGCCGACGGCGAAGAAGCCGATCGGCAGGATCGCCACGATCAGCGCCTGCGAGGCGTCGACCAGGAACTGCGGCGCCAGCGCCTCCGGCGCCAGCAGGCCGGCGATCGCGGCGTAGAGCGGTGGGTTGCGGGTGAAGAAGGCCCGCACCCGGTCGCGCGGGGTGTCGCCGGCTTTGGTCCCGAAGGCGGCGCCGACCGCGAAGGCGCCGAGCAGCAGCGAGGGGCCGGTGACGAGGACGTCGTAGAGGACGGCGGTCGAGAGCTGGTCGCGTCCCAGCAGCGCCACCGTCAGCGGGTAGCCGAGGTAGCCGGTGTTGACGCTGAGGACGGCGCAGACGACGGCGCCGGTCTGGTGGCGGGGCAGCTTCATTACCCGGCTCGCCATCCACCAGGTGAAGACGCCGGTGAGCGAGACGGCGACCAGCGCCAGGCCGATGCCGACCGCGTGCGAGAGGTCGATTTCGGCCCTCGCCAGGTTGAAGAAGATGACCGGCGGCAGCAGCGCGTAGAGCAGGATCAGCAGCGCTTTGCGGGCGGCGTTGGCTGCTCCTTCGGGCCAGCGCCGCTCGGACCAGACGCCGACCGCGACGGCGACGACGATCGCGCCGGTGGTGAGGAGGACGCCCATCGCCGGGCAGTCTGACGATGCCTAGGAGAAGAGCGAGGCGCCGGCGTGGGCGGCGAAATCGACCAGCGGCTGCGGGATCACGCCGAAGAAGACAGTCGCCGCCGCGGCCAGCAGCGCCGGCCCGACCAGGTACCAGCGGCGCCCGGCTTCGGGGTCGACCGGGTCGGCCTCGGGCGAGGCGCCGGCGATCGCCGGCGTCGCGGCCGCCACGCCCTCGCCGGCCGGCCGCATCCACATCGCCGCCACCACCCGCAGGTAGTAGGCGATCGAGATCATCGTCCCGATCGCGATGAAGACCGCGAGCCAGGTGTAGTCGCCTTCGAC
The DNA here is from genome assembly GCA_035995325.1 of Solirubrobacterales bacterium. Classification (GTDB taxonomy): domain Bacteria; phylum Actinomycetota; class Thermoleophilia; order Solirubrobacterales; family 70-9; genus VAYN01. Next base: position 45,666 of record DASYKN010000052.1, read on the forward strand.
CAGGGCCTCGATCAGGTAGAGCTTGCCGATGAAGCCGACCGTCGCCGGCAGCCCGGCCAGGGCCAGCATCGCGATCGTCAGCGGCCAGGCCAGCAGCGGCCGCTCGGCGCCGAGGCCC
>DASYKN010000053.1:0-38177 GCA_035995325.1 Solirubrobacterales bacterium
CGACCGCGCCCAGCTCGAGGCGCTGCTGGACTCGATCCCCTCCGAGCATCCGCTCGGCGCCGTCTACCACTGCGCCGGGCTGGTCGACGACGGCCTGATCGAGGCGCTCGAGCCCCAGCGCCTGGCCACGGTCCTCGCCCCCAAGGCCGACGCCGCCTGGCACCTGCACGAGCTGACCGCCGGCCTCGGCCTCTCCGACTTCGTCCTCTACTCCTCCGCCGCCGGCACCCTCGGCAACCCCGGCCAGGGCAACTACGCCGCCGCCAACGCCTTCCTCGACGCGCTCGCCCAGCGCCGCCGGGCCGAGGGGCTCGCCGCGACCGCGGTCGCCTGGGGGCTCTGGGAGGAGGAGAGCGAGATCACCGCCGACCTCGACGCGGCGACGCGCTCGCGGCTCTCGCGCGCTGGGCTGAGCCCGATCGCGACCGCCGCCGGCCTGCGGCTGCTCGACCGCGCCCGGGCGCTGCCCAGCGGGCAGGCGGTCGCCGCGACCATCGACCCCGCCGCCCTGCGCCGCCTCGCCGCTGCCGGCGTGCTGCCGCCGCTGCTCTCGGGCCTCGCCCCCGCCGGCACCCGCCGCCGAGCCGCCACCGGCGCCGCCTTTGCCACCCGGCTCGCCGCGGCGCCGGAGGCCGAGCGCGCGGCCATCGCCCTCGATCTGGTCCGTGAGCACGCCGCCGCCGTCCTCGGCCACGTCTCGGCCAGGGCGATCGACTCCGCCGCCTCCTTCAAGGACCTCGGCTTCGACTCGCTCGGCGCGGTCGAGCTGCGCAACCGCCTCGCCGAGGCCAGCGGCGTGCGGCTCGAGGCGACGCTCGTCTTCGACCACCCCAACTGCGAGGCGGCGGCCCGCCACCTGCTCGCCCGCCTCGACGGCTCCCGCGGCGAGGTCGTCGTCCGCGCGGCAAGCTCCGGCCAGGGCCCGATCGCGATCGTCGGCATCGCCTGCCGCTACCCGGGCGGGGCCGAATCGCCGCAGGCCTTCTGGGAGCTGCTGGCGGCTGGCGGCGACGCGATCGCCCCCTTCCCGGACGATCGCGGCTGGAACGCCGAGAGCCTGCGCGAGCCCGATCCGGAGCGGCCGGGAGCGGCCTTCACGGTCGAAGGCGGCTTCCTCGCCGACGTCCCCGGCTTCGACGCCGCTTTCTTCGGGATCGCCCCGCGCGAGGCGCTGGCGATGGACCCGCAGCAGCGGCTGCTGCTCGAATGCGCCTGGGAGGCGCTCGAGGACGCCGGCATCGACCCGACCTCGCTGGCGGGGTCCGGCACCGGCGTCTTCACCGGCGCGATGTCCTCCGACTACGCCAGCCTCACCGACTCCTCGCTGCAGGGCTACCTCGGCACCGGCCTCTCGCCCAGCGTCATCTCCGGCCGCATCGCCTACACGCTCGGGCTCGAGGGCCCGGCGGTCTCGGTCGACACCGCCTGCTCCTCCTCGCTGGTCTCCCTGCACCTGGCGGCGCAGGCGCTGCGCGGCGGCGAGTGCGACCTCGCGCTGGCCGGCGGCGTCAGCGCGATGGCCTCGACCGGCGTCTTCCTCGAGTTCGCGCGCCAGGGGGGGCTCGCCCCCGACGGCCGCAGCAAGTCCTTCGCCGCCGCCGCCGACGGCGCCGGCTTCTCCGAGGGCGCCGGCCTGCTCGTGCTGGAGCGGCTCTCCGAGGCCGAACGCAACGGCCACCGCCCGCTCGCCCTGATCCGCGGCTCCGCGGTCAATCAGGACGGCGCCTCGAACGGGCTGACCGCCCCCAACGGGCCCTCGCAGGAACGGGTGATCCGCCAGGCGCTCGCCAACTCCGGGCTCGAGCCCGGCGAGGTCGACGCGGTCGAGGCCCACGGCACCGGCACCATGCTCGGCGACCCGATCGAGGCGCAGGCGCTGCTCGCCACCTACGGCCAGGACCGCGGCGAGGGGGACGAGCCGTTGCGGCTCGGCTCGCTGAAGTCGAACATCGGCCACACCCAGGCAGCCGCCGGGGTCGGCGGCGTGATCAAGATGGCGCTGGCGCTGCGCCACGAGGAGCTGCCGCGGACGCTGCACATCGACGAGCCGACCCCGCACGTGGACTGGTCGGCGGGGGAGATCGAGCTGCTGGCCGAGCCGCGCGAGTGGCGCCGCAACGGCCGCCCCCGCCGCGCCGGCGTTTCCTCCTTCGGCATCTCCGGCACCAACGCCCACCTCCTCCTCGAGGAAGCCCCCGCCGCGCCCCTGGCCGCGGCCGCCGAGGCGGCGGGCGCTGCCGCGCTGCCGCTGCTGCTCTCCGCGAAAGCGCCGGAGGCGCTCGCCGAGCAGGCGGCCCGGCTCGGCTCGCGGCTGCGCGAGCAGCCCGAGCTGGGCCTGCGCGGCGTCGCCGCGACCCTGGCCGGCGCCCGCGCCCAGCTCGACCACCGCGCCGTCGTCGTCGGCGCCGACCGGGCCGAGCTGATCGAGGGCCTGGCTGCCCTCGCCGCCGGCAAGCAGCACCCCGCCCTCGTCAGCGCCAAGGCGGCCCAGCGGCGCGAGCCCGCCTTCCTCTTCCCCGGTCAGGGCTCGCAGTGGCTCGGCATGGGCCGCGAGCTGCTGGCCCAGTCCGAGCCCTTCGCCGCCGGCATGGCCGAGTGCGAGGCGGCGCTCGCCCCCTTCGTCGAGTGGTCGCTGCTGGAGACGATCGCCTCCGAGGACGGCGCCTGGCTGCAGCGCGTCGACGTCGTCCAGCCGGCCCTGTTCGCGACGATGGTCTCGCTCGCCGGCCTCTGGCGCGCCTTCGGGGTCGAGCCCGGCGCGGTCGCCGGCCACTCCCAGGGGGAGATCGCCGCCGCGGTCGTCGCCGGCGCGCTCAGCCTCGAGGACGGCGCCCGTGTCTCCGCCCTGCGCAGCCAGGCGCTGGCCGAGCTGGCCGGCAAGGGCGGCATGGCCGCGCTGGCGCTGCCGGCCGAGGACGTCCTCGGCCTGATCGCTCCCTGGGGCGAGTCGCTCGGCCTCGCCGCCCACAACGGCCCCGCCGCCACCGTCGTCTCCGGCGAGGCCGGGGCGCTCGAGGAGCTGCTCGGCCTCTGCGAGGAAAAGGAGGTCCGCGCCCGCCGGGTCAACGTCGACTACGCCTCCCACTCCGCCGCGGTCGAGGCGATCGAGCAGCGCCTGCTCGCCGACCTCGCCCCGGTCGAGCCCCGCCAGGCGGGCATCCCGGTCTACTCGACCCTGACCGGCGAGCGGATCGAGGGCGCCGAGCTTGATGCCGCCCACTGGTACCGCTCGCTGCGCCAGCCGGTGCTGTTCGAGCAGGCGACCCGCGCCCTGCTCGCCGACGGCTTCGGGCTCTTCCTCGAGGCCAGCCCGCACCCGGTGCTGACGATGGCGGTCGAGGAGACGGCCGAGGCCGCGGCGCCCGAGCCGGTCGCGGCGCTCGGCACCCTGCGCCGCGACGAGGGGGGGCTGAAGCGCTTCCTGCTCTCGCTCGGCTCCCTCCACGCCGGCGGCGGAGAGGCCGACTTCTCGCCACTGCTTGCCGGCGCCGTCAAGGTCGCCCTGCCGACTTACCCCTTCCAGCGCCAGCGCTTTTGGGGCGACGCCTCCCCGTCCTCCGGCGACGCCTCCTCGCTCGGGCAGGCGACGGCCGCGCACCCTCTGCTCGGCGCCTCGATCGCCCTCGCCTCCGAGGACTCCCACCTCTTCACCAGCCGCCTCTCGCTGCAGAGCCACCCCTGGCTCGGCGACCACGCGGTCGCCGGCGCCATCCTCGTCCCCGGCGCCGCCCTGGTCGAGCTGGCGCTCGAGGCGGGGCGCCAGGCCGGGGCGGAGGCGCTGGAGGAGCTGACGATCGAGGCGCCGATGCTGCTCGGCGAAGACGGCGCCCTGCAGCTGCAGCTGCACGTCTCCGAGCCCGGCGAGGACGGCCGCCGCTCCTTCGCCCTCCACTCCCGCCGCGAGGACCGCTCCGGCGCCGAGCTGCCGTTCGAGCGCAACGCCAGCGGCGCCCTCGCCGACGCCGCGGTCGCGGCCGGGCCGGAGCCGCTCGGCGAGTGGCCCCCCGCCGGCGCCGAGCCGCTCGCGCTCGCCGGCTTCTACGAGCGGATCGCCGCGATCGGCTTCGAGTACGGCCCCGCCTTCCAGGGCCTCGAGGCGGCTTGGCGCCGTGGCGAGGACCTCTACGCCGAGGCCGCGCTGGCGCCCGAGCAGGAGGGCGAAGCGGAGCGGTTCGGGATCCACCCGGCGCTGCTCGACGCCGCCCTGCATCCGGCGCTGCTGCAGGCCGAGGGCGGCCTGCGGGTGCCCTTCTCCTTCACCGGCGTCCGCCTCTGGCAGGAGGGAGCGCGCTCGCTGCGCTTGCGGCTGACGCCGGGCGAGGGCTCGCTGGCGCTCGCCGCCGCCGACGGCGACGGGGCTCCCGTCCTCTCGATCGAGTCGCTGCTGGCGCGCCCGCTCGACCCGGCCCAGCTCGGCGCCGCCGCCAGCGGGCCGGACTCGCTGCTCGCGGTCGCTTGGAGCGAGGTCGGGCTGGCGGCAGCCGCGCAGGCGGCGGGAGAGGAGGTCGAGACGGTGCAACTGATCCCGGCGCCTCACCTCGACCCGCCCGCCGCCGCGCGGGCTCTGGCCACCGCGACGCTGACCCGCCTGCAGGCCGAGATCGCCGACGGCTCCGAGGCCCGCCTCGCCTTCCTCACCGAGGGCGCGGTCGCGATCAGCGCCGAGGAGGCCCCCGACCCCGCCCAGGCCGCTGTCTGGGGCCTGGTCCGCTCGGCCCAGTCCGAGCATCCCGGCCGCTTCCTCCTGATCGACAGCGACGGCAGCGAGGCCTCCGAGGCGGCGCTCGCCGCGGCGCTGGCCCAGAGCGAGGAGCCGCAGCTGGCCCTGCGCGAGGGCGCGGCGCTGGCGCCGCGCCTGCGCCCCGCCGCCGAGGGCGGCGGCGACTCGCCCGCGCCCGACCCCGATCGCACCGTCCTTCTCACCGGCGGCCTCTCCGGCCTCGGCGCCCTTGCCGCCCGCCACCTCGCCGCGCAGGGAGCCAAGCACCTGCTCCTGGCCAGCCGCCGCGGCCCCGACGCCCCCGGCGCTGCCGGCCTGCTGGCCGAGCTGTCGGAGCTGGGCTGCGAGGCGACCGCGGCCGCCTGCGACGCCTCCGATCGCGCCCAGCTCGAAGAGCTGCTCGCCGCGGTCCCCGCCGAGCATCCGCTCGGCGCCGTCTACCACTGCGCCGGCGTGGTCGACGACCGCCTCGTCGAGGGGCTTGACCCTGAGCTGCTGGCCGCCGCCCTCGCCCCCAAGGCCGACGCCGCCTGGCACCTGCACGAGCTGACCGCCGGCCTCGGCCTCTCCGACTTCGTCCTCTACTCCTCCGCCGCCGGCACCCTCGGCAACCCCGGCCAGGGCAACTACGCGGCCGCCAACGCCTTCCTCGACGCGCTCGCCCAGCGCCGTCGGGCCGAGGGGCTCGCCGCCTGCTCCCTCGCCTGGGGGGCATGGGAGCTGGAGAGTGAGATGACCAGCCAGCTGAGCGATGCCCAGCGGGCGCGAATCGCCCGCGCCGGCATCCTCCCGCTCGCCGACTCCGAAGGGCTGGCGCTGCTCGACCGCGCCCGCGGCAGCGACCGCGCGGCGCTGCTGCCGGTCCGCCTCGACGCCGCCGCCCTCGGCATCGCGGCCCGAGCCGGGAGCCTGCCACCGTTGCTGCGCGGCCTGGTCCGCCTGCCGCCGCGCCGCCGCGCCGCCGGCGGCAGCCTGGCCGAGCGGCTCGCCGGCGTTGCCGTCGAGGAGCGCCAGGCGCTGGTGCTGGAGCTGGTGCGCGAGCATGCCGCCGCCGTCCTCGGCCACGCCTCGCCGGCGGCGGTCGACCCGGATGCCTCCTTCAAGGACCTCGGCTTCGACTCGCTCGGCGCGGTCGAGCTGCGCAACCAGCTCAGCGCCGCAAGCGGCCTGCGGCTGCCCTCGACCCTGGTCTTCGACTACCCGACCGCGGCCGGCCTGGCGGCGACGCTGGTCGAGCGGGCCGGCGCCGGCGCCGGCCCGGCCCCGGTCGAGGCCGCGATCGACTCGCTCGGGGAGCTGCTCGAGCAGCTCGACACCGATGCCCGCGAGCTGGCCCTCGCCCGCCTCCGCGCGCTCACCGCCGGCCCCGCGCCGAGCGAGGAGGACGCCGAGGCCGTCGAGCGCATCCAGGCGGCGAGCGCCGAGGAGATTCTCGAAATCGTCAACAACGACATAGGTGCGAAATGACCCCCACGAGCCCTGCCCCGACCTCCACCGAGCCCACCCAGGACGATCTGCTCGAGTCGCTGAAGAAGGTGATGATCGAGCTGCGCGGGACCCGCGAGCGGCTGCGCGACCTGGAAGCGCGCCGGGCCGAGCCGATCGCGATCGTCGGCATGGGCTGCCGCTACCCGGGTGGCGTCGGCTCCCCGCGGGACCTCTGGGAGCTGGTCGCCTCCGGCACCGATGCGATCTCGCCCTTCCCGACCGACCGCAACTGGCCGCTGGAGCGCCTCTATGACCCCGACCCCGAACGCCCCGGCACCGTCTACACCCGCGAGGGCGGCTTCATCGACGAAGCCGGCAGCTTCGACGCCGGCTTCTTCGGGCTGCGGCCCGCCGAAGCCCTGGCCGCCGACCCCCAGCAGCGGCATCTGCTGGAAGTGGCCTGGGAAGCCTGCGAAAGCGCCGGCATCGAGCCGGGCAGCCTCGCCGGCAGCCGCACCGGGGTCTTCGCCGGCTCGATGTACCACGACTACGGAGCCGGGGCCAGCCTCGGCGTCGACGGGCTGGGCTCGACCGGCGGGGTCGGCAGCCTCGTCTCCGGCCAGCTCTCCTACGCCTTCGGCCTCGAGGGCCCCTCGGTCTCGATCGACACCGCCTGCTCCTCCTCGCTGGTCTCGGTTCACCTCGCCTGCCAGTCACTCGCTTCCGGCGAGAGCAGCCTCGCCCTGGCCGGCGGCGTCACCGTCCTGGCGACGCCGAGCGTGTTCGTCGAGTTCTCGCGCCAGCGCGGCCTCGCCCCCGACGGCCGCTGCAAGGCCTTCGCCGCCAACGCCGACGGCACCGGCCTCTCGGAGGGAGTGGGGCTGCTGCTGCTGGAGAAGCTCTCCGACGCCGAGCGCAACGGCCACCGGCCGCTGGCGCTGATCCGCGGCTCCGCGGTCAACCAGGACGGCGCCTCCAACGGCATCAGCGCCCCCAACGGCCCCTCGCAGGAGCGGGTGATCGCCCAGGCCCTGGCCAACGCCGGGCTCGAGCCCGGCGAGGTCGACGCGATCGAGGCGCACGGCACCGGCACCCAGCTCGGCGACCCGATCGAGGCCGGCGCCCTCCTCGCCGCCTACGGCCAGGGGCGCGAGGGCAAGCCGCTCTACCTTGGCTCGTTGAAGTCCAACATCGGCCACTCCCAGGCCGCCGCGGGGGTCGCCGGCGTGATCAAGATGGCGCTGGCGCTGCAGCACGAGCGGCTGCCGAAGACGCTCCACCTCGAGCAGCCGACCCCGCACGTCGACTGGGACATGGGGGAGGTCGAGCTGCTGGCCGAGGCGCGCGAGTGGAAGCGCGACGGGCGCCCGCGCCGCGCCGGCGTCTCCTCCTTCGGCTTCAGCGGCACCAACGCCCACCTGATCCTCGAGGAAGCGCCGGCGCCCACCCCGTCCGGCGAGGGGGAGGGGGAGCGGCCGCCGGCGCCGCCGGCGCTGCCGCTGCTGCTCGCGGCCAAATCGGCGCCGGCCTTGCGCGCCGCCGCCGCCAGGCTCTCCTCCCACCTGCGTCAGGACCCCGAGGCCGATCTCGCCGCCGTCGCCCACTCGCTTGCCACCCGCCGGCCCGGCTTCGAGCAGCGGGCGGTGGTGGCCGCCACCGACCGCGAGTCGGCGCTCGCCGGGCTCGGCGCCCTCGCCCGTGGTGAGGAGGCCGACGAGATCGGGCTCGGCCGGGTAACGGCCGGCTCCGGCCCGGTCTTCCTCTATCCCGGCCAGGGCTCGCAGTGGAAAAGCATGGCGCTGGGACTGCTCGACGTCGAGCCGGTCTTCACCCGTGCCCTCGACGAGTGCGAGCAGGCGCTCGAGCCGCACGTCGACTGGTCCCTGCTGGACATCCTGCGACGCCGCGAGCAGGCGCCGCCGCTCGATCGGATCGACGTCGTCCAGCCCACCCTGTTCGCGATGATGGTCGCGCTGACCGCGCTCTGGCGCTCGCGCGGCGTCGAGCCGGCAGCCGTGCTCGGCCACTCCCAGGGCGAGGTCGCCGCCGCCCATGCGGCTGGCGGCCTCTCGCTCGAGGACGCCGCCCAGCTCGCGGCGCGGCGCAGCCAGGTGCTGCTGCGCGGCCGCGGCGAGGGCTTCATGGCGCTCGCCGCGGCCGGCGTCGAGCAGCTCGGCGAACGCGTCCCCGGCTGGGACGAGCTGGTCTCGCTCGCCGCCGTCAACTCGCCCGGCTCGCTCGTTCTCTCCGGTCCGAGCGAGGGGATGGAGGAGGTGCTGCGGCGCTGCGAGGAGGCCGGGGTTTGGACCTTCCGGATCAGGGCCGCGCTTGGCCCCGGCCACTCGCCCGCGGTCGAGCGCGGCCGTCAGTGGCTGCTCGAAGCGGCCGCGGGAATCGAGCCCCGGGCGGGCCAGCTTCCCTTCTACTCCTCGCTCGAAGGCGGCTTGTTCGACACCGCCCAGCTCGATGGCGAGTACTGGTATCGCAATGCCCGCCACACGGTCAACTTCGGCCCGACCGTCGACGCGATGCTGGCTGAGGGATACGGCCGCTTCGTCGAGATCAGCCCGAGCCCGATCTTCGCGGTGCCTCTGGGCGAAGCGTTCGCCGCCGCCGGCGTCGCCGGCGCTTTCAACGGCACCCTGCGCCGCCACCAGGGCGGCCCGGCCGATTTCGCCCGCTCGCTCGGAGAGATCTGGGCGAACGGCACCGAGGTGCCCTGGGGGACGGTGCTGGCGGCCCCGGCCGAGCCGGCCGAGCTGCCCACCTACCCGTTCCAGCGGGAGCCATTCTGGCTGCACTCCGCCGCCACCGGCGCCGATATCAGCGCCGCCGGCCAGGAGCCCTCCGCCCACCCGCTGCTGGGCGCGGTGGTTCGCGCCGCCGCCGGCGACACCCTGCTGCTGACCGGGCGCCTCTCGCTGGAGACGCATCCCTGGCTCGCCGACCACGGCGGCATGGGCCTGACCCTGCTCCCCGGCACCGCCTTCGTCGAGCTGGCCCTGCAGGCAGGCGGGATGCTCGGCTGCGAGACGCTCGCCGAGCTGACCCTGGAGGCGCCGCTGCTGCTGCCCGAGCAGGGCGGCGTCCAGTTCCAGGTCGCGGTCGCCGAGCCCGACGGCGGCGGCCGACGGGCGATCTCCATCCACGCCCGCCCCGAGCCCGGCCCCGACGGCGAGGAGCAGGCCTGGACCCTGCACGCCGCCGGCGCCGTCGCCGCCGCCGGCGCGGTGGCCGAGGAGGGGCTCGGGGGCGAGGCCTGGCCGCCGCCGGAGGCCGAGCCGCTGGAGACCGCCGACTTCTACGCCGGCCTGGCCACGGCCGGGATCGAGTACGGCCCCGCCTTCCAGGGCCTCGGCGCCGCCTGGGCGGCGGGGGACCGGGTCTACGCCGAGGTCGAGCTGCCGGCGTCGGAGGCCGAGTCGGCCGCGGCCTTCGGACTGCACCCGGCCCTGCTCGACGCCGCCCTGCAGGCCGCCTTCGCCGCTCCCGCGGCGACCCAGGACGGCTCCTCCCAGCCCGCCGTGCGGCTGCCGTTCTCCTTCGCCGACGTGCGCCTCCACGCTCCCGGCGCGACGCGCCTGCGGGCGCGGCTGACCAGGGAGGAGGAGGGTGCGCTCTCGGTCCTGGTCGCCGACGAGCTCGGCAATCCGGTCGCCTCGATCGGCCGGCTCTCGGTGCGGCCGCTGCCGCTCGAGCAGCTCGCCGCCGCCCGGGCCAGCGCCGACGCCCTGTTCGCGCTCGACTGGCTGCCGGTGGGGGACCCCGACGGACCGGCGGCGACGCTGGCGATCCTCGGCGACGGCGCTTCGCTGCCGGCGCTGGAGGGGGTCGCGGCCTATCCCGACGCGCAGGCCCTGGCCGCCGCGCTCGAGGCCGGCGCCAGCGCGCCCGAGGTCGCCCTCTTCCTCGTGCCCGGCACCGAGGCGGCCGAGGTCGCCGAGGCGGTCCGCGAGGCCTGCGTCGAGGCCCTGGCCCTCGCCCAGGGATGGCTGCGCGACGAGCGCCTGGCCGGCATCCGCCTCGCCTTTCTCACCACCGGTGCCGTCGCCGCGGCGGACGGCGACCGCCTGCCGGGGCTCGCCCAGGCCGGGGTCTGGGGCCTGCTGCGCTCGGCCCAGAACGAGCATCCCGGCCGCTTCGTCCTCGCCGACCTCGACGGCGAGCCCGCTTCCCAGGCGGCGCTGGCCGCGGCGCTGGCGCTGCCCGAGCCGCAGCTGGCGCTGCGCGGCGCCGGCGTTCTGGCCGCGCGCCTGCGCCGCGCCGGGGACGCGGCGGCGGAGCCGGCCGGGGAGCCGGGCGGAACGCTCGACCTCGACCCCGGTGGGACCGTCCTCGTCACCGGCGGCAGCGGCGACCTCGCTCAGCTGCTCGCCCGCCACCTGGTCGCCGACCGCGGCGCCCGCCATCTCCTGCTGGCCAGCCGCCGCGGCGAGGAGGCGCCCGCGGCCGCCGCCCTGCGCGCCGAGCTGGAGGGGCTGGGGGCGACGGTGACGATCGCCGCCTGCGACGTCTCCGCCCGCGAGCAGGTGGCGTCGCTGCTGGACTCGATCGACCCCGCCCACCCGCTCGCCGCCGTCTTCCACACCGCGGCGGTCCTCGACGACGGCCTGCTGACCGCGCTCGAGCCGGAGCAGCTCGACCGCGGCCTCGATCCCAAGGCGGGCGCCGCCTGGCACCTGCACGAGCTGACCGCCGGAGCCGACCTCGGCGCCTTCGTCCTCTTCGGCTCGGTCGCCGGCAGCCTCGGCGCCCCCGGCCAGGGCAACTACGCCGCCGCCAACGTCTTCCTCGACGCGCTCGCGGCGCGCCGCCGCGCCGCCGGCCAGGTGGCGACGACGGTGGCCTGGGGGCTCTGGGAGCGGACCGTACGCCGCGGCGAGGAGGCGGGTCGCGAGCAGGACCTGGTGCGGCTGCTGCGGACCGGCTTCGGCGCGATCGGCGACGAGCAGGGCATGGAGCTGCTCGAGGCCGCCGTGGCGCTGCCGCGGGCGGCGGTGGTGGCGGCGCCGATCAGCCTGCCGGCCTGGCGGGCGCTGGCCCGCGAGCAGGCGCTGCCGCCGCTGATGAGCGAGCTGGTGCGAGCGCCGGCGGCGAGCGCCGCCGCGGTCGAATCGCTGGCCCAGCGGCTGGCCCCGGTGCCGGCGGCCGACCGCGGCGCCGCCGTGTCGGAGTTCGTCCGCGAGCAGATCGCCGACGTCCTCGGGCTCGGCTCGCCGGCCGAGGTCGACGCCACCGTCCCCTTCCTGGAGCTTGGCTTCGACTCGCTGGCGGCGCTGCAGCTGCGCAACCGGCTCAACGCCGCCACCGGCCTCAACCTCACGCCCAGCATCGCCTTCGACCGGCCGACGCCGGAGGCGCTGGCCGAGCATCTGCTGGAACTGGTCCAGGTCGAAGACCGGCCCCGCGGCGGCCGTCGCGACGACGTCCTGACCACGCTGTTGCGGAACGCCCACGAGAACGGCCGCATCGCCGAGTTCACCGGCCTGCTCGACACGATGGCCGGCTTCCGCCCGACCTTCGCCTCGCTCGCGGAGCTGGAGGACGAGCCCGAGGCGCTGCGCCTCGCCGAGGGCCCGGCGCGGCCGCTGCTGGCCTGCGTGCCCTCCGCCGCGCCGATCTCCGGGCCGCACGAGTACGCCCGCCTGGCGCGGCCGTTCCGCGGCGTCCGCGACGTCCTCGCCCTGCGCTGGCCCGGTTTCGCCGAGCTCGAGGACCTGCCGGCGACGCCGCGGGCCGCCGCCGAACTGCAGGCCGCGGCGCTGGCGCCGGCCGCGGCGAGGGGCCCGCTCGTCCTCCTCGGCCACTCGACCGGCGGCGTCCTCGCCTACGAGCTGGCCCGCCACCTGCAGGAGCTGGGCCGGCCCGCCGCGGCGCTGGTGCTGGTCGACAGCTACCACCCGTCCCAGGTCGGCAGCGCCGAGGACCCGGCGGCCGCGATCGGGCGCGGGATCCTCGAGCAGCTGCTCAGCGCCGAGGAGTCGAGCGTCGTCCTCGACGACGTCCGCTTCACCGCCACCGCCGCCTACCTGCGGTTGGTGGCGAAGGTGGAGACGGCGCCGATCGAGGCGCCGCTGCTGCTGGTCCGGGCCTCGGACCCGATCGGCGGCGAGCCGCGGACGGGCGACTGGCGCCCGCGCTGGGAAATAGCTCACGAGGCGATCGACGTGCCTGGAGACCACATGTCGATGCTGGACGCGCATGCCGAGTCCACCGCCGAGGCGATCTCCGATTGGTTGGCGACGAACGTCGCCGACTGGGAAAACCAAAACGAACAGAACAAGGGGGAGAAGTGAACACTCAGACCATTACTGCCACGGATCCGATGGTGGAGGAGCTGCTCGCCAGCGAGGTCCCGTCGACGTACAGGGGCGCCTACGTGACCAAAGAGGACGCGGCGGCGCTCTGGGACAAGCCCGACAAGGACGTGCGCCAGACGCTCAAGGTGGGGGAGGTGCCGATGCCGGAGCTGGCTCCCGACGAGGCGCTGGTCGCGGTGATGGCCAGCGCGATCAACTACAACACCGTCTGGTCGGCCCGCTTCGAACCGGTGCCGTCGTTCCTCTTCCTCAACCACCTCGCCCAGTCGGGCGGCTGGAACGAGCGCCACGACATCGACCAGCACGTCCTCGGCTCCGACGCCTCGGGCATCGTCGTCAAGGTCGGCGACGGGGTGCAGAGCTGCGCGCCCGGTGACAGCGTCGTGATCTGGCCCGGTTGGGGGGACGCCACCCACTGCCTTGCCCATCACGACCACGTCCTCGCCCCGGAAAGCATGGCCTGGGGCTTCGAGACCAACTTCGGCGGCCTCGCGCACTACGCGATCGTCAAAGGCTTCCAGGCGATGCCGAAGCCCAAGCACCTGACCTGGGAGGAGGCGGCGAGCAACATGCTCTGCGCGATGACCGCCTACCGGATGCTGGTCAGCCCCCACGGCGCGCCCTTCAAACAGGGCGACATCGTCTTCGTTTGGGGCGCGGCCGGCGGCCTCGGCAGCTACGCGATCCAGCTGATCAAAAACGGCGGCGGCATCCCCGTCGGCGTCGTCAACTCGGCCGAGAAGGAGCGGCTGCTGGAGGCGCTCGGCTGCGACCTGATCATCCGTCGCGACCAGCTCGACCTGGAGGGGCTGGACGCCCGCAAGTACGGGAAAGTGTTCCGCGAAATCGTGCGCGCCAAGTACGGCGAAGACCCGCACCTGATCTTCGAACACGTCGGCGCCAAGACCTTCGGGTCGTCGGTCTACCTGGCCCGCAAGGGCGGCCGCATCGTCACCTGCGGCTCCAGCACCGGCTATGAGCACACCTTCGACAACCGCTACCTCTGGATGAAGGGGAAAAGCATCATCGGCAGCCACGGCTCGACCCTGCAGGAGGGCCTGGAGTGCAACCGGCTCTTCCAGCTCGGCATGCTGCAGCCGACCCTCTCGAAGGTCTACGCGCTCGACGACGTCGCCGAGGCCGCGCACGAGGTCGGGCTCAACCGCCACGTCGGCAAGGTCGGGGTTCTCTGCCTGGCGCCGGAAGAGGGGTTGGGGATCGAAGACCCCGAGCGGCGCGCCGAGGTCGGCGTGGAGAAGATCGAGATGTTCCGCTCCTTCGCCCAGTAGGGAGGAACAGTGCGACTGCACACTCGGAGCTGGGGGCCGGCGGGCGGCGCGACGGTGGTCTGCGTCCACGGCGTCTCCCAGCACGGCGGCATCTTCGCCGGCCTCGGCGCCAGCCTGGCGGCGGCGGGCAAACGCACCGTGTCCGTCGACCTGCGCGGCCACGGCGACTCCGGCCAGGAGCCGCCGTGGAACACCGAGACCCACGGCGACGACCTGGTCGAGACCCTCGGCGCGCTCGGCCTCGAGCGCGCTGCCTGGATCGGCCACAGCTTCGGCGGCCGCGTCCTCGCCGCGCTCGCCGCCCGCGCTCCCGAGCGGGTCGAGCGGCTGGTGCTGCTCGACCCCGGCTTCGAGGTGCCGCCCGCCTACGCGCTGAAGGCGGCGGAGATGGACCGCCAGGACTGGAGCTTCGCCACGCTCGAGGGCGCCGTCAACGCCCTGCTCGGCTCCGACATGGTCGTCGCCTCGCCGCAGGAGACGGTCGCCGCCTATGCCGCCGACGACCTGCGCCGCGGCCCCGACGGCCGCCTGCGCTTCAGCTACTGCCCCAGCGCCGCCGTCGTCGCCTGGAGCGAGGTGGCGCTGCCGGCGCCGCCGGTCGCCCCGGTCCCGACCCTGATCGTGCGCCCGGTCGCCTCGCCGCTGCCGAATCGCGAGCAGGACCGCCGCTACCGCGAGGCGCTCGGCCCGCGGCTGACGATCGCCGCCGTGCCCAACGGCCACAACGTCCTCTGGGAGTCGCCGCTGGAGACGGCCGCCGCCGTCTCCTCCTTCCTCGCCGCTACGTCCTGACCGCGACCGCGGTCAGGACCAGCCCGCGCCCGAGCAGCCAGCGGCCCTCGAAGCCGCGCAGCTCCGCGGCCGCCAGCGTCGGCCCCGGCACCAGCAGCCGGGCCGAGAAGGAGCCGGCGTCGGGGTCGATCTCGAGCTGGGCGTCTTCGAACCCGAGCCAGCGCTGGGCCAGCGGGAACCAGGCCTTGTAGACGGCCTCCTTGGCGCTGAACAGGAGCCGGTCCCAGTTGACCGTCGGCGCCTGGCGGGCCAGCTCGCGCAGCCGCTCGGCCTCCGCCGGCAGGGCGACGTCGCCGAGCAGCCCCTGCGGCAGCGGCTGGTTCGGCTCGGCGTCGATCCCGATCGAGGCCAGCTCGCCGGCGCGGGCGACGGCGGCGGCGCGGTAGCCGTCGCAGTGGCTGATGCTGCCGACCGCGCCCGCCGGCCAGAGCGGCTCGCCGCGGGCGCCGCTGGGGATCGGGCCGGCCTCGAAGCCGAGCCGCCCGAGCGCCTCGCGCGCGCATCCCCGCGCGGTGGTGAACTCGCGCCGGCGCTTCTCCACGGCGCGGCCGACGGCCTCCTGCTCGGCCGGGAAGAGGGCGGCCGCGTCGTCGTCGCCGAAGGCCTCGACCGCCACCGCCGCGGCGGGCAGGATCTGCTCGATCACGTCCGCTGGCCTCCCGGAAAGACGCTGGGGCCGGGGGGCAGGATCGGCCGCGGCCCCGGCTCGACCCAGCGGCGGTGCTGCCACTCGCGCGGGTAGCCGAGCGAGACCTCCTCGAAGCGGACCCCGTCGTACCAGCTGGTGATCGGGATGTGGAGGTGGCCGTAGACGACGGCGACGGCCCCGAAGCGGGTGTGCCAGTCGTGGCTCAGCGTCGTCCCGCACCACTGCGCGAACTCGGGGTGGCGCAGCATCCGCGTCGGCCCCTCGAGCAGCGGGAAGTGGTTGACGATCACGGTCGGCACGCCGGCCGGCAGCTGCTCCAGCCTCGCCTCGGTCTCCCGCACCCGGGCGCGGCACCACTGCTCGCGGCTCGGATAGGGGTCGGGCGTGAGCAGGAACTCGTCGACGCAGACGACGCCGGCCAGCTCGGCCAGCCGCAGCGCCTCGGCCCTGGTCGGCGCCAGGCCGGCGCCGAAGGAGTAGTCGTAGAGGAGGAAGAGCGGCGCCACGACCGCCGGGCCGCCGTCCCCCTGCCAGAGCGGGTAGGGGTCCTCCGGCGTGATCACCCCGAGCCGCCGGCAGAGGCCGACCAGCAGCTCGTAGCGGGCGACCCCGCGCGGCTCCGCCGCGTCCTCACGCGGGCTCAGCAGCTCGTGGTTGCCGGGCGCCCAGATCACCTTGGCGAAGCGCTGCGCCAGCAGCGCCAGCGCCCACTCGATGTCCTCGAGCGAGTCGGCGACGTCGCCGCCGACGATCAGCCAGTCGCCCTCGGCGCCGGGGCCGAGCTGCTCCACCAGCGCCCGGTTCTCGGCGTGGTTGACGTGGAGGTCGCTGATCGCGAGGAGCGTGGCCATCGCGAGCCCGGGGCTATGCCAGCTCGCAGCGTGCCTGGTAAATCGAGGTGAAGCCGGACTCGAAGCCGTTGCGGGCGGCGCGCAGGTAGAGCCGCCAGACCCGGACCCGTTCGGGGCCGGCGAGCCTGATCGCCTGGTCGAGGTTGTCGTCGAGGTTGCGCGCCCAGTGGCGCAGCGTCTGCGCGTAGTCGGCGGCGAAGTCCTCGACGTGGTGGGTGACGAAGCCGGCCCGTTCCAGCGCCAGCAGGTTGCGCGAGAGGTGCAGGGGCGCCGCATCGGGGAAGACGAAGCGCTCGGAGAAGGCGCCGGCCTCGGCGTCGTTGTGGCGCAGGCGGGTGATGCCGTGGTTGAGCAGCCGCCCGCCCGGCTTCAGCATCCGCGCCAGGGTCTGCGCGTAGACCTCGATCTGGGCGGCGCCGACGTGCTCGACCATGCCGATGCTGGCGATCGCGTCGAACTTCTCGCCGGCCAGGTCGCGGTAGTCCATGACCCGGATCTCGACCCGGTCGGCGACGCCCGCCGCCTGCGCCCGCTGCCGCGCCGTCTCGGCCGGGGGCGGGGAGAGGGTGATGCCGAGGACGCTGGCCCCGTGCTTGGTCGCCGCCCAGAGCGGGAAGCCGCCCCAGCCGCAGCCGACGTCGAGGACGCGCTCGCCCTCCTTCAGGTCGAGCTTGCGGGCGACCGTCTCCAGCTTCTCCTCCTGCGCCTGCTCCAGGGTCTCGGCCCCGCGCGAGAAGATCGCGCAGCTGTAGACCATGGTCGGGCCGAGGAAGAGCTCGAAGAACTCGTTCGAGACGTCGTAGTGGTGGCGCACGGCGCGGGCGTCGCGCTCCTTGCTGTGGCGGCGCCCGCTCGGCCGCAGCTCGGCCGCCGGCCGCGGCGGCGGCTTGGTCAGCCCGGCGGCGCGGACGGCGCCCAGCAGCAGCGCCCGCTTGTCGGCGCCGTCGAGCGCCGGCGGCTGCCAGCCGTCGAGCAGCTCGATCACCGCCTCGATGTCGTCGACCTCGAGCTCGCCGCTGACGTAGGCGCGGCCGAGGCCGAGCTGGCCCGGGGCCCGCAGCACGTGGGCGGCGGCGCGCGGCGATCGCACCGAGAAGGTCGGCCCGTCGCCGGAGGTGGACGGCAGCCGGGTCCCGTCCCAGAACTCGACCGCGAACGGCCGCTCGGGCACCCGGCTCTCAAGCTCCCGCCGCAACGCCGCCGTATTCGCGAAGGCCATCGCGCAGCACCCTAACAACCCGATCCATGCGCTTCGCGCCGGTGTTATGGCCCGTATGATCGCCTCAGTGTCTTCCACCGCCGGCCCACTCCCCTCCGACATCCAGCCGGTCGAGAACGAGACGCGAGATCGCATCATCACCGGCCTGGTGACGCTGATCCCGTTCATCGCCATCGGCCTCGCCGCCTGGCAGGTCTGGGGCAGCGCTCTGCACTGGAGCGACGTCTTCCTCTTCTGCGGCCTCTACCTGCTGACCGGGTTGGGGATCACGGTCGGCTTCCACCGCCACCTCACCCACCGCGCCTTCAAGGCGAAGCCGTGGCTGCACGGGCTGCTGGCGATCCTCGGCTCGGCGGCGATCGAGGGCCCGGTGATCTCCTGGGTCGCCGACCACCGCAAGCACCACGCCTTCGCCGACGTCGAGGGGGACCCGCACAGCCCCCACGTCGACCACGGCCACGGCTGGAGCGGCGCCCTGCGCGGCCTCTACCACGCGCACATGGGCTGGCTCTTCATCCACACCCAGCGCGGCAACAAGGAGCGCTTCGCCCCGGACCTGCTCAAGGACCCGATCATCAGCCGCATCGACGCCACCTTCATCTACTGGGCGATCGGCGGCCTGCTCGTGCCCTTCTTCCTCGGCTGGCTGATCGGCGGCACCCTCTTCGCCGCCCTCACCGGCCTGCTCTGGGGCGGGCTAGTCCGCGTCTTCGTCCTCCACCACTTCACCTACAGCATCAACTCGCTCTGCCACGTCTTCGGCAACCGCGACTTCGAGACCGGCGACGAGTCGCGCAACCTGGCGCTGATCGCGATCCCCACCCTCGGCGAGGCCTTCCACAACAACCACCACGCCTTCCCGACCTCGGCCACCCACGGGCTCGGCCGCTTCCAGGTCGACATCTCGGCGCTGGTCATCGACGGGCTCGAGAAGACCGGGGCGGTCTGGGACGTGGTCCGGGTCTCGCCCGAGCGCATGGCCGCCAAGTCGACCGGCATCGGATAGGGCTTGGCCAGCAAGGCCCGCAACCGCTCCTCCCGCGCCGGCGCGGATGAGGGCGGGCAGCGGCAGCGCCTGATCGAGGCGATGACCCAGGTCGCCGCCCGCCACGGCTATCGCGGCGCCAGCGTCGCCCGCGTGGTCGAGGGGGCCGGCGTCTCGCGCGCGACCTTCTACGAGCAGTTCGCCGGCAAGGAAGCCTGCTTTCTTGCCGCCTTCGAGCTCACCGCCGAGCGGATCGAGCGCGGCCTGACCCGGATCGAGGCGGAGTTCTCGCCCGCCTCCCGGGCCGACGAGCTGCTCGACGAGCTGCTCGACAGCATGGTCGGCGACCCGGCGGCGGCCAGTGTGCTGCTGGTCGAGGCGCTGGCCGGAGGCCCTGCGGTGCGCCAGGCCCACGAGCGTTTCATCCTCGGCCTCGAGGCGACCCTCGAGCGCTGGCTGGCCGAGAGCGACGGCAACGGGCACCGCCTGACGGTTCCCGGCCGGGCCGTGGTCGAGGGCATCGGCGGCACCTTGCTGATCCGCTGCTTCCGCGGCGAGGCGGCGCAGCTCGGCGAGCTGCGCGACGACCTTCTCGCCTGGCTCTACTCCTACGTCGCGCCGACGGGCCTGGCGCGGCTGAGCCCGGAGCAGTGGCGCCAGCTCGGCGCCGGCCTGGTGCCCGCGCCCGCCACCGCCGCGCCGAAGCCGGCGGCCAAGCTGCCGCGCGGCCGCAGCGCGATCGCCCCCGAGCAGGTGGCCGGCGCCCAGCGCGAGCGGATCCTGGCGGCGGTGGGGACACTGGCCCGGACCGAGGGGTTCCTGGCGACGACGGTGGCGGACATCGTCCGCGAGGCGGCGGTCACCCGCGAGGCCTTCTACGCGCAGTTCCGCAACAAGGAGGACGCCTTCCTCGCCGCCCAGTCCGCCGGCCTCGAGAAGAGCATCCCGCTGACCGGCGCCGGCTTCTTCGCCGGCGAGACCTGGCCCGAGCGCGTCTGGGGCGGGCTGGCGGCGTTGCTCGGCTACGTCGCCACCGAGCCCGACGTCGTCTACCTCGACGTGATCGAGAGCTACGCCGCCGGCTCAGCCGCGCTGCGGCGCTCGTTCGACAACCGCATGGCCTACGGCCTCTTCTTCGAGGACGGCTACCGCCACCGCCCGCCGCAGGCGCCGCTGCCGCGGCTCAGCTCGGAGGCGATCGGCAACGCGATCGTCGGCACGATGCGCTGGCACGTCAGCGAAGGCCGCACCGAGCGGATGCTGGAGCTGCTGCCGCAGGCGGCCTATGTGGCGCTGGCGCCCTTCATCGGGGCGGCAGCGGCGCTCGAGTTCGTGAGCGCGAAAGCGGCCGGTCAGAGCCTGGCGCCGACCGGCTGAGCGTGGACCCGGCTCTCCCGGGGCGAGCTGGGATTGCTGAAGACGGCGCAGACGCTCTGCCGCACTTCGCCCGGCAGGCTGTAGCGGGCGGCCGGGCGGCCGGGGGTTTCGCCATCGCTCTGGGCGGGGTGTTCGTGGATCACGCCGAGCGAGACCAGGGCGTCGAGGTGGCGCCGCAAGGTCTGGCTGCTCGCCTGGCCGACCGTGGCCAGGTCGGAAGTGGTCGCTTCGGCGACCTGACTGAGCGCGCGAAGGATGCCGAGCCGAATCGGATCGGCAACGACTTCCAGCCATCTTGCGGCTCCGGCAGTGGCCGAAGCCTCTGTAGAGTCCTGCATGTCCCATCCCCCCTACGAATTATGAACGACAATGGTTGTGTTTCTTCAGCGCTTCCCAGCGCCGAATAAAGCGGCCAATTCACCAGGGAAAAGGGTGTCTATTCCCTGTTCAGGAGGGATGTATAGCGCCCTTTGACGCACTTGGCAAGGGCATGGACGAAGAAATGGTACGTGAATGTCTGTACGGTTGTAGTTTTTTTGGAGGGGATTTAACCCAGCTCAGGGAGCCGCTGGCGACTCGTAGGAGTCGATCCAGCCACCGCAGGCCGCGGCCAAGCCGACGCCGCGGTGGGGACGGGCAGGGACCGCCACCAGCTCGCCGAGGTAGGCCTTGCCGTCGTAGCTGCTGAGGCTCTGCAGAGCGCTGGCGTCGGCGGTCGAGAGCGTGAAAGCGGCCTTGCCGCCCTTGCTCCGGTAACGCCCGGCGGGCCAGAACTGGCCGTTGTTGCCGAGGCTGATCGTGTTTGGCCGCTGCCCGTCGAGCGCCGCCTTCAGCGGCTCGCTGAAACCCGGCGCCGAGAGGGTCAGGTCGAAGGGGGAGAAGTACTGGATCGAGAGGTTCCAGGCGCCCGCCGGCAGCGCCAGCTCCTGCGTGGTGCTGGCGCCGGTGCCGAGGATGCTGCCCTCGTCCCAGGCCGCCTTGGGGCCGACCACGGCGCCGGGGAAGAGCGAGGCGCTGCCCGGGTTGGCGAGCAGGACGCGGATCTCCGGCGCGGCGCAGTCGGCCCGCGCCGCCGGCTCGGTGCCCTCGAGCAGGACGTGGCGATTGGCGGGGGTCGGCCCCTCGCGCTTCCAAAGCACGTACGAGGGGGTGGCGGCGACCCGCTTGAAGTTCGGCGGCGGCTTGCTGTTCCAGGCGGCGCGGCCGCTGATCACGTACTCGAAGCGTTCGAGCGTGCCGTGCGAGAAGGAGTCGAAGTCGATCGGGCTGTAGGCATCGCCGGTGTCGAACGGCTTCTCCGGGTTGGGCGAGACCCCGGTATCAGGGAACTCGACCAGCGGTACATGGGTGTCCGCCCCCAGCAGATCGTAGGCCGCGTAGCGATCCTGGCCCGCGTACAGCACCGGTTTGCCGTGGACGACGGGCAGGAACGCCCGCAGCTCGCCGCCGTGCCCGGCCGGCCCGACCGGCGCGTCCCGCAGCGCCAGGAAGCTCGAATACACCGCGCCACCCACGAACGCCACCGCCAGCACCGTCCAGGCAACCCGCGCCCACCCTGCCGCCGATGGGCCGATTTCCCCCCTTGGAGGTGGGTTTTCGGCCCGTCGACCGGGGAATTTGGTGAGCAGGGGGCGGATCGCGACCAGCATCGCCAGCGGGGCGGCGATCATCAGCGCCTTGGCCTGGGAGTAGTCGCCGCTGAAGGGGAGGGAGACGAGGTAGAGCAGGGCGCAGGCGCCGAGCGCGACCGGGATCGTCAGCTCGCCCCGGCGCGCCCACCAGCCGACCCCGGCCAGCAGCGCCAGCACCGCGATCGCCCCGGCGACCCCGGCCAGCGGCGCCCCGCCGGCGGCGTCGAGCCGGTAGTTCGCCGCCGGCCAGATCCCCAGCGCCTCGACCGGCGAGACCGGCCCGTAGGTGTTGCTGCCCGCGACCTTGTTGAAGCTGCTGGCGAAGCCGAAGGGCCCGACCACGGTCGCCACCACCGCCAGCCCGGCGAGCAGGACCAGGGTCGCCAGCGTCGCCGGCCGCAGCAGGAAGCGCAGCAGCGCCCGCGGCCGCAGCGCCCGCCGCACGGACGGCTGGGTCAGGCTCCAGCAGACGAGGACCGCCAGCGGCCAGGCGATGCCGGCGAAGCTGTAGGAGAAGAAGATTCCTCCCGCTAGGGCGAGTGGGGGGAGCGCCTCCAGCCATCTGCCCGCTCCAGACACAGCTCGCGGTGCTCGCTGTTGAGTGTCTGGAGAGGGCAGATGGCTGGAGGCGCCGCCGCCGCCCGATCTATTGACGGTCGTCAGGTAGATGACGAAAGTGAGGACGAAGAGGGCCTCGGCGGTCTCCTTGAAGGCGGCCTGGGCGAAGTAGGAGGCGGCGAGGTAGGGGAGCGCGACCAGGGCCGCGGCAAGGACGCGGCGGACCGGCGCCAGCTCGCGCAGGGCGCCGAGCGCGGTGAGGCCGGTCAGCACCCCGATCGCGACGATCTCGCCGACGAAGGCCTGGCCCAGCCCGATCCCCGGGAAGGCCGCCGTCGCCACCGCCAGGCCGTGCGGCCCGAGCGGGTAGCCGGTGTCGGGCGCCGGCCCGAAGCCGCTGCGCAGCCACTCCGACCAGGCCAGGTGCAGGCCGAGGTCGTTGTTGAAGCCGACCCCGAGCAGGCCCCAGCGGCCGCTGACAGCGAAGGGGATCGCCAGCACGAGGAGGACCACGAGCGCCACCGGCAGCCCGATCCGCAACGCGCCCGGCGCCTCGTAGGGCAGCCACCAGACCAGCGCCGCGGCGACGATCAGCAGGGCGAGGACGCCGAGGGTGGCGCTGGTCCCGTGCCCGGGGGCGCGCGCCAGGGCGCCGGTCACGGTCAGCACCGCCGCCAGCCCGACACCCGGCTCCAGCCAGGACCAGGAGCTGCGCCCGGCCAGTGCCAGCAGCGCCCGTCCGACGAGCAGCGAGGCGACGCAGATCAGCGCCGCCGAGGCGTAGGTCCCGATCATCAGAAACGGCAACTTATGGCAGCCGGCCGCGGGATGCCGGCCGCGGCGGTGGTCAGTGCTTCGCGGCGGCGCGTTCGAGCGCCGCCCGCAGGCTCTCGCCGCGCAGCGGCTGCTCGTGCCCGGCGCCGACCACCTGTGGGTCCAGCGCCGCCAGCTTCAGCACCGACTCCTTCGCCTTCGCGTGGTCCCAGGCCCAGGCGGGGTGGGGGACGCTGGCCTCGCCCTCGGGCAGCGGTTTCAGCCGGGCGGAGTCGACCAGGTAGATCGTGTCGCTGACCAGCGCCACCCGGTCGCTCTCGCGCCAGAGCCCGATCAGCCCCGGCGCGTGGCCGGGGAAGTGGACGACCTCGAAACCGGCGACCTCCTCGCCCTCGGCGACGGTGCCGGCGATCTGCACGGCGCCACCGTCCCAGCGCCGCAGCAGCGTCGGGTAGATCCAGCGCACCCAGGCAACCGGCAGCTGCGAGAGGTCCATGTAGGGGGCGATCGCGGCGTCGCCTTCGGCGTCCGCCACTTCGTCGGGGTGGCAGAAGACCGGCGCGCCCATGTACGGAGCGGTGCCGCGGTGGTCGGCGTGGGCGTGCCCCAGCACCACCCGCTTGACGCCGCCGAGCTGCTCGGCCGCCGCCCGCGCCTTCTTGCGCATGCCCTTGGTGCCGGCGTCGAACTGGACGACGCCGTCGCCGTCCTCGAGGAAGTAGACGTTCATCGCCCCGCGGAAGTCCCCTCGCAGCAGCCAGACCCCGTCCGCGACTTTCTCCAGCCCCATCGGTCAAGGGTAGCCCCGGCTAGGGTTCCGCGCATGCCCTGGATCTGGAAAGCGGGGATGGTCGTCTTGATCGTCTGCCTCGCCGCCTCGATGGCGATCGCGATCGTGCGCCTGGCCACCACCCCGACCGAGATCCTCGGCGACGGCTTCCGCGGGCTGGCGCCGCGGCAGGCCCAGCGGTTCGCGATTCCTTAACCGCGCCAGCCGTGCCCGTGCCCGCGACTGGCGGTTAGTATCGACCCGTTCAGGGATCGAGCAGAGGAGGCGGCGTGTTCACTCGCATCGTGGTTGGCACCGACGGGTCTGAGACCGCCGCCGAGGCGGTTCGCCAGGCGGTCGACCTGGCAAAGCTCTCGGGCGCGACGCTCAGCATCGTCAGCGCCTTCGCGCCGATCCCCGAGCGCAAGGTCAAAGACCAGCAGCGCGACGCCCCGCCCGACGTCCAGTACGAGATCGGACCGCGCGAGGACGTCAACCTCGTCCTCGACGCCGCCGCGGCCGAGGCCCGCAAAGAGGGGATCGAGGTCCAGACCCATCCGGTCGAGGGCGACCCCGCCGAGGGGATCCTCAACGTCGCCGAAAAGACCGGCGCCGACCTGATCGTCGTCGGCAACAAGGGCATGACCGGCGCCCGCCGCTTCATCCTCGGCAGCGTCCCCAACAACATCTCCCATCATGCCCCCTGCAGCGTGATGGTCGTCCGCACGACCTGAGAACCGCGCAGAGCAGACCTCGTTAGTTGGCCCCGATGGAGGGGACCGGGGTAGCCGCGTCGGCGGGGTCGGTCGCGCGGGCGGCGTCGACCAGGCCGGCGCCCTGCTGGTTCGAGGAGAGGCCGAGGCTGCGGGCGGTCTGGCGCAGCTGTTTGGCGACGCCGTTGACGCGGGGTTTGTTGCCGCTGCCGGATTCCGGGTAGTAGCGCGGGCCGCGGTAGGTGTTGGCGGCGATCACCATCGCCGCCAGGCCGCTGACGTGGGCGGCGGCCATCGAGGTGCCGACGTAGTTGCCGGGGATCGCGAAGACCCGGGTCGAGTCGGTCCGCAGCGTCACCTGGTAGATCGGGCGGGCCGAGACCGACGGGCAGCCGGGCGTCGGCGTGCCGCCGCCCGGGGCCAGCAGGTCGAGCCCCTTGCCCGCCAGCGAGTAGTCGCCGAGGCAGCCGCCCTCGGTGGCGCCGCCGACGCCGATCACGCGCGGCCCGGTCGCCGGCTCGGAGATGCAGGTCTCGGAGCCGAGGTTGCCGACCGAGGCGACGGCGACGACGCCGGCCGCGTAGGCCTCGCGCAGCGCTTCGTCGATCGCGGGCACCTCCTTGCCGCAGCCGAAGTTGAAGCTCATGTTGATCACCTGGGCGTGGTGGGCGACGGCGAAGCGGATCCCCTTGGCGATGTCGCTGGCCCGGCCGCGGCCGTGTTTGTCCAGCACCCGCACCGGCATCAGCTTCGCCCGGTAGGCGAGGCCGGTGAGGCCGACCGCGTTGTCGGTCTTCTCGCCGATCGTGCCGGCGACGTGGGTGCCGTGCCCGTTTTCGTCCAACGGGAAGCGATCCTTGTCGATGAAGTCGTAGCCGGGGGCGAACTGGCCGGTGGCGAAGTCGGGGCTGCGGACGAAGTGGCCGCGGTCGCGGTAGGCGATGCCGGTGTCGAGGACCGCGACGACTGCGCCTTCGGCGCCGGGGCGGCCGATTTCGTCGAGGTGGCGCCAGGCGCCGATCGCGTCGATGCCGCCGGGCGAGACCGGCAGCCGCGTCGTCGCGCTGCCGCTCCAGGGCAGGAAGTTCCACTGCTTGAAGGCCCAGTCTCCGGCCGTGGCCGCGGCTTCGGAGGCGCCTTCGAGGGTGCCGGGGTCGTTGGGCAGCGCGAATTCGATTTCCGCGGTGGCCGAGGCGGTGGCGATGTAGTCCGGCTCGGCGTAGGCGACGTCGGGGTTCTGCCGCAGCGCCGCCGCCGTCGCCTCGACGCGGGCGTCGGCGGGCAGCGCCAGCGCCCGCCCGCGCCGCTCGCCCTCGAACTTGACGACGACCCGGTGCGGCGCGAATCCGTGCGCGGGCGCGAGCCCGGTGCTGGCGCCGGCGGGCGCCGCGCCCAGGGCGAGGAGCGCGAGCAGGGCTGCGCAGGCGGTTGTCTGAAACAGTCGTCTCATTGGTTGGTCGTCCACCCGGATCCCCCGCATCCGAGCGAGCCCTAGAGCAAACACCGGCAGGCCGGTGAAGTTGTAGGGGGACATACTCCCGGATCGATGAGCGAAGGCGAGCCGCTGGACGCGCACCTGCAGGCGATGGATCTGGCGATCGAGCAGGCCCGCCTGGCCGAGGCCCACGGCGACGTCCCGATCGGCGCCGCGATCCTGCGCGACGGCGAGCCCCTGGCCAGCGCCGGCAACGAGCGCGAGCTGCGCCGCGATCCGACCGCCCACGCCGAGATCCTCGCGATCCGCGCCGCCGCCGCGGCGCTCGGCGGCTGGCGCCTGCCGGGGACGACCCTCTACGTCACCCTCGAGCCCTGCGCGATGTGCGCAGGCGCGATCGTCCTCGCCCGCATCCCCACCGTGGTCATCGGCGCCCCCGACCCCAAGGCCGGCGCCGCCGGCAGCGTCCTCGACGTCCTCGCCGAGCCCGCCCTCAACCACCGCCCCGAGGTGATCGCCGGCGTCCGCGAGGCCGAGTGCGCGACCCTGCTGCGCGAGTTCTTCCGCCGCCGCCGGCATCCCGCCTGAGCCAGCGGAGAACGGAGAGGGAGGGATTCGAACCCTCGAGGCGGGTTAACCCCGCCCACGCGATTTCCAATCGCGCTCCTTAAGCCGCTCGGACACCTCTCCGGGGTGCTGTCAAAAGCCTAGCTGCGCGCCGCGCAAAACCTCGGCCCGGCTGCCGGCGGTCGAAGAACCCGCCGGCTCGGGTCGGGGCACGCTGTCCACATGAGCGAGCGGAGGGGGTGGGATTCGAACCCACGAGCGCCTTGCGACGCCAACAGTTTTCGAGACTGCCCCGTTCAACCGCTCCGGCACCCCTCCGGGGAGAGGAATCCTAGCCGGGGTCGGCGCCGGGGGCCGCAGCGGTGGGCGGCGCCGCTTCGACCGCCCAGGCCGCCAGCGCCGGGGGAACCAGGAGCAGCGCCAGGGTGAGGATCTCGGCGACCGCGTCGGCGCTGCCGAAGCCCTCGAGGTGGCCGGCGTGGAAGAGCAGGTGGATGCCGGCGCTGAGCAGCCAGGCGACGCTGACCGCGCGGACCAGGGTGCGGTCGAGCGTCCAGGCGGCCCAGGCGAAGAGGACGGCGAAGCCGAGGTAGAGGCTGCCGACGTCGGTGACCAGGTGCTCGTTGTAGGGGGGCAGCAGCTCGACCCAGTGGGCGACGAAGGGGAAGTCGTCGTAGAAGGCCCGTGGCACGACCGCGGCGGTCAGCCCGATCACGACCGCGGCGAGGAAGAGGAAGACGAGGGCGCCGCGGGCGATCTTCGGCGATCTCATCGGCGCAGGATATGCCGCTCGCCGCGGCGCGTCGTGGATCGGCGCCAGCCGGCTAGCCGGCCGCGAACGCCAGCTCCTCGCTGGCGGCCGCATGGCCCGCGTAGGGCAGGACGAGGAAATACATCATCGAGGGCAGCAGCGCGTCGAGGTCGTCGGTCTCGCCCTTGTTGAGGCGGGCGTAGAGGAGGGCTTCGACGCCGCCGACGATCCCCGCGGCGGTGACCGGCGAGGAGGGGGGGGCGTCCGGCAGCACCGTCCGCACCTGCGCGTCGATGCAGCCGGCAAAGTGGTCGAGCAGCGCGTCGCGGCGCATCACCGCCTCGACGCTGGCCGCGCGCGCCTCGACGATCAGGGTTCGGGCGGCGTCCGGTTCGGTGGCAGTGAAAGTCAGCAGCGTTTCCAATCCGAACCGCAGCCGGTCGCGCCAGTCATCGCCCCCTTTTTCGGTCGCGGCGGCGATCCGCTCGCGCAGGCGCGTCGCGGTCACGTCGAAGGCGGCGAGGAAGCAGTCTTCTTTGTTGGCGAAGTGCTCGTAGAAGGTGGGGCGGGAAACACCGGCCCTTTCGATCACGTCCTGCACGTTGGCTTCCCTGTAGCCGAGTTCCGCTGCGGCGCGCAGCATCGCGGCCAGCAGGCGCTCACGCTGGACGGCGCTGACCAGGTCGGACGGGAGCTTGCGCACTCCGGAGGGGAATTTGCCGTCGCAGTTGCTGAGCAGCTCGACGACTGCGTCAACCTGGGATGGCGGCCAGTGACCGCCGATCGCGGCGACCAGCTTCTCCTCGCTCAGTTGGATTCGATCGAATGGCACCGGGAAACCAGTTCGTTTCCAATAAAAACCTCTGAAGTTTTCTCAAGGTACCAGAAGAGTTGAAGGCGTGCCTCCGATTTTGGAAAGCCGCGGTTATCCTTCGTTCATGCCCCCAACGCCATCCGGGGGAGCATCGGTGAAGTCGACTCGGCCCGAGCTTCCACGCGAGTTCATAGCTGTGCGCAAGCGCCGTCGCATCATGAATGCGATGGCGGAACTGACCGCGGAACAGGGATACGACGCGACCAAGATCGCCGACATCGTCCGCCGCGCCGGGGTTGCCCGCAAAACGCTGTACGACAACTTCGACGGCAAGGAAGAGGTTTTCCTCGCCGCCTTCGACCTCACCGTCAGCGAGGTGACGACGCAGATCGAGGAGTCGTGCGAGCAGGCCGGGGGCGAATGGATCGACCAGGTGGCCGCTGGCCTGCGCGGCTTCCTCTCCTACCTCGCCGCCAATCCGGCGGCGGCGCGGATGTGCATGGTCGAGGCGATGTCGGCGACCCCCGCCGCTTCGGCTCGCTACGACCAGGCGCTGCAGCGATTCGTCGACCTCCTGCGGGGCAGCGCTCCC
Source organism: Solirubrobacterales bacterium (assembly GCA_035995325.1). Taxonomy (GTDB): domain Bacteria; phylum Actinomycetota; class Thermoleophilia; order Solirubrobacterales; family 70-9; genus VAYN01. The sequence goes on from DASYKN010000053.1 coordinate 28,235, forward strand.
GCCGGAACCGCCCTGCCGGCGACGACCGAGGAGACCCTGGTCGGGGGCGTGGCCTGGATCTTGCACCAGCAGATTCGCCGGGGTGAGACCGAGCAGGCGCTAGCCCTGATGCCGGAACTACTCGACTTCGTGCTTTCTCCGTACCAGGGTGTAGCCAAATTAGGCAGGTAGGCGAAAGACGAAAGTAACAGTACGGTGGCAGACTCCAATGGTTAATGGAGCGTCTACCCCGCGGTCGCCACGGTCTTTCTCCTGAGTTCGTCGCGCGTAATCAGCGCGAACGGCTGATCGCCGGGCTGACCGAGGTTCTCTATTCGGTGGGGTATCAGAAGACCACTGTTTCACTGATCGGCCAACGCGCCTCAGTGTCGAAGAGTGACTTCTACAAGCACTTCGAGAGTAAGGATGAGTGTTTCTTCGCTGCCTACGACGCGGCGATCGAGCGGATCCGGGCCCGGCTGGTCGAGGCCTGCACCGAGCGCAAGGGCGACGCCTGGGAGCTGCGGGTGCGGGACGCGGTCGCGGCGCTGCTCGCCCTGCTCGCCGCCGACCCCGCCCTCGCCAGCATCTCCCTGGTCGAGGGCCTGCGCGCCGGCCGCGGCGTCTACGACCGCTACCAGGCGGCCCTCGAGAGCTTCGTCCCCTACCTGCGCGAGGGGGCGCCGAAGGCGCCGGGCGGCGAGCCGGTGCCGGCGACGACCGACGAAGCGGTGGTCGGCGGGATCGCCTCGTTGCTGGGGCGGCGGGTTCTCGCCGACGAGGCGAAGCAGCTCGAGGCGCTGCTCCCCGACGTGCTCGAGTTCGCGTTGACGCCCTACCTCGGCGTCGCCGAGGCGAGGCGAATAATCTCTGGCGGATGACCGAGGCGCAAAGCGCGGGCGGGGCCGCCCTGGGGGCACCCCGAGACGGCGCCGACGCGGGCGTCTTCCCCTCCCAGGCCCTGAACCAGGCGATCGAGCGCGAGTGGGTCAGCTCCGGCGACTACCGGATCCGCCCCGAGGCGATCCAGCCCGCCAGCATCGACCTCCGCCTCGGCGACTTCGCCTGGGCCCTGCGCTGCTCCTTCCTGCCCGACGTCGACTCGACCGTCGAGGAGAAGGTCGAGGGCATCGCCTTCCAGAAGATCGACCTCCGCGACGGCGCCGTGCTCGAGCGCGACCGCCCCTACCTGGTGCCGCTGATCGAGGAGCTGGCCCTGCCCCAGGACGTGCGGGCGAAGGCCAACCCGAAGAGCTCGACCGGCCGCCTCGACGTCTTCACCCGGGTCATCACCGACCGCCACCATCGCTTCGACGACGTCCGGCCCGGCTACCGCGGCAGGCTCTACCTCGAGGTCGTGCCCCGCTCGTTCGCGATCCAGGTCAAGACCGGGCTCTCGCTCAACCAGCTGCGGCTGGCCCGCGGCGAGGTCCGGCTCGGCGACGAGCGGATTCGCGAGTTGCAGGGGGAGGAGCCGCTGCTCTACCTGGATTCCGAGCCGGTCGCGCAGGCCGATCTGGCGATCTCCGATGGCCTCTTCCTCAGCCTCGACCTCTCCGGGCCCGGCGACCGCACGGTCGGCTACCGGGCGAAGAAGAACAGCCTCCCGGTCGACCTCTCGCGCGTTCGCGCCTACCGCTGGAACGACTACTGGGACCCGGTCTTCCCCGAGCCCGGCGGCCGGGTCGTCCTCGAGCCCGAGATCTTCTACCTGCTGCTCTCGGCCGAGGGGGTCAGCATCCCACCCCAAATCGCCGCCGAGATGATGGCCTACGACCCGACCGCGGGCGAGCTGCGCACCCACTACGCCGGCTTCTTCGACCCGGGCTTCGGCTACGACCCGGAGGGGGGGAGGCCGGGCAGCCGCGCGGCGCTGGAGGTGCGCGCCCGCGACGTCTCCTTCATGGTCGAGCACCGCCAGCCGGTCTGCAAGCTCGGCCTCGAGTGGATGGAGTCCCCGGCCGAGCGCCTCTACGGCGCCAGCCTCGGCTCCAACTACCAGGGGCAGGTGACGATGCTCAGCAAGCACTTCATGGAGCAGACCGCGGGGGAGGGGGCGGGTCCGGAGGAGACGGGGACCCCTCCCAGAACGCGCGGCTAGCGCCGCGCTTGAGTGTTCTGGGAGGGGTCCCCGTCTCCTCCGACTCCAGCCGCGTCCCCTGGCTCCCGAAGTAGTTCGCGCACGCGCTTGCGGCGGGACAGCAGTTCGGCCTCGAGCTTGGCGATCTCGGTTTGGCGGCGGCGCAGCAGCTCCAACTGGCGTCCGCTCAGCTCCAGCGACTGCTCGAGGATCTGGCGGCGGCGCACCGGGTCCTCGACGCCGCCCTGCCACTCGCGGCGCAGCGCCGCGCGGGCGCCCTCGGCCTCGACCAGCTCCTTCAGCTCCTCCAGCGAGACGCCGAGCAGGTCCTTCAGCCGCAGCAGCTCGGTCAGCCGCTCGACCTCGGCCTCGGCGTAGGTGCGGTGGGCGCCGGGCTCGCGCTCGCCGCTCGCCGGCAGCAGCCCGATCTCCTCGTAGTAGCGGATCGTCCGCGGCGTCGTCCCGGCCCGCTTGGCGACCTCGCCGATCCTCAGCTCCGTGCCCACTGGACCCCCTTGACCGGGCTGTGGCGCGGGCGCAGCAGCGAGACGCCGGCGCCGAGGACGGAGGTCGCGGCCAGGACCCAGAGCGCCGTGTGCATGTTGGCGATGAAGGGGTCGAGCTGGGCGCTGCCGAGGCCCGAGGCGAGGCCGGAGAAGATCTTGAAGAGGACCGGCTTCGGCACCGCCGCGGTGACGATCGCCAGGACGAAGGCGATCGAGATCACGGCGCCGGTGTTCTGCAGCATCGTCCGCGCCCCGGCGGCGATGCCGCGGCGCTCGGTCGGCACCGTGCCCATCATCGCCGCCGTGTTCGGCGAGTTGAACATCCCCGAGCCGATCCCCACCAGGGCCAGCCAGAGGCCGCCCTGCCAGTAGGCGGAGTCGGCCTGCAGGGTGGTCATCAGCGCCAGCCCGAGCGCGGTGACCAGCATCCCCAGCGCGGCCAGGGTGCGGGAGCCGTGGCGGTCGGCCCAGATCCCGGCCAGCGGCGAGGCGACCAGCATCCCCAACGCCATCGGCGCCAGCTTGACCCCGGCCGTGATCGGGTCGTCCCCCTGTGCCCCCTGGTAATAGAAGACGAAGATGAACATCAGGGCGAAGCGCGAGAGCCCGTTGATGAAGGCGGCGCCGCTGGCGGCGGCGAAGAGCCGGTTGCGGAAGATCGAGAGGTCGAGCATCGGCGCCTTGCCGCGGTGCTCGATCAGCACGAACAGCGGCAGCAGCACCGCGGCGACGATCAGGCTGCCGACCACCAGCGAGTCGTCCCAGCCGGAGATGCCGCCGCGCGAGATCCCGTAGACGAGCCCGGTCAGGCCGACGACGAAGGTCAGGGTGCCGCCGAGGTCGAGCCCGCGGACGGCGTCGCGGCTGGCCAGCTCGCGCAGGATCAGCCCCGCCCAGAGGGCGCCGGCAAGGGCGAGCGGCACGTTGAACCAGAAGACCCACTGCCAGGAGATCGAGACCAGGGCGCCGCCCAGGACCGGGCCGATCACCAGCCCGATCGCGGCGACCATCGTGTTGGTTCCCATCGCCAGCCCCAGCTGCTCGCGCGGGAAGGCGTCGGTGACCAGGGCCGGGCCGTTGGCGAAGATGAAGGCGCCGCCGACTCCCTGCAGGATGCGCCAGAGGATCAGCTGGGTGCCGTCGGCGGCGAAGCCGGCGCCGAGCGAGGCGGCGGCGAAGAGAACGAAGGCGCTGACGAAGGCGGTCTTGCGCCCGAACAGGTCCGAGAGCCGGCCGGCGGTGAGGACCAGCACGGTCGAGGAGATCATGTAGGCGAGGATCACCCAGACCAGTTCCAGCAGGCTGGTCCCGAGCGCCCGCTCGAGGTCCGGCAGGGCGATGATCAGCGTCCCCGAGTTGGTTGCCACCAGCAGCATCCCGAGGCTGGTGCAGGAGAGCGCCCACCACTTGTAGTGCTCGTGGTCGGCGGCCACCCCCGCGCGCCCGGCAAATCTCTTTCTTACGTTCACGTCAAATACGTTAGCAAGCCGCCGATCCCGCGAATCTGCCTCAGTGTCCGCATAGCGGACACAACCGCAGACTCGTGTCAGGATGGGCCGATGGCCGATAGCACCTGGAACGTGTACCTCGCCGGGGAGATCCACTCCGACTGGCGCCAGCGGATCGAGGCGGGGACGAGCGCGGCCGGCCTGCCGGTCGCCTTCTCGGCCCCGGTAACCGACCACGGCGCCTCCGACGACGCCGGCACCGGGACCCTCGGCGAGGAGAGCGACTCCTTCTGGGGCGACCACAAGGGCGCCGGCGTCAACGCGATCCGCACCCAGACGCTGATCCGCGCCGCCGACCTCGTCGTCGTCCGCTTCGGCGACAAGTACAGGCAGTGGAACGCGGCCTTCGACGCCGGTTTTGCCGCCGCCCTCGGCAAGCCCGTCGTCACCCTGCACGACCCTCGACCACGCGCTGAAGGAGGTCGACCGCGCCGCCCAGGCGACCGCCCGTACGGCCGAGCAGGTGGTCGACGTCCTCCGCTACGTGATTCGCGGCGAACTGCCCAGCGCCTAGGAGGGTTTGACGAAACGGTTGGCGAAACGCTTGCCGTTGAGCATCGGGTAGTTCAGGTTCCGCCGAAATGAAAACGGCGGGGGCGCCGCGCTAACGGCCCCCCGCCCGGCAAAGGAGCCTGAACTCCCATGCTCGACCAAGGTAACCCAGACGCGGCTGCTCAGCGAGCCGTTTTGAGCCTCGTCCTCAACGAACACCCGAACTGCCTCGCCGCAAGCGAGATAGAGCGGGAGATTGGCGCAGACGACAGCACCGAGCGCGCCATGCGCGACTTGACCGGCATCGGCCTGCTGCGCAGAGAGGGAGCGTCGGTTCTCCCGACCCGTGCCGCCCTTCACTTCGACCGGCTCGCAGCGTGAGCGACGTAGCCGGGGTCTTCGGCGACAACCTCGCTCGGGTCAGGCTAGAAGCCAATCTGTCTCAGGACGAGCTGTCGGTGCGCGCTTCAGTTCACCGCACCGAGATCTCTCAGCTTGAGCGAGGTCTGCGGGTGGCGAGGATCGACACCCTCGTCAAACTTGCCGGCTCGCTGGAAGTCACTCCCGCCGAGTTGCTGGCCGGGCTCGCATGGGAGCCGGGCGAGCAGAGGCGCGGGAGCTTCCGCGCTGGCGGCGGGGCGGAGCCGTAGCGGCTCGCGCCCGCGACAGGGCGCAGGCCAGCTTGGTCAAGATCGTGAGGTCGGCATGGAGCCGCACGCGGTCGAGACCGCGAACGCGCAGCGGCTTCAGCCCCCACTGATTCTTCAGGCGGCCGAACTCCCGCTCGACGGCGGCACGCTTTCGGTAGCCCGCCTTCCAGCGCTTCGTGCTGCGCGGGACCAGCGTGTGCAGCCGGTCGGCGGCGAGCCACGTTGAGGCGGGCTTGCATTCGCCGGTCGGGCATCGCCACTTCGACGCGCCGCGCTTGCGGTCAGACCCGGCGAAGGTCCACTCGCCGTGCGAGCAGGTCGGCGGCGCATGGTCGCCGCGCTTCACGTCCGGCGTCTGTCGCAGCGGGATCATCGGCAGGCAGTCGCGCTCCATGCACTGGTCGTAGACGGTGCGCTGGTCGTAGCCCTTATCCATCGCGGCCGTCGCCGCCATCAGGCCGCGCCGCTGCGCGGTGTCGATCAGGGCGGCGGCGAACCGGGTTTCGTTGGCCTTTGCGGTCTCGACCGACCATGCGACCGGAAGGTCGGTGGCGGTGCAGACGGCAGCGTGCAGGCGGTAGCCGAAGAACCCGCCGCCGCGCCGCGTCGAGACCGCCGAGCGATGCCCCCAGGAGGCGTCGGGGTCGGTGTGCCAGTTGCGTTCGACCTCGCTGTCCTTGGAGACGTAGCGCTGGCCGTTGGCGTAGGCGGGCATGTCTGAGGCGTCGATGGCCAGGTCGGTCCCGTAGTTGGGGAGCTTGTCCTTTAGACCGGCGACGACGGAGTCGATGCAGCGATCGATCGCCTCACCGTTCTCCCTCAGCTTCGCGGCCCATCTATAGGCCGCCCACTTGCTCGGCGGATTCCCCTCGCAGCCGAGAACCCGTTGCAGTTTCCAGTGATCAGCTACCAGGGCGACGACTTTGGTCCACGTAGGCAGCGCGTAGAGCGACTTCGCCAGCGCCAGCCCGACCATCGTCCTCACCTGGTACCCAGGCCGGCCCGTCCAGCGGGTAGCTTCAAGCTCCTCGATCAGGCGCCCAATCTCGGGCGAATCGAGGACTGATTTCAGGGCGGCGGAAGCCGCTCCCCCTGCTACGTTGGGTGATGCCAGTCGAGGTACCTCTCGGGTGGCCTGGCCCTCGGAAGCTCCAACTTCGCGGGGGCCTTCTTTTTGATTTGTGCCCGATCAATCTAGACTTTGAATCGGACGTAAAACCGCTCTGCAGAGCGAAAAGTGCCAAGTTTGGATGACTTGAGCTAATTACTTGTCACATCCGGAGCATTCGGGTACGCTCGGAGTTGTCAACGACCTTGGGGGAGGCAATGGCCACTCGACTGCATGCGGCTGAAACGCCGGTGAAATCCGACTCAACCGCTACTGTTCGGGGAGCTTGGACCCCCTCTGACCGCCCTGGGAGGGCTTGATGGCCTCCGCCCACGATGTCGCCAAATACATCCTTGAGCATCAGGGATCTATATCTACGTGGAAGCTTCAGAAGCTCGTCTACTACACGCAGGCGTGGCACTTGGTCTGGGCAGAAAAGCCTTTATTTCAGGATCGGATCGAGGCTTGGGCAAACGGACCCGTCGTCCCCGCCCTTTACAACCGGCACCGTGGGCAGTTCAGCGTGTCGAAGTGGCGCAAAGGCGACACCGACAAACTGACCGAGCGCGAGGAAAAGACCATTGACGCTGTGCTTAGTAGCTACGGCGGCTTGTCCGGTCACCAGCTTGTCTTCCTGACTCACAACGAGGGACCGTGGATCGATGCACGCGAAGGCGTGGCTTCTACGGAGCGCTCCCGCAACCAGATCTCGACGGAGTCGATGGCAGCGTTCTACTTGGCGGTGGCTGCCGATGACGACGCGACTCCAATAGGCGAAATCGACTGGGAGAGCCTGAGCTAGCCCGGTCGGGAGCGTGAGCAATAAAGGCGCCAAAGCGCGCCTTCAAAAAGGGCCGGCCGAGCTTCCAAAGGCGTCACCGCGGAAAGTCTCGCGGCAAGACGCCCACCCCTTCTTCTGTTTTAAGCACATCGACAAGAGCACGAAGGGGAGTTACGGCTTCGCGCTCAACACAGCGGAGTCCAAGGAGGTTCTTGACTTTGCCTGTGAAATGGCGCAGCACACTTGGACCCAGATAGAGCAGATGACGACCGGAGGCAGGAACGGCCACCGGAAGCATCACGAGCAATCCGTCGAGGAAATCGAGCGATGCGCTCGTCAGGATCTGACCCGTCGAGAGCTTGACGAGGTCATAGGCGATGCCCCTCTGTTCCGATTCCGGCTCGGAAATAAGAAGAGGCTTTGGGGGTTCAGGTCGGGCCAGGTCTTCCACGCCATCTGGCTAGATCGCAAGCACGCCGTCTACAAGCTTGACGAAGAAAAGCCCAAGCGCGCTCGGAAGGAACGGCGCAAGAAGCGCAAGTAGCTCCCGTCAGATCTCGATGATCTGCCTGACTTCCGCCGCCACGAATCCGCGAGCTTTTCCTTCGGTCTTGAGGGCGACGAACTTCTGCCCGATCCTGACGGCTTCGTTGACCTTCTCCGTCACCTCTGAGAACTCTTCTTCGATCTCCCAGGGGTGGTCTGGGGCGCCGCCTGGATGGGGCGCGAGAACCCTCGTAGCCATTTGCGTTCCTTTCAGTCGATTGCTCGACTGATCCTATTGGGGTAGATCACCCCCGAAAGCGAGGTATCCGTGAAATCACCAACCCTGCGAACCCGCATGGCTACTGGCCCTGCGAGTTTCGCCAATCCCTCCTAGACGGCGTCAGGGCATAGGGTGGTCGCATGTCCGCGGAGGCGAACAAGGCCACGATCGAGCGCCTCTACGAGGCCTTCGGCCAGTGCAACGGCGCCGCGATGACCGCCTGTTACGCGCCCGGCGCCCACTTCCGCGACCCCGCCTTCGGCGACCTCGAGGGCGAGGAAATCGGGGCGATGTGGCGGATGCTGACCGGCCGCGCCACCGACCTCGCGATCGAGCTGCATGAGCACGACGCGAACGAGGAGACCGGCAGCGCCCACTGGATCGCCCGCTACACCTTCTCCACCGGCCGCCCGGTGGTCAACGACATCCAGGCGACCTTCCGCTTCGCCGCCGACGGCAAGATCGCCGACCACGCCGACGTGTTCGACTTCCGCAACTGGGCCAAACAGGCTCTCGGCCCCAGCGGCCACCTGGTGGCGCTGCTGCCGCCGCTGCGGGCCAAAGCCCGGGCCAAAGCGCTCGAGCAGCTTGCCGCTTTCCGCCGCGACGAGACCGGCTCCAGCATCTAGTTCCGCGTCTGGCCCGGTCCTCCGGGGCTTTTCCGTGGGCTCGTATACGAACATACGTTCGTATGAGGTGGGACGAACAGAGAGTCGAGAACGATCTGCGCCTGCCCGGAGTCGGCGACGGCACCGTCACCCGCACCTTCGACGCGCCGGAGGCGATGGGGATCAACTTCCACGAGGTCCGCGCCCGCTCCGCCCTCAACCACGTGCCGGGCGCCCGCTTCGGCTTCAGCTGGACGATCAACCAGTACCGCGGCTGCACCCACGCCTGCAAGTTCTGCTTCGCCCGCCGCACCCACACCTATCTGGACCTCGACGCCGATCGCGACTTCGAGCGCGAGATCGTCGTCAAGGTCAACGTCCCGGAGCTGGTGCGGGCGGAGTTGGCCCGGCCGGGGTGGAAGCGGGAGCTGGTGGCGCTGGGGACGAACACCGACCCCTACCAGTGGGTCGAGAGCCGCTACCGGATGATGCCCGAGATCCTGGCGGCGCTGGAGGCGGCGCGGACGCCGGTCTCGGTGCTGACCAAGTCGCCGCTGGTGATGCGCGACGTCGAGCACTTCGAGCGGATGCGCGATGCGGGGCTGAAGGTCTCGGTCAACCTCTCGGTGCCGACCCTCGACGAGGCGGCCTGGCGGGCGACCGAGCCGCACACCCCGAGCCCGGCGGCGCGGCTCGATGCGGTCGCCGAGCTGCGCCGGCGGGGGATCGACTCCGGGGTCCTGATCGCACCGTTGATGCCGGGGATCAACGACAGCCCCGAGCAGGTGGAGCCGATCGTCGCTCGCGCCCGTGAAGCCGGCGCCACCTTCCTCGGCGGCGTCGCCCTGCACCTGCGCGACGAGGTCAAGGACGTCTTCTACGGCTGGCTCGCCGCCAAACGCCCCGACCTGCTGCCCAAATACGAGTCGCTCTACGGCTCCCGCGCCCACATGCGCCCGGAGCAGCGCAAGCACGCCACCCGCGCCCTCAAGGGCTGGGGCTCGAGCAAGATGCGCAGCTCCCGAGCCGACGGCGACGACCCGGTGCCGCGCCGCAGCCAGCCCTACGCCGCCCCCGCACCGCCGGCCGAGCCGGACCAGAGGGCGTTGTTCTGATCCGGGCTAACCGCCTTCGTCCAGCTGCTCGAACAAGCACTCCGCCGGCTCTTTGTCGTCGCGAAAGCTGTGAAACCTCGCTCCGTGGCGGATCCGCCCGCTGGCCGCATGGTCGTAGCCGACCTCGATCACCAGCTCGGGCCGCAGCGCCACCCACTCGAGCTCGCGGTCGCCGGTCCAGCGGCTCGGTTCGGCGCCGCCGCGCTCGCCCGTCTCCAGCGGCGCCAGCATCGCCCGCATGCTCCGTTTCGCCGCCGCCGAGAAGCCGGAGATGTGGCCGACCGAGCGCAGCTCGCCGTCGTCGTAGAGGCCGAGGATCAGCGAGCCGACCGTGCCCTCCTCTTTCCCCG
>DASYKN010000054.1:0-17996 GCA_035995325.1 Solirubrobacterales bacterium
CTCTCGCGCGAGCAGGCGCAGGCGATCCTCGACATGCGCCTGCAGCGCCTGACCGCGCTCGAGGCCGACAAAGTCCGGGCCGAGCACGCCGACCTGATGGAGCGGATCGGCGAGCTGCGGGCGATCCTCGGCGACGAGGCGAAAGTGATGTCCCTGGTCAAGGACGAGCTAGCCGAAGTGGTCGAGTCCTACGGCGACGAGCGCCGCACCGAACTGGCCCACTTCGAGGGCGACGTCGGGATCGAGGACATGATCGCCGACCAGCAGATGGTGATCTCGCTGACCGCCTCCGGCTACGTCAAGCGCCTGCCGCTGGCGACCTACCGCCAGCAGCATCGGGGCGGCGTCGGCGTGATGGGGATGAACCTCAAAGACGACGACTACATCGCCCACCTGCACATCTCCTCGACCCACGACTACCTGCTCTTCTTCACCAATCGCGGCAAGGTCTACCGGCTCAAGGTCTACGAGCTGCCGGAGGGCTCGCGCAACGCCAAAGGCAGCTCGCTGAACAACCTGCTGCCGTTGCGCGAAGGCGAGAAGGTGATGGCGGTGATCCCGACCAGGGATTTCAAGGAGAACAGGTACCTCGCCTTCGCCACCGCCAAAGGCCTGATCAAGAAGACCGAGTTCCTCGCCTACAACACGCCGATCCGGGCCGACGGAATCATCGCGATCAAGGTCCGCGACGGCGACGAGCTGGTCCAGGTCCGACTCACCTCGGGCGAAGACGACATCCTCATCGTCTCCCACTCCGGCCACGCCTCGCGCTTCTCGGAGGAGCTGGTGCGCTCGATGGGACGCGACACCAGCGGGATCAAAGGCATGAACGTGGCCGGCAAGGACAACCGGGTGCTGGCGATGGACATCGCCCGCAACGACACCGAACTGTTCGTCGTCACCGAAAACGGCTACGGCAAGCGGACCCCGGTCTCCGAGTACCCGGTCAAGGGCCGCGGGACCAAAGGCGTGCTGACCGCGAAGCTGACCGAGAAGAAGGGCGGCCTCGCCGGCGCCCTGATCGTCGGTGAGCATCAGGAGCTGCTCTTCATCTCCCAGAACGGCATGGTCCAGCGCACCTCGGTCAGCGGCATCTCGCAGATGGGCCGCTCGACCCAGGGCGTCAAGGTGATGAACATCAAGGACGACGACCAGGTCAGCGCCGTGGCGCTGGTGGTCGAGTCCGAAGGGGAGCCGGAGCAGCCCGAGGGGGCGCTGCCGGAGGAGCTGCCGGCGGCCGACGAGGGGTCCGTGGACGAGGCCCCGGTGGAGGGCGAGGGCGGGTAGGCCCCGCTTACGCCTAGCACCGGCAGAGCCGGTGCAATAAGGACGCCGCCTGGCGGCGGCGAGATATACGCAACGAGTTGGGAGGCTAGAGCGGGGCCTACCCGCCCTCGCCCTTACGGGAGCCTCGCTCCGCTCAAGCTCCCGTGCCCTAGTGCCGCCGCCGGCTTGCCGGATGCTCTGTCCTCGCAAGCTTTTCAGTCCCAGGCTGCTCAGAAACACGCTTTGGTTGGAGGGTCGGGTGTCCCTTGCGCGGAGGCTCAAGGACGAGCGCGTGAGCCCTCGATCGCGATCAGCTGCGCAACGGTCTCCGCGCAAGGGACACCCGACCCTCCCTCACCGCCACGCCCCTAAGCAGCCTGCGGCAAGTACTGCTCCCAAGCCCGCGGGATCTTCGGGCTCGCGACCTGGATGAAGACGGTGGCGGGCGGGGCCTTGGGGTCGTTCTTCGGGTGCATGTGGATCTCGCGGGGGAGGCGGTTGCCCTTGCGGCGGTTGCAGCTGGCGCAGGCGGCGACGATGTTCTCCCAGACCGATTTGCCGCCGCGGCTGCGCGGGATCACGTGGTCGACGGTCAGCCCCGATTTGGTCGAGCCGCAGTACTGGCAGGTCCAGGAGTCGCGGGCGAGGACGGCGCGGCGGGTGATCTTGCGGCGGTGGGCCTCGCGGGGGATCCGCACGTAGTTGGTCAGGCGGATCACGTCGGGCCGGTCCATCGTCATGTGCTCGGAGTGCAGCGCCGCCCCTTCGCACCGCTCCAACAGCTCGGCCTTCTCCTTCAGCAGCAGCACAGCAGCACGTCTCAACGTGCAAACGTTGATGGGCTCGTACGTCGCGTTAAGCACCAGAACCCGGGCCATATGCCCGCAAATTGTAGGGGGGTCGGCGCCTGGCGCCGCAACCCGGTGAAATCGGCGGCGGCTAACCGAGCGGATACGAGCCGAGGATGCGCACCGATTCGGCCTTGGCGCGGAGCCGCTCGATCGCCTCGGCGACGGCCGCCTCGCCCACCGCGCCCTCGAGGTCGCAGAAGAACATGTAGCGGCCGAGGCCCTGGCGCATCGGCCGCGACTCGATCCGGGTGAGGTTGATCCCGCGGTCGGAGAACTCGCGCAGGGCGTTGACCAGGGCGCCGGGGTGGTCCTCGCCCAGCTCGGAGAAGACGAGCGAGGTCTTCCACTCGCCTCCCACTCCGGGCTCGGTGCCGGCGGGAGCGATCCAGACGAAGCGGGTGACGTTGTCGGCCTCGTCCTGGATCCCCTCGCGCAGGATCTCGCAGCCGTAGAGCTGGGCCGCGGCGCGCGAGCCGATCGCCGCCCAGGGGCGGACCGACTCGGCGACCATCCGCACCGCCGCCGCGGTGCTGCTGACGCTGCGCAGTTCGACCCCGGCAAGCTGCTCGCGCAGGAAGCGCGCGCACTGGGCCAGTGGCTGCTGGTGGGAGAGGACGGCCTCGATCTCGCCCAGCTCCAGCGCCTCGCGGCCGATCAGATGGGCGCGTACGGCGTAGTCGTGCTCGCCGACGATCGTCACCGCCTCGGCGTCGAAGGCGAGCGTGTCGAGGGTGCCGCGGACCGAGCCCTCGATCGAGTTCTCGAAGGGGACCAGGGCGCGGTCCGCCTCGCCGCCTTCGACCTTGAGGATCGCCTCGTGGATCGTCGCCGTCCGCAACGGCTCGAACTCGACGCCGGCGGTGACTTCGCCCAGCGCGTCCTCGGTGAAGGTGCCGGCCGGGCCGAGGTAGGCGATTCGCATGTGGCTCAACCTAGCGCCCGAGGCCGGGGCTATTCGAAGACGACGGCGTAGCTTTCTTCGTTGTTTTCGGCGACTTCCTCGCCGGGCACGGTGTCGACCTTGACTTCGAGCGTGACTTCGCCGCTCGGGGTCGGCGTCAGCGGGATCGAGACCGAGGCGGTTTCGCCGGCGCCGACGGTTTCGATCGTTCCTTCCAGTTCGGTGCCGCCGACGGAGACCGAGACGCCGATCCCGTTCTCGGTCGATTCGCCCAGGTTCAGCACTTCGACTTCGACTTCGACCGTTTCTTCGGCCGCGACCGAGGCGGCTTCTTCGCCGAGCGCGGTGCCGTTGACGCTGACCCCGGCCAGTTCGAGCCCGTGGACCCCGGGCGTCGCCGCGCTGCTGGAGCCGGTGACGCTGCCCAGCGCCGTCGAGACCGCCGTTTCTTCGAGCCACTTCGTCCCTTCCGGGAGGAAGACGCTGGGCGGCACGTCGCTGCCTTCGATCCCGTTGTCGGCAAGCACGCCGTCGATTTCGGGACGCACGATCGCCGCGTAGAGCGCGTCGGCGGCGAGCAGCTTCTGCATCTGCCGGGCGATCGCCGCGGTCGCCTTGGCCGAGCCGGCGTCGCCGAGGGCGGTGCTCATCTTGTCGGCGATCTCGGTCATCGCGCTGCCGCGCAGCTCGTAGGTCAGCTCGAGCGCGTTCTGGGCCCGGCTCATGTCACCGGGGGCGCTGAGGCCGTCGACCCGCGACGCGTAGTTGTCCATGGCGCTGCGGTCGGCGTTGACCTCGGCGATGAACTCGGTCACCGAGAGGCTGCCGGGGTCGGCGAGCTTGCCGAAGAAGGCTTTGCTGGTCTGATCGGTCTCTTCGACGATCTGGGTGACGTTGCGGGCGTAGTCGCTGAGCTCGCGGTTGGCGCGGGCGTCGAGGCAGCCCTTGACGCCAAGCACGATCAGGATCAGCAGAATCAGGCCGCCACCGAGCGCGAGACCGCGCCGCAGCATGATCTGCTGGCGTTCGGGTCGGCGTGGGGGGCGCTGCCGCCGCCGCGGCGCTGCTGCTGAATCCTCCAAGAAGCGGCTCTCCAAGCTGGTTGGCTGGGCGGAGAGTATGAAGCCTGGCGCGGCTGCCGCGTCAAGAGGCGCAGCAAACGGTGGGGTTTTCCCATGCAGGGCGGCCGCAGGAGAGAGGACCGCGGTGCCGAATTCAAAGGAGCTTTGGTCGGTTCACTCGTTCTCAACCGCTTCCTGATCGAGCGTCGCATCGGCAGCGGCGGCTTCGGCGTGGTCTACGAGGCCTGGGACGGGCGGCTCGAGCGCCCGGTCGCGGTGAAGGCGATCGAGCAGCGGGGGGAGGCCGGCAAGCGGGTCCTGCGCGAGGCCCAGGCCGCGGCCCGGCTCAACCATCCCGGCATCGTCACCCTTTATGAGATGGGCGAGGAGGACGGCAACGCCCTGCTCGTCAGCGAGCTGGTCGAGGGCTCGACCCTGGCCCGCCTCGCCCACGCCGGCGAGCTCAGCGACCGCGAGATCGGCGAGATCGGCGCCGACCTCTGCGAGGCGCTCGACCATGCCCACTCGCGCGGGGTCGTCCACCGCGACATCAAGCCTCAGAACGTCCAGATCACCGCGGGCGACGGCGACGGCGAGCCGCGGGCGAAGCTGATGGACTTCGGCATCGCCCGGCTCGCCGACGAGGCGGCGCTCACCGCTCCCGGCGACATCGTCGGCACCCTCGCCTACATGTCGCCCGAGCAGGCCGAGGGCCGGCCCGCCGGCCCCGAGACCGATGTCTACTCGCTGGCGCTCGTCCTCTATGAGTGCTGGAGCGGCGAGAACCCGCACCGGCGCTCCAGCCCCGCCGCGACGGCGCGCGCGATCGGCGCCCGCCACCGGCCGCTGCGGCGGCTGCGCCCCGACCTGCCGCGGGAGCTGAGCCAGGAGATCGACGCCTGCCTCGCCGCCCGCCCCGGCCACCGGCCCTCGCTGGAGCAGCTCGGGACCGCGATCGAGGACTCCTTGGAGCTGCTCGCCGAGGGGACCCGCCCCAGCGCCGCCCACCTCGGCATCCGCGTCGCCGCCCTCGCCTCCGCGGCCGTCCTCGGCGCCTGGCTCGCGCTCGGCCACGGGGTCCTGCTGCCGTGATCGCCCCGCCGCTCATCTAGGATTTTCCGATCGGCGTCCTGCGCAACCTCGAGTCCCGGATCGAAGGCCTCGTCGAGGGGGTCTTCAGCCGCGCCTTCAGCTCCGAGGTGCAGCCGGTCGAACTCGCGCGCAAACTGGCGAAGGAAATGGACGCGCACAAGACCGCCTCGGTCCAGCGGGTCTACGTGCCCAACGAGTACACGGTCTACCTCTCCAAGCAGGACCGGGCCAAGCTCGAGGGCTACGAGCGCTCGCTCGAGCAGGAGCTGTCGGGCTACCTGCTGGAGCACGCTCGCCGCCGCGGCTACGACCTGCTGACCCGGCCCGCGGTCGAGTTCGACACCGACGAGCGCCTGCGGCTGGGCGAGTTCGGGATCCAGGCCCGCCTGGTGAAGCCGCCGGCGCACGAGGGCGAGAGCCCGAAGCAGGGCGAAGAGGGTCAGACGATGGTCTACTCGGCCGTGCGCGAGCGTGACCGCAGCCGCCCGAAACGGCCCGAGCAGGCGGTCGGAGCCCTGGTCTCGACCCGCGCCGTGGTCTCGCTCGACGACCGCCGCTACGTCCTCGACGGCCCGCGGGCGACGATCGGCCGCTCGAAGTCGGTCGAGTGCGTCCTCTCCGACCCCAACGTCTCGCGCCGCCACGCCGAGCTGCGGCGGGCGGAGTCGGGTGACTGGCAGATCGTCGACCTCGGCTCGACCAACGGGATCAAGGTCAACGGCCGCCGCGTCGCCTCGACCCGGCTCTCGCCCGGCGACCAGGTCACCGTCGGCACCACGACTTTTCTCTTCGATATCGAGCAGTAATGCCACCCAGGGGTTGCCAGGCAAGGACGCAGGGAGCCCGAATAGCAGCGCTATTTGGGCGACTGAGGACGCCGCTTGGCGACGCCTGGGCCCGTCATTAGGGTGCTGGTGTGGAATACGACCCCATTTCCGTAGCGTTGAAGTTCGGCTTTCTGGCCGTCCTCTATTTGTTCTTGCTCGTGATCGCCCGCAGCGCCCTGAAGGACCTGCGGCGAACGGCCTCGCCAGCCCCCGACGCGACCGGCTTCCACGCCGCCCCGGCCTATGCCGAGGGGGGGAGGGGGGCGGATGCCTGGCTGGTCGTCGAGCGCGGCGGCGGCCTCACCGCCGACGACCGCTTCGACCTGATCGGCGGCCTCTCGATCGGCCGTTCGAAGGACTCCGACGTGCAGATCGAGGACCGCTACGCCTCCGGGCTGCACGCCCGCGTCTTCTCCCGCGGCGACCGCTACATGGTCGAGGACATGGCCTCGACCAACGGCACCCTGCTCAACGGGGCCACCTTGAAGGGCGAGGCCGAGCTGCTCGACGGCGACACGGTCCAGATCGGCGACACGGTCTTCAGGTTCGAGGTCCAATGACTCTGCGCGTCGAGGACCAGGCGTTCCGCACCGACACCGGGCGCCAGCGCAGCGCCAACGAGGACTCGCTCTTCACCCGGGCGGCGGTCTTCGTCGTCGCCGACGGCATGGGCGGCGCCCAGGCGGGCGAGGTCGCCTCGAAAGCGGCGGCCGAGTCCTTCGACCGCGAGCTGCCCGAGGCGCCCCCCGAGCGGGTGCTGCGCGAGACGATCGAGCAGGCCAACGCCGCGATCTACGAGCGCGCCCGCAAGGATCCCGACCTGGCCGGGATGGGGACGACGATCACCGCCGCGATCGTCAACCTCGAGGCCGAGGAGGTGGCGATCGGCCACGTCGGCGACAGCCGCGCCTACCGCTCGCGCGGCGGCAAGTTCGAGCGCCTCACCCGCGACCACTCGCTGGTCGAGGAGATGCGGCGCAAGGGCCAGCTGACCGAGGCCCAGGCCCAGGACCACCCGCAGCGCTCGATCATCACTCGCGCGCTCGGCCCCGAACCCGATGTCGAGGTCGACGTCCAGACCGTCCCCGCCCAGGCCGGCGACATCTTCCTGCTCTGCTCCGACGGGCTGACGACGATGCTTCCCGACGAGGAGATCGCCCGGCTGCTGTCCCGCGCCACCTCGCTGCAGTCGGCGGTGCGCGCCCTGGTCGACGAAGCCAACCGGGCCGGCGGCCGCGACAACATCACCGTCGTCGCCTTCCAGCTCGAGGACGCCGCGGCGCCGACCGGGCCGCAGGGCAGCGACGAGGGCGCGACGCTGATCGGCGCCTCCGCCGAGGAGGCGGGGCTGACCGCGACCGAGGTGCGCCGCCGCGCGGCCGCCGACGCGGCCCAGCGACGCCGCCAGGACCTCGACGCGAAACCGCGCCGCCGCGGCCTCAAGCGGGCGGCGAAGGCGCTGGCGGCGCTGCTGGTTCTCGCCGCGATCGCCTTTGGCGCCTGGTACGGCAACCGTCAGATCTGGTTCCTCGGCACCGACAGTGCCGGCCGCGTCGCCCTCTACCGCGGCGCCCCCTACGAACTTCCCTTCGGGATCAAGCTCTACGACGAGCGATACGCGAGCCCGATCCAGACCGAAGCGCTGCCGCCGAAGCGCCGCGACGCCGTCACCGGCCACGACCTGCGCTCGCGCGAGGATGCGGCCGACCTGGTCGAAGACCTCGAACGCAGCCAGGGGGTTCCTTGAGCTCCGCCAGGAACCGGGAGCTTGCCGCCCTGGTTCCGGTCGCCCTGCTGCTGACGGCGGGCTTCGCCGCGGTCTTCGCCCAGGAGGGGCCGCGGCTCGACAACCTCAGCCTGATCTACGGCGCCTACTTCTTCGCCGTCTGCCTCGCGACCCACGTCTACCTGCGAATTCGCCTGCCCAACGCCGACCCGTACCTGTTCCCGCTGGTCGCGCTTTTGACCGCCTTCGGCCTGGTGATGATCTACCGGATCGACGACGCCCTCGCCCGCGACCAGGCGAACTGGTTCGTCCTCGGCCTCGTCCTCTTCGCGCTGACGATCCAGTTCCTGCGCGATTACGAGGTGTTGGAGCGCTACCGCTACACGATTGCCGCGGTCGGGCTGCTGCTGCTGCTGGCGCCGCGGCTGCCGGGGATCGGCCAGCAGGTCAACGGCGCCTACCTCGGGGTCAAGATCGGCCCGCTCGCCTTCCAGCCGGCCGAGTTCTCGAAGATCGCGATCGTCGTCTTCCTCGCCAGCTACTTACGCGAGAACCGCGAGGTCCTGATCGTCGGCGCCCGCCGCGTCCTCGGCGTCACCCTGCCGCCGCTGAAGCACTTCGGGCCGATGCTGGTGGTCTGGGGAGCGTCGATGTTCATGCTCGTCTTCATCCGCGACCTCGGCAGCTCGCTGATGTTCTTCGCCGCCTTCCTCGCCCTGCTCTACGTCGCCACCGGGCGCTTCTCCTTCGTCGCCATCGGCATGGCGATGTTCGTCGTCGGCGCCTGGTTCTTCGCCTCGACCGTGCCCCACGTCCACGATCGGGTCGAGATCTGGCTCAACCCCTACAACGACCCGACCGGCACCGGGTACCAGATCCTGCAGTCGATCTTCGCCCAGGCCGACGGCGGCCTCTTCGGCAAGGGCTTCGGGCAGTCGCTGATCACGATCCCCGGCACCCATGCGGCGTTATTGCCGGCGGCGCAGACCGACACGATCTACTCGCTGATCGTCAACGAGGTCGGCCTCTTCGGCGCCTGCGGCGTGATCCTGATCTACCTGCTGATCGCCGCCCGCGGCTTCAAGATCGCCCTGCTCGCCGACGACGGCTTCTCGAAGCTGCTGGCGACCGGCCTCACCGCGGTCTTCGCGATCCAGGCCTTCGTGATCATCGGCGGCGTCACCCGGGTGATCCCGCTGACCGGCGTCACCCTGCCCTTCATCAGCTATGGCGGCAGCTCGATCGTCGCCAACTTCGTGCTGCTGGCGCTGCTGCTGCTGATCTCCGACCGCGCTCGCCGTGAGGCGCTGCAGCCACGCGGCCGCTCGCTGTTGGGGGCGAGCGCGTGAACCGCCAGATCGTCAAATTGTTCGCCTTCATCGTCGTCCTCTTCGCGGTCCTGATCGGCTTCACGTCCTACTGGTCGGTGTTCGACGCGTCGGCGTTGAAGGACAAGGAAGCGAACAAACGCCCGTTGCTGGAGCAGCAGCAGATCCGCCGCGGCCGCATCCTCGCCGCCGACGGCAGCGTGATCGCCAAGTCGGTGGCGAAGGGCAAGGGCGACTCGCTGCGCTTCGTCCGCCGCTATCCCGAAGGCTCGCTCTACGGGCACCCGATCGGCTACAGCTTCGTGCGCCAGGGGGATTCCGAGTTCGAGCAGTTCCACAACGACCAGCTGGTCGGCGAAGGCTCCGAATTCAGCTCGATCCTCGACGAGCTGCTGGGCCACTCCCAGGAAGGCAACGACATCGTCACCAGCATCGACCCAGCGGCGCAGCAGGTGGCGCTGGCGGACCTGGAGGAACAGGGTTTCGGCGCCGTGGTCGCGCTCGAACCGCAGAGCGGCCGGGTCAAGGTGATGGCCTCGAACGCCCCCTACGACCCCAACCGCGTCCCCTACGAACTCTCGAAGCTGAACCGCAGCGAAATCGAAACGCCGCTGCTCAACCGCGCCACCCAGGGGCTCTACCCGCCGGGCTCGACCTTCAAGGTCGTGACCGCCGCCGCCGGCCTCGACTCCGGCGCGATCACGCCAGAAACGACGATCGACGCCCCCGGCTCGCTCGATGTCGAAGGGCAGCCGCTGAACAACGACTTCACCCAGGACTTCGGGCCGATCTCGCTCGACACCGCCCTGACCAACTCGGTCAACACCTGGTTCGCCCAGCTCGGCCAGCAGGTGGGAGAAGAGACGCTGCGCGAATACATGGACCGCTTCGGCTTCTACTCGACGCCGGCGATCGACCTGCCCGAAGACGAGGTCAACCGCAGCGGCGTCTACGTCGAAGGCTCGCCGGCCAGCCCCGACGACCCAGTCGACCTGGCCCGGGTGGCGATCGGCCAGGAGCGGCTGCTGGTGACGCCGCTGCAGATGGCCGAGGTGGCGGCTGCGGTGGCCAACGGCGGCAAGCTGATGAAGCCGCAGATCTGGAGCCGCGTCGTCGACCCCGACGGCCGCGTGACCGAAAAGCTCGACCCCTCCGAGTACAGCCAGCCGATCAGCTCCGAGACCGCGGCAGAGCTGACGACGGCGATGGAAGGCGTGGTCAGCGAAGGCACCGGCACCAACGCGGCGATCTCTGGCATCTCGGTCGCCGGCAAGACCGGCACCGCGGAAACGCCTTACAACGACGCCTGCGGCGGCGGCACCGACGAGAACCAGGCCTGGTTCATCGGCTTCGCCCCCGCCGACGAACCGAAGATCGCGATCGCCGCCACGGTCGAGTGCACGACCCAGTTCGGCGGCGACATCGCCGCCCCGATCTTCCGCGACGTGGCGGAAACGATCCTCAACGGCGAATGACGTGAGGCGAACACCGAGAAAGAGGAGACAGGGTGCCTGAAGTGAGCGAGGGAAGCACGATCGACGGGCGCTATCGCGTCCTGCGCCGGCTCGGTGCCGGCGGCATGGCCGACGTCTGGCTGGCCGAAGACACCCACCTCCAGCGCCAGGTCGCTCTGAAGGTCCTGCACAAGCGCTTCGCCCAGGACCGTGAGTTCGTCGAGCGCTTCCGCCGCGAGGCCGAGGCGGCGGCCGGCCTGCAGCACCCCAACATCGTCTCCGTCTTCGACCGCGGTGCCTTCGAAGGCACCTATTACATCGCCATGCAGTTCATCGAGGGGCCGACGCTGAAGCAGCTGATCGACAGCGGCCTGACCCCGGAGGAGGCGGTGGCGCTGATCCGCCAGGTCCTCGAGGCGGCCCGCTTCGCCCACCGCAACGGCATCGTCCACCGCGACCTCAAGCCCCAGAACGTGATCGTCGACGGCGAGGGCAAGGCGGTCGTGACCGACTTCGGCATCGCCCGCGCCGGCGTCTCCGAGATCACCCAGACCGGCTCGGTGATGGGCACTCCGCACTACCTCTCGCCCGAGCAGGCCCAGGGCTTCGACGTCACCGCCGTCTCCGACCTCTACTCGGTCGGGGTGATCCTCTACGAGGCGCTGACCGGCCGGGTCCCGTTCGAGGCCGACTCCGCCGTCGCGGTGGCGATGAAACAGGTCTCCCAGACCCCGCAGCGCCCCAGCTCGATCAACCACCAGGTCAGCCCGGCGCTCGACGCCGCCGTGATGCGCGCCCTGGAGAAGGACCCGGGCGCCCGCTTCCAGAGCGCCGACGCTTTCATCGCGGCGCTCGACGCGGCGATGAAAGAACCGGGCGGGCAGGGCGGCGGCACCGCCGCCTTCGCGCCGTTGCCGCCGGTCGTCGCCGTCTCCGTGGAGGCGGTGGACGAGGAGGACCCCGAGGAGGAGGCGCGCAAGCGCCGCCGCCGCTGGATCGCCGCGGCGGTCGCAGCGGTGCTGATCGGCCTCCTGATCGGTTTGGCGCTGACCCGCGACACCAGCACCGAAGTCCCCGATGTGACCGGCGAAATGCGCAGCGCCGCCACCCAGCGGCTCGAACGCAACGGCTTCACCGTCGCCAAGATCGTCTACGTCGAGCGCGACACGGCGGCGAATGAAGTGCTGGAGCAGCAGCCGCTGGGCTCACCGCCCGCCTCGCAGGCCGAACTCGATTGCTCCTTCCTCACCTTCTTCTGCTCGAAGCCGAAGGTGACGCTGACGGTCAGCTCCGGCCCCGGCACTGGCAAGGTGCCGGCGACCGCTGGCCTTGGCCAGGAAGAAGCGAGCGAAAAGCTCGAAAGCGCAGGCTTCGAGGTGAAGGTCGAAAGCGCCAAATCCGCCAGCATCGAAGAGGGCACGGTGATCCACTCCGATCCCTCCGGCGGCAGCTCCGTCACCAACGGCTCGACCGTCACCATCCTCGTCTCCAGCGGCCCGAAGCTGGCCAAGGTGCCGGTCCTGGTCGGCAGTCAGCGGCGCCTGGCGGTGCAGCAGATCCGCGGCCGCGGCCTCACCCCCAGCGTTTCCGAAGAAGAAAGCAGCTCGCCCGCGGGCGAGGTGATCAGCCAGTCGCCCAGCGCCGGCAGCGAGGTCGAACCTGGCGCCACGGTCTCGATCGTCGTCTCCGCCGGCAAAGAGCAGGCGAAGATGCCGAACGTGATCGGCAAGTTGCGCTCCGAAGCGGTGCAGGCGGTGCGCGAAGCCGGGCTCGAACCGACGGTCGAAGAAGAAGAAACCGAAGTCGCCGGCAAAGTCGGCCGCGCCCTCGACCAGTTCCCGCCACCGGGCTCGGAGCTGGCCCCCGGGGAATCGGTGACGATCGTCGTCGGCCGCCCGCAGGCGGCCTCCCCCGAAGCGGAAGAAGAACCGTGAGGGTGGCGGTGCTGAGCGGCGGCCGCTCCTCCGAGCACGACGTCTCCCTGCGCTCCGGCGCGGCGGTCGCGCAGGGCCTGCGCGCGGCGGGACACGAGCCGGTCGAGGTGACGATCGCCCGCAACGGCGACTGGAGCTGCACCGGCGCCAGCGTCGCCCTCACCCCCGGTGCCGGCCTGCTCGGCGCCGACGCCGCCTTCCCGGCCCTGCACGGCCCCTTCGGCGAGGACGGCAGCGTCCAGGGCCTGCTCGAGTGGCTCGACGTCCCCTACGTCGGCTCCGACGTCCTCGCCTCGGCCGTCTGCATGGACAAGCTGACGCTGAAGCGCCTCTTCGCCGCCCAGGGCGTGCCGCAGGTCGAGTTCACCGCGGTCGAGGGGGCCGACTGGTGGGGCCGCTGCGAAGACCTCGGGTTGCCGCTCTGGGTGAAGCCCTCGCGCCTGGGCTCGAGCGTCGGCATCAGCCGCGTCGACGACCTCGCCCAGCTCGACGAGGCGGTCGAGCTGGCCCTGCGCCACGACCCGCGGGTGATCGTCGAGGCCTCCGCCAGCGGGCGTGAGGTCGAGTGCTCGGTGCTTGGCAACGAGCAGCCCGAGGCCTCGCTGCCGGGCGAGATCGTCGCCCACGCCGACTGGTACGACTTCGAGGCCAAGTACACCGAAGGCGGGATGGAGCTGCGGGTGCCGGCGCCGCTGGAGGAGGCGACGACGACGCGGGTGCGGGAGCTGGCGGTCGCGGTCTTCGCCCTCGCCGGCTGCTCCGGGCTGGCCCGCTGCGACTTCTTCGTCGAGCCCGACGGCGAGGTGCTGGTGAACGAGATCAACACCATGCCCGGCTTCACCGAGACCAGCGTCTACGCGAAGCTGCTCGAGGCCAGCGGCGTCGCCTATGCGGAGCTTTGCGACCGCCTGGTCGGGCTCGCGATCGAGCGCCATCAGCGCGCCCGCTCGCACGAGTTCTAACTCAGTTGAGCAGCTTCACGTCGCTGATCTCGACCTGGTAGCGGCCTTCCTGATCCCGCGCCGCCGCCGCCCTGTTGAACCAGATCAGGAAGTACTTGGCCGGGGAGCTGAGGTTGAGGTCGACCTCGGCGCTGCCCGCGGCGTCGGTGATCACGCCGACCGGTTCTCCCCATTCGGAGAGTTCGCCGGGCGGGCCCGTGGCGGCGGCGAAGACCTCCGCGTCCCAGCCGGGCGTCGGCGTGCGGATCACCAGCCGCGATGGCTTCACCGCCGACTTCGTGGTCACGTAGAGGCCGACCCCCGGGTCGGGCCCGGTCTTGGTCCCGGCGAAGGTGTCGGTGTCGTAGTGCTCGGTGCTCCAGGCGGTGCCGCTGGGGTTGCCGTCGACAGTGAGGCTGACCGTGCCCGGATCCTCTTCTTCGTCGCCCTGGGGGTCGTAGTCGGTGGCCGAGGCGATCGCCACGGTCGAGCCCTTGTCCTTGAGCGCGCCGCCGCCGCCACCGCCCTTGCTGATGAACAGGACCGCGGCCACGGCGCCGCCGGCGACCAGCAGCAACAGGGCGATCGCGGCCCAGGACGGCCGGGCGCGGCTCGAGAGCTTGCGCTGAGGCGGCGGGACGGCGTCGAGGACGCTGGTCGCCTCGCCCGTGGTCGAGCCGGCGCGGGCGGCCTCGACCTCGAGCGCGGTCGAGAGGTCATCGATCATCTCGCCCACCGCCTGGTAGCGCTCGTCCGGGTCCTTGGCGGTCGCGCGCTCGACCACCAGCGCCGCCGCGGCCGAGATCTCCGGCCGTCGCTGCTGCACGTCGGGCAGTTCCTCGTTGACGTGTTTCATCGCCACCCCGACCTGGCTGTCGGCGTGGAAGGGGACCTGGCCGACCAGCATCTCGTAGAGGACGACGCCGAGCGAGTAGATGTCGGAGCGGATGTCGACCGGGTGCCCCATCGCCTGCTCGGGGGCGACGTAATCGGTGGTGCCGAGGACGCGGCCGGTGGCGGTCATCCCGTCCTGCTCGAGCTGGCGGGAGATGCCGAAGTCGGTCAGCTTGGCCCGGCCCTCGGCGTCGATCAGGACGTTCTGCGGCTTGATGTCGCGGTGGACCATGTTGCGGGCGTGGGCAACCGTGAGGCCGCGGGCGATCTCGATCGCGTAAGCCAGCGCCTCCTGCGCGTCGAGCGCGCCGATCCGGGCGATCCGCTGCTTCAGCGTCTCCCCTTCGACGTACTCGAAGACGATGTAGGGGTGGCCGCCGTCCTCGCCGGCGTCGATCACGGCGACGACGTTGGGGTGGGAGAGCTTGGCGACCGCGCGCGCCTCCTGGCGGAAGCGCTCCAGCTGGTCGGGCTGCTCGGACATCTCGCGGTGCATGACCTTGACCGCGACGTCGCGGTCGAGCGTGCCGTCCTTGGCCAGGTAGACGGTCGACATGCCGCCGCTGCCGAGCTTTGCCTCCAGTTTGTAGCGGCCCGACAAAACGGTGCCGATCATCTGCGAGCTGGTCGGGCGGGAGTTCATCTAACGGCCGGCAACGTTACGAGGCAGGGGGCGGAGTTTCCATAGGGTTTTGCTCACAGTGTCCGTACAGGTTCGCTACTACACCGACCCCGCCTGCTCCTGGTCGTGGGGAGCCGAGCCGGTTTTGCGGAGGCTGATGTGGGAGTTCGACGGGCAGCTCGAGTTTGCCTGGGTGCTGGGCGGGCTCGCCCGCCGCTACGGCAGCGACTATCGCGACGAGGAGGGGGCGATCGGCTCCGGGCCCGACTGCTTCGCCGACCTGATGTCGCACTGGCTCAATGTATCCGCCGAGACCGGGATGCCGTGCGATCCGCGCCTCTGGACGGAGAATCCCATCGACAGCACCTACCCGGCCTGCATCGCGGTCGAGGCGGCCGCCGAGCAGGGTTGGGAGGCGGGCTACCGCTACCTGCGGCGCCTGCGCGAGGGCCTGATGCTGGAGCGCCGCAAGCTCGACACCCCGAGTGCCCTCCTGGCCGAGGCGGGAGCTGCCGGCCTCGACGTCGCCCGCTTCGAGTCCGCGCTCGGCTCCAACGGCCCGCTCGAGGCCTTCGGCGCCGACGTCGAAGAGGCCCGCACGATCCCCGCCGAGGCCCGCGCCGCCGGCAGGCTCAGCCAGACCGAAGGCAAGGAGCGGCTCTCGTTCCCCTCCGCCGTCTTCGTCGCCGAGAGCGGCGAGCGCCACGGCGTCTGGGGCTGGCAGCCGCTGCAGGCCTACCGCGAGGCGGCGCTCGCCGCCGGGGCCGAGCAGGTCAACGCCGGGGCGCTGGCTCCGCTCGCCGCTGTCGCCCGCTTCGGCCGCATCGCCACCCGCGAGGCCGAAGTCCTCGGTGAGAGTGCCGGCCCGCCGACCTGCGCCGAGCTTTGGCGCCTGGCGGCCGAGCATCGCCTGCGCCCGGCGCGCGCCCTGACCGGGACGATGTGGGAGCCGGCCTGAGCCTCCCTGATGACTTACCGGGGCTGGGACCCCGCTAAGTCATCAACCTTGTGGGCGGCGGACGGCCTTCGGACCCTCGGTGGCCCGTCCGATTCGCTGCGCCCCGGGGTAATGCGGGCGCAGCAGGTCCACCGCCGCGTCCTCGTCGGCCGCCGGGACGACGACGCAGAAGCCGCAGCCCATGTTGAAGACGTCGTACATCTCCGCCTCGCTGACTTCGCCCAGCTCCTGGATCAGCCCGAAGACCGGCGGCACCGGCAGCGGCGCGTCGATCTCGTAGCCGACCTCGGCGGCGAGCCGCAGCAGGTTGCCGAGCCCGCCCGAGGTGATGTGGGCGAGGCCGTGGACCTCGACCTCGGAGCTAAGCAGCTCGACGATCGGCTTGACGTAGATCTCGGTCGGCGCCAGCAGCACGTCGCCGAGCGGCGGCCCGAGCCGGTCGTCGTCGAGGCCGATCCCCTGCAGGGCCGAGCGCGCGAGCGTGTAGCCGTTGGAGTGGATGCCGGAGGAGGGGAGGCCGATGATCGCGTCGCCGGGCTGCACCGTCGAGCCGTCGACGATCGCGTCGAGGGCGACGGTGCCGAAGCAGGCGCCGGAGACGTCGGCGCTGGAGACCAGCTTGCCGAGTTGGGCCAGCTCGCCACCGGGGATCTCGATCCCGGCCAGCTCGGCGCCGCGGGCGAGGCCGAGGCCGATCTGCTCGCACAGCTCCGGGTCGGCCGTTGGCACGGCGATGTAGTCGAGCATCGCCAGCGGCTCGGCGCCGACGCAGATCACGTCGTTGACGTTCATCGCCACGCAGTCGATCCCGACCGTGTCGAAACGGCCCAGCTCCTCGGCGACCAGCAGCTTGGTGCCGACGCCGTCGGTGGAGAGCGCGATCCCGGTCCGCTCGTCGAGCTTGATCACGCTCGCGTAGTGGCCCGGCAGCGGCACCTGCAGCGAGGGGCGGTCGAGCTTGATCCCGCTCAGCGCCCGCACCAGGCCGGCGACGGCCGCGTCGGCGGCGCCCTGGTCGACCCCGGCTTTGGCGTAGGCGTCGCTCATCTCCGCCCCAGCTTTACAAGAACCGCGGCGGCCAGGGCGGCCCGGTAGGCGGCGTAGGGCCAGAGCGCGCGGTCGCGCTCGACCAGGCCGATCAGCCGCTGTGAGGCCAGGGTCGAGGCGAAGGAGGCGCCGGCGCCGAGGGCCAGCGAGCGCCGCAGCTCCGGGCTGACGCCGCGGCGGGCGAGGCGGGCGCCCTTGAGGGCGGTGGCGCCGACGATGATCGGCAGCGCGATCGTGCGCGAGAGCAGGTTGGCCTGGTCGCGGGAGAAGCGCCGCCAGCGCGCGGCGGCGAGGGTGATGCCGTTGCGGGAGACGCCCGGCGCCAGCGCCGCCGCCTGGGCGACGCCGAGCGCGAGGCCGTCGGCGATGGTCGCGTCGCCGCGCCCGCGCTGTTGCGGCCTTGTGTCGCCGGCCAGCATCGCCGAGGCGCCGGCGAGCAGGCCGTAGGCGGTCGCCCGGGGGCCGCCGAGGCGCTGCTCGATCTCGCGCTCCAGCGTGTAGCCGACGATCGCCGCCGGGGCGAAGGAGAGGGCGAGGAAGACGACCCGCCGCAGGTCCAGCTCGCGCAGCTCCTCGACGATCACCCGCCGCTGGCCGATCAGCAGCGCCGCCGCGGCGCCGGTGTGCAGCGCCACCTCGAAGCTCTTGCGCAGCTCGGGGTCGATCGACTCCCAGTCCCAACCGGCGAGCCAGGGGAGGAGGACGATGTGGGCCGAGCTGGAGACCGGCAGCAGCTCCGTCGGTCCCTGGACGATGCCCAGCGCGACCGCGCGCCGGGTCGGCAGCCGTCCCTCGCCGCCCTCGCTCAAGTGCTGCTCGTGCCCGCCGGCTCGGGGGCCGCCGCGGGCTCGTCCCCGCCGGGCCCGCCGCCGCGCCGCCGCTTCACGATCAGGTAGACGACGCCGGCGACGATCGCCGCCAAGACCAGGTAGTCGAGGTAGCCGAGCTTGTGGCGCCATTCCTCCCAGTTGTCGCCGACCTTTTCGCCGACGATCGCCAGCGCCAGCACCCAGGGGACGCAGCCGAGCAGGGTGTAGGCGGTGAAGCGCCAGAACGGCATCCTCGCCACCCCCGCCGGCAGCGAGATGAAGGTG
>DASYKN010000055.1:0-78911 GCA_035995325.1 Solirubrobacterales bacterium
CGGGGGCGATGTCGGCGACGGCGCTCTGGGCGATCGCGATGTTCGCCTCCGAGAGGCCCGCGAGCAGGCAGGCGACGGCGAGCAGGGCGAGGCTGTGGAGGTGGAGCGCCAGCGCCATCAGCGCGTAGAAGGCGGCGCTCGCGGCGAGCGAGGTCAGCAGCACCGGCCGCCGCCCGAACCGGTCCGACAGCGACCCCAGCACTGGCGCGCCGAAGAACTGCGCCAGCGGATATAGGGCGAGCAGTCCACCCAGCACCAGCGTGCGCTCCGACGACGAGCTCCCCGCCGACACCAGCCCGCCGCCGTCCCCCAGCAGCAGCGGCGTGAACACCGTGATCATCAGGCTGTACCCGACGAAGCCGATGAACACGACGACGTAGAGCGGCAGGACCCTCCCGAGCGACTTCACCGGCCGGATAATCTACGACCCATGGACGACCAACAAGTACTCGACCGCATCGACAAGCTCGTCAAAGAGGAGGAGGACCTTCTCCACCGTCACGAGGGTGAGGGGCTCGACGACGACGAGCACGCCCGCCTCGAGGAGCTGAAACTGCAGCTCGACAAGACCTGGGACTACCTGCGCCAGCGCCGTTCCCTGCGCGAGGCCGGCGACAATCCCGACGACGCCAGCATGCGCGACGGCGGCACCGTCGAGGACTACGGCACCGTCACGCCGTACGACGACACGGAGGGCGACGCCCCCCAGTAGGCGCGCCCGGGACGGCGCGCCCGCGCCGTCCCTCAGAGGTTCCAGCCGAAGTACACCTCGGCGCGAACCTGCTTGTCCCCGTCGAACCCGAGCACCTCGGTGTTCCGGAATCGGCTGCCGTCCTTCCGCGTCGCCTCATAGGTGACGACGACCTCGTCGCCGTCCTCGATCAGCCGCACGAACTCGAAGCTCGCCAGCGTCTGCGCGTTCGGCCAGCACCGCTCGAAGTAGCCGGCGCGGTCGAGGCCGGGGTCGGGCGGGCTGTAGAAGGCGAAGTCCGCGGCGATCAGCCGCTCGATCGCCTCGCGGTCGCCGGACTCGTAGGCGCCGTAGGCGTTTCGGGCCAGCTGCAGTCGATCTATCTCAGGCATGTTCAACTCCTTTTCTTGGGTCCATGGATAAGACCGGGCAACGGGACGGAACTCATCGCCGGGTTCCCGCGCCAGCCGCCGGGGTAGCTTGCGGCAATGGCTCGCGTCCACATCCTCGAACGCGAGCAGCGGGTCGAGCTGCCGCTCGATCGCGCTTTCGAGTTCTACGGCGACGCCTTCAACCTCGAGGCGATCACCCCGCCCTGGCTCGCCTTCAAGGTGACGACGCCGGCGCCGGTGACGATGGGCCAGGGCGCCCGCCTCGATTACCGGCTCAAGCTCCACGGCCTGCCGGTTCGCTGGCAGACGCGGATCGAGGCCTGGGAGCCGCCGCGTCGTTTCGTCGACGTCCAGGTCCGCGGCCCCTACTCGCTCTGGGAGCACACGCACGAGTTCGAGCCCGCCGGCGAGGGAGTGACGACGATCCGCGACCGCGTCCGCTACGCCCTGCCCCTCGGCCCGCTCGGCCGCCTCGCCCACCGCCTCTTCGTGCGTCGCGACGTGGAGCGGATCTTCGACTACCGCCGCGAAGCGGTGGCCGAGCGCCTCGCCGAATAGCATCCCGCGCCGATGACGCCCTCCTTTGGCTCCTACATCGGCGGCTGCCTGGCCGTGATCGGCATCGTCGCCGCGGTCGGGCTCGGCGGCTACTGGCTGCGGCGCTGGATCGTGCCGGAATTCTCCGGGGCGCTGGCGCGGCTCGCCGACGCCACCCTGGCGACCGCGCTGTTGGTGATCTCGCTGCAGATCCTCGGCACCCTGAGCCTGCTGCGGCTGGGCTGGATCGTCCTCTTCACCATCGCCCTTGGCCTCGGCGCGGCGCTGCTGGGCTGGCGCAAGGCGCCGCGCGACGGCAAGCTCGAAGTCTCGGCGCCGCAGGTGACCACGGTCGCCCTGGTGATCGCCCTCGCGGTCGCCTCCTTCGTCGTCGCCGAGTGGACCTTCCCCTCCCAGCTCAGCCTCGACCAGGGGATGTTCGGCGGCGACACCACCTGGTACCACATGCCCTTCGCGGCGCGGATCGCCCAGGAACACTCGATCGACCACGTGCTGTACACGGACCCGCTGCGGCTCGCGGTCTGGTTCTACCCGCAGACCTCGGAACTGATCCACGGCGCCGCGATCGTCGTCTTCAAGAGCGACTGGCTCTCGCCGCTGATCAACCTCTTCTGGGTCGCGATCGCCCTGCTCGGCGCCTGGTGCGTCGGCCGCCCCTACAAGGTCGGGCCGGCGACGTTGGTGGCCGGGGCGCTGGTCCTCGACTCCGGGGTGATGATCGAGACCCAGCCCGGCGAGGGCCGCAACGACATCATGGGCCTCGCCTTCCTGATCGCCTTCGTCGCCTTTCTGATCAACGCCCACCAGCGGCGGGCGCCCGACTCCGGGGCGGTCCAGGACACGCCCGACCGCGACGCGCCGCTGCTCGACAAAGGCCCGCTGGTGATCGCCGGGGTCGCCGCCGGCCTGGCGATCTCGGTCAAGCTGACGCTGCTGGTCCCGGTCGTCGTGATCGGCCTCGGGGTGATCGCCTTCAGCGGCCCCGGCCGGCGGCTCACCACCGCCTGGGTGCTGGGCCTCTCGACCTTCGTCGCCGGCGGCTACTGGTACGTGCGGGCGGCGATCAAGACCGGCGGCAACCCGACGCCGCAGATCGGCTTCGGCCCGCTGCACCTGCCGCGCCCCGACCAGATGCCGCTCGACCCGCGGCCGCGCTTCTCCGTCGCCCACTACCTGACCGAGCCGACGATCTACCGCAAGTGGTTCTTCCCCCAGCTCGACAACGCGCTCGGGCCGCTCTGGCCGCTGATCCTGATCATCGGCGGCGCCGCGGCGGTCTATATCGCCTGGCGCTCGCGCAACATCATCCTGCGGGTGATCGCGGTGGCGGCGCTGGCGACCGCGGTCGTCTACGTCTTCACTCCGCTGACCGCCGCCGGCCAGGACGGCGCCCCGACCGGCTTCTTCACCAACACCCGCTACCTCGCGCCGGGGCTGCTGCTGGCCCTGTTGCTGCTGCCGATCGCGCGGCCGCTGCGGGCGCCCGACCGCCGCGCCTGGCTGACCCTGCTCTTCCTCACCGGCATCTACGCGATCACGGTGTTGGCGACGCCGCGCTGGTACCCGGGCTTCCTCTTCGGCACGATCGTCCTCACCCTGGCCCTGGTCTGGGCCCCGGCCGGCCTCGGCCTGGCGCGCTCGCGGCGTCTGGTCAGCCGCGCTGTGGTCGTCGGCGCCGGTGCCGTGGTGCTGTTGCTGGCGGTCGTCCTCGGCCGCGCCCAGGAGGTCCAGTACTACAACCACCACTACACCCGCTCGACCCTGTTCCTGCAGGAAGGCGGGCCGCAGAAAGCGTATGACTTCGCCCGCCGCCAGCACGACAAACGGATCGGGATCGCCGGCTCCAGCGAGATCATCTTCGGCCAGTACGGCTTCTACGGCGCCAACCTCGACAACCGCGTCCAGTTCATCGGCGTGCCCGGGCCGACCGGCACCTACCGGCTGGCGACCAGCTGCCCCCAGTTCCGCCGCCGCGTCAACGCCGGCGACTACGACTACCTGATCCTCAGCCAGTACACGATGGACGCGCCGGGGCCGTACCAGTTCCCGATCTACGCCTGGGTCAAAAACGACCCGGCGGTGGAAGAGGTGGTCGCCGAGCCCGACATCGTCCCCGAGCCCGACTACGTCTTCAAGGTCAAGGGCAAGCTCGACCCGGCGGGCTGCGCGAGCGAAGCGCAGGGCTGACCGGCTAGAAAGGCGCGGCGCTCAGCCGGCGATCCTGCCGGCCCGCTGCTGGTTGCGCTGGGCGACCCACCGCTCCCAGCGCTGGCGGCCCTGTTGCCACCAGGTGTCCTCGAAGGATGGCCGCAGGCGCGCCTGCAGGACGGCGGCGCAGGCGGCGATCATCAGCGCCAGCACGATCGCGACCTGGGCCTCGCCGTGGGTGAAGAAGGCGGAGCTGTAGTGGTTGGCGGCGGCGAAGCCGGGATCGGCTTCGATCCGCGCGTTCATGTCGATCGCGTTGCCGACGCCGGCGAAGCCCCACTGGGCGGCGACGAGGTGGGAGAGCCACTGGACCGGCGCGCCCATGTCCTTGGTGGTGACGACGGCGCCGGCGAAGAGCAGCTGCGGCAGCAGGATCAGCGGCAGGAAGCTCGCCGCCTGGTCCTCGCTGCGGGCGAAGGCGGAGAGGGTAAGCCCGAATCCCATCCCCACCCAGGCGACGAGGATGCAGATCACCAGCACGTCGAGCCCGGCGCCGGCGGTGGCGCCGCCGAGCGGCCGCAGGGCGAAGACGATCCAGACGAACAGCGCCGTCTGCACCGCCGCCACGGCGCCGATCACTACGCCCTTGGAGAACAGGTAGGCCTCGGTCCTGACCCCGGCCGCCAGCTCGCGGGCGAGGACGCCGCGCTCGGCGACGATCTGGCGGACCGACGAGATCGCCCCGAACCAGAGCGAGACCGTGACCATCAGGAACAGCAGCTGCGCGCTCTGCGCGGCGTGCAGGGCGTTGCCCGATTCGTCGTAGGAGAAGACGTCGGACTGGAAGAGGAAGGCGGCGCCGAGGGCCAGCACCAGGACCTGGACGGCGAGGATTTTCGCGTTGCGGCGGTCGCGCGCGAAGAGCAGCGCGTAGCGGCGGCAGAGAACGCCCACCTGCGGCCAGATCCGCCGCCGCGGCACCTCGCGCGAGGAGGCCGGGCGCGGGTGCGAGAGCGGCGCCTCGACCCGCCGCGGCGCCTCCTCCTCCTCGGCCTCTTCGGTCAGCTTCGCGTAGACCTCGTCGATCAGCTCGACCCCGAAGGCGGCCGGCGCCCCGGCCGGCGGGCCGAGATAGGCGAGCCGACCGCCCGGGGCCATGATCGCGACCCGGTCGCAGAGGTCGAGGCTCTGGGTCGCGTGGGTGACGAGGAGGACGCTCTGGCCCCTGTTGGCCAGCTCCCGGCTCAGCTCCATCAGGCGCCGCTCGAGGCCCGGGTCGAGCCCGGTCGTCGGCTCGTCGAGCAGCAGCAGCTCCGGCTTGCTGATCAGCTCCAGGGCGACCGCGGCGCGCTTGCGCTGGCCGCCGGAGAGGTTGCCGATGCGGCGGTCGGGGATGTCGTCGAGTTCGACCTGGGCGAGGACGCTGGCGATCGCCGCCTCGCGTTCCTCCTTGCTGTGGCCTTCCGGCAGCCGCAGCTGGGCGGCGAAGGAGAGCGCCTCGTGGATGCTGAGCCGGTGGTGGAGGGTGTCGTCCTGGGGCACGTAGCCGACGTCCGCCTGGCGCAGGCCGATGTCGTCGCCGCGCATCAGCACCGCCCCGGCGCTGGTCGGGCGGATGCCGCCGAGCGCCTTCAGCAGGGTGCTCTTGCCGGAGCCACTGGGGCCGATGATCGCGACCAGTTCGCCCTCCGCCAGCAGCAGCGTGGTCGGCTGCAGCAGCGTCTTGCCGCCGGCGTTGACCTCGATCGCGTGCGCCTGCAGCGGCGGAGAGGACGGCCGCGCCCGCGGCGGCTCGGGCGCCGGGGGAGAGGGCGGCACCGGCGGCGGCAGAGTCACAGTGGGCGCCCCGGCCGGCGCAGCTACGGGAACCGCCAGGGTCGGCGCCTCGGCGGCCTGGGTCACACCACACCCCTCGCAGAACTTCCAGTCGGGTTCGACCGGCGCCCCACAGCTGGTGCAGAAAAGGTTCGTCGACATCGGGCGGGGCAGCCTACCGTGATATCGCCTCAGCGCTCTGCCGTTTTTGCGGAAATGATTAGCTACCCGGGACTTGGCACGGCTGGGGAGCAAACGGGTTCAGTCATTTTTCACCCTTGCGGTGGGGCTGGCACTGCTCGTGCCCCTCGCCTCGTGTGGTGGTGGTTCGGAGCGCAGCGCCGAGGCTTACTGCCGGGCGTTCTACGAGACCGCGGCGCCGATCCGCCAGGACTATGTGGAAGCCGACGAACAGATGGAAGCGGACCCGCTCGGCTCGCTGGTGACCCTGCTGGGGTCCTCAGGTGACATGACCGTGATCTTCGACTCGATGGCGGCCCACGCGCCGGACGAGATCCGCTCCGACACCGAAGCCGCCCGCGACGCGCTCGAGGAGCAACAGGACGCGCTCGGCGACGCGCTCTCCGATCCGCTCGAGGCGATCGGCTCCGGTGTGATCGCCGGGCTCACCTCCTCGGGCTCCTTCGCCCGCGTCGACTCCTACCTGAACGAGCACTGCCCGGTCGACTCCGAACTCGCGCGGGAAATCATCGATGACTCCGAATAGCGGGCGCCGGTGCGGGTCGTGTGGGGAGGAGCTGGCGCCCGGCGCCTCCTTCTGCCGCGCCTGCGGAAGCCGTTACCAGGAGCCTGCCTGCGAGGCCTGCCAGGCGCCGATCGTCGCCGGCACCGCCTTCTGCCGCTCCTGCGGCGCGCCGGTCGCCGCCGCTGCGGCGGGCGCCCCGCCCACGCCCGCCGCATCCGCCCCGGCGCAGCCGCGGTCAAAGCGGACGCCGTTGCTGATCGCCGCGGCGATCCTGCTGCTGGGAGCCGGCGCGGGGGCCGCGATCGTTCTCACCGGCGGCTCCGACTCCCCGACCACCCGCGCCGAAGCCAGCGCGGAAGCTGCCGCGGTAAGCAGGCAGGGGGGCATAGAAGCGCGCGAAGAAGACGAAGCAGCAGAAGCAGAAGCGCAGAGCGAAGAAGTCGAGCCCGAAGAAGAAGGCTTCCCGCCGGTGAGCAGGCCGGAAATGGAGGGTGAAATCGAATCGCTGCTGCTCGCCTACCACGACAATGTCGTCGAACGGGACTTCCGCTCCGCCTGGATGCTGCTCTCCGCTCGCAAGCGCCAGCAGGATCTGGCCGAATACGGCTACGGGGAGTGGAAGCAGGCGCAGGCGAGCCTCTCCGACTATCTGGCGCCATCGGGGCTGGCCGCCCAGATCGACTCGCTCGAAGGCGACGGCGTGGCGCGGGTGATGGTGAGCGGGATGGGCTGGTCGGCGCCCGACTCCCCCTGTTCCGAATGGTCCGGCCTCACCTGGGTTCGGTATGAGGGCGGCGAATGGTCCTATGACCCGGGCTACTCGACCACCTCCGACCGCCGCCGGGTCTGGAAGCCGCGTTCGGGCGAGTTGCTCGGCGCGGGTTGCTGAGCTGGCGCGATGGCCGCCAAGCGGATAGCGGCCGCTCTCGCCTGCCTAGCCGCGGTGGCGATCGTCTTCGGGCTGGCGCTCCACCTCGGCGACGGTGGCTCGACTGCCCACGGCACCGGCGGCGTGGCGGGGGACCGGGGCTCGGCGGGCGAGCCGTCCGCTGCGGCGGCGGAGCCAACCACGGCCGAACGCCGGATCGCGACCGCTCTCAAGGCTGGCGTGGCACGGGCGGCCGCGCTCGGTGGCAAGGTCGAGGCGGCGGCGATGCTGAGCGCCTCGCGACGGCCGCTCGTCGCCACCTCGGAGGCCGGCGGCGAGCAGCCTTACGCGCGGATGTGGAGCATCAGCAAGGTGGCGACGATGGTCGCCGTGCTGCGCCTGCTGGGTTGGGACGACCGCCCCGGCAGGGCGCTCTCGCCCGAGGTCGAGAGCGCCCTCGAAGGCGCCCTGACCCGCTCGGAGAACTGCCGCCAGCGCCGGGTCGTGCTGGAGCTGCAGCGCCTTGCCGGCGGCATCCCCGAGGCACAGAACGCGCTTGCCCGGGTCTTCACCCAGGTCGGTGGCGAGATCGTCCCCGGCACCCAGGTGGAGGCGCCGGAATCCCTCTGCGTGCCCTTTCTCAGCGAACAAAACGAAATCCCCGAGCCGCTGGCGCCGGCGTTGTTGCTCGGCACCTCGCGCTGGCGGGTAACCGACGCGGTGCGGCTGGCGCACGCGCTCGCGGTCGGCGCCTACGGCGAGGCCGTCTCCTCGCGGGTACTGGAGCTGATGCGGGCGCCGAAGCACCCCAGCCGCGAGAGCGACCCGAGCGAACTCACCGCTCCCGTCGACTGGGGCGCCGGCGCGGTCTTCTTCGGCCTCATCCCCGCCTACAAGGCGGGGTGGGGAGGCAGTCTCAACGGCAACTTCCTGGCCAGCCAGATCGCGGTGGTGCCGGTCGGGGGAGGCGAACAGCTGGCGCTGGCGGTGACGTTTCACCCCGCCACCCAGCCCTCGCGCGACGACCCCGGCATCACTGCCGCGCCCGCGGCAATCGAAACCGTCATGAAAGCTGTTCGCTCGGTAACCGTTCCATCAGGTGGGAGCGGTGAATGAGTCCGTTTTTCACACCACACCTACTGAATTGGAGGGTAGTGTGCTGAGAGGAAGGGCAGACCTAATGGGAGGCGCGTGGGTATGAATATGACCGGACCACCGCACGGCGGTCCTGGAGGCGGACCCGGTACGACGCCTGCGGCGCCGATGGCGGTGCAGCAGACCACCGTGATCCAGCTGGGCTCGCAGAAGAGTGTGGGCGGCGCAGTGGCGCTCGGCCTGTTCTTCGGCCCGCTGGGCATGCTCTACTCGACCATCCCAGGCGCCCTGATCATGCTCTTCGTAAACATCGTGGTCGCGGCGGCCACGCTTGGGCTGGGGCTGTTTTTGACCCTTCCTATCTGCGCGATCTGGGCCGGCATCGCCGCCAACTCCCACAACAACCGCCTGCAGGGAGTGTCGAGCCACGCCGCCGTGGCGGCCCAGCCCGCCGCCTCGCCTGCGGGCTGGCACGACGACCCGCAGGGCAGCGGGCGCCTGCGTTACTACGACGGCATGCGCTGGACCGACCACTACGCTGCGCACGCGCCGCGGCACGAGCCGGTCGTGGCAGAGCCGGCAGCGGCGGAGCCGGCGCCGCAGCTGACGCCGGCGCCGGCCGAGGAGGAGTCGGCGACCGGCGAAGCCGAGACCGAAGTCGTGGCGGCCGAGCCGGTGGAACTGGCGGCTGACGCCGAGGCCGAGGCCCCGACCGCGGTCGTCAGCACCGAGGTGTTCTGCGGCGCCTGCGGCCACGCCATCGCTCCCAGCGCGCGCTTCTGCTCCGCCTGCGGCGAGACGCAGGCGGTCGGCTGAGCCGATGACCCCCGTCTACTGCGGCACCTGCGGCACCGGCCTCGGCGAGGACGCGAAGTTCTGCCGCGCCTGCGGCAGCGCCCAGGCGAGCGCCCCCGCCCACCAGGCCCCCGCGCCACCGCTGCCGCCCCCGCCCGCGGCCTATGCCCCGGCGGCGCCTCTCCCGGGCGCGGCCCGCCGGGCCCTGTCCGCCCTGGAGACCGTCGCGGCGCTGCTGGCGCTCGTCGGCGGCGCGGCGATGTGCTTCATGACCCTCTACGGGACGGTGTACCTGCCGCTCCACCACGACTACGGCCTCAACTACGACCAGTCGCTGCGGATCGGCGACGCGCTGGCGCTGGCCTCGGGAGTGGTGGCGATCGCGATCGGCACCCTGATCCTCTCCCGGCGCCCCGGCAACGCGACGGCGCGCGGCATCTGGCTGGTCGCCGCCGGCACCCCGACCCTGATCATGTCCCTGCTCTGGTCCTTCCCGGAAACCTTCCACCTCACCCTCTACCCGGTCCCGTTCTACTTCGCCTACGTTTACTTCACCGACCTCGGCTTCGCCCACATCGGCGATGGTTACGTGCTGGTTCCCCTGGTCCTCGGCTGCGCGATGGTCAGCGCCGCCGGCTTTCTGGTTGCGACGCCCTCCGCCACGCGCCCCACGCGGCCCGGCCCGCGATGACGGCGACGGGAGGCGCCGACGATCCCGCTGCGGGCGGGAGGACCTGCCTCAACTGCGGCCAGCCGCTCGCTCCCGGCGCCGCCTTTTGCCGTCACTGCGGCAGCAGGTACGAGCAGCCCGCCAACCCGCCTCCGCCGACGCCACCCCGGCATCGAGACCAGCCGCGCGACCCCCGCCGACGCCGCCTCGCGATCTGGGCCGCCGCGGCAATCGTCCTCGTCGGCGCCGGCGCGGCGGTCGCGATCCTGCTCTCGAGCGGGAGCGGCTCCTCCAGCACGACGGTGCTGGTCGGCAGCGACGAGACCGCCGCCGAAACGGACTCCACCGAAGCTGAAGCCGAAACCGCAGAGGACACCACGGCCGCGGTCGGCGAAGGCCCGGCGCCGGACTCGGTAGAAGCGGCGCGCTATGTCCAGGCGGGGTCGTTCAAGACGGTCTCCCACGCCGAAGCCGAGCGCGAACGGCTGGCGGCGGCCGGGATCGACGTCGAGGTCGTCCCCTCCGACGGCGCCGAGCAGTTCTATCCCGGCTTCCAGGTGCTGCTCGGCGGGCCGCTGGAAGCGGGCTCGGAAGAGGGGGCGATGGTCAAGGCGCTGCGTCGCAACGGCGTCCCCTCGGCGTTCGCCCGCGGCCTCACCCCGGCGCTCGAAGTCGACGGCCCGGAGGAGACCGCCGGGCTCTGGAGCGGCACGCTCGACCGCAGCAGCGGCGAACGCCCGGGCCTCAGCGGTTCGCTGGCGGTGACCCTGCAGATGAACGCCGACGGAGAAGCAGGGATCCTCGAGTTCGAAGACAGCAGCTGCCGCGACGACCTCACCCTCAGCGAAACGACGACGACGACCCTTGCCTATGCGCAGTCGCGGTCCTGCGCGGCCGCTGGCGATCTCCTGATTCGTCCCAGCGGCGGCGAACTGATGCTCTCGCTGCTCCCCCCGGACTCCGACGTGCTGGTGCTGGGAAAGCTCAGCCCCGGTTAGAGCGGGCGTTTCCCGCCGCACTCGCTGCAGAAGCGATCCTCCGGCGCGATCGCCGCCCCGCACTGTTCGCAGAACACCTTTGAGACCGGCGCTGGCTGAGCAGGCGAAGGCGCCGGAGGAGCGACGACGGGAGGCGCGGGCGCAGGCGTGGCAGGGAAGGGCGCCGTCGCCGCGGGAGCCGGTGGCGGCGTGGGCGCCGGTGGAGCTGGCGGCCGCGGCGCCGGTGGGGGCATTGCCGGGCTGCCGCTGGGAAGCAGCGTTTTCAACTGGTCCAGCGCGGTTCCGCCGGTCGCCAGGTAGCCACCGGCGGCGACACCGGCGGCGGCGATCAGGGCCAGGAACAGCCCTGCCGCG
The DNA here is from genome assembly GCA_035995325.1 of Solirubrobacterales bacterium. Lineage (GTDB taxonomy): Bacteria > Actinomycetota > Thermoleophilia > Solirubrobacterales > 70-9 > VAYN01. Next base: position 11,091 of record DASYKN010000055.1, read on the forward strand.
GCGCTGCTGTTGGCTTCGGCTCCCTCCACGCCGGGATAGGACACCGGGTCGATCAGGCGGAAGAGGATGAGCAGCGCCGCCACGCAGCCGAGGACGAAGATCGTCATCCCGCCCGGGATGTCGCCGATGCTCCTGTCAGTCGCCTTCATGAAGGCGATGCCGACCGTGGCGACGATCGCCACCGTCAGGATCGGGCTGATGTAGTCGAGGCCTTCCCAGGCGTTGAGGGTTTCGAACCCGAAGCTGAACCAGCCGAAGAACATGCAGACCAGCAGCGCCAGGGCAGAGCCCGCCGCTATTCGCTCGCCGCTGCTCAACCTCTGCAGATCCAGGTTCATCGACCCCGCCTTCCCACTGTAGGTGTGGCGCGAGCTTATACACCGTTACCATGACTCGGCGCCGCAGGTAGCAGTCGCGGCCACACAACTGTGAAGCCAGTCACCACACTTCGTCCGGGCGAGCGCCTCGGGGACTTCCAGGTAATACGTCAGCTCGGCCGGGGCGGGATGGGCGTCGTCTACCTGGTCCGGGACGAGCGGCTTGGCCGCCAGGTGGCGTTGAAGGTGATCGCTCCGGACCTCGCCCACGACGGCCAGTTCCGGGACCGCTTCGAGGCGGAGGCCCGCAGCGCCGCCGCGATCGAGCATCCCAATGCCGTCCCGATCTACACCGCCGGCTCCTTCGAGGACGGCAACCTCTTCATCGCGATGCGCTACGTCGAGGGGACCGATTTGCGCGAGGCGCTGGCCGAGTCGGGGCCGCTGTCGCCGAGGGCCGCCGCGGCTGTTGTCTCCGAAGTCGGCGCGGCGCTGGACGCGGCCCACGCCGCCGGCTTCGTCCATCGCGACGTCAAGCCCGCCAACATCCTCCTCACCGGCGCTGCGGGCAGCGGCACCGCCTTCCTCACCGACTTCGGCCTGACCAGGGGGCTGGGCGCGACCCAGACCCAGCTGACCGGAACCGGACAGTGGATCGGGACGCTCGACTACGTCGCGCCGGAGCAGATGGCCGCCGGCCGCGTCGACGCCCGCACCGACATCTACTCGCTCGGCTGCGTCCTCTACGAGATGCTCACCGGCTCGGTCCCCTTTCCGGGCGATGAGATGCGCAAGCTCTGGGCGAAGGCGAACGAGGAGCCGCCGCCGCTTCCCGCCTCCGGCGGCAGGCACGCCTTCGACTCCGTGCTGGCGCGGGCGATCGCCCGCGAGCCCGACCGCCGCTTCCGCTCCGCCGGCGACCTCGGCCGCGCCGCCGCGGCTGCCGCCGGCGCCGGTGGCGAGGCGCCGACCGAGCTGAGCGTCGCGACCGGGGTCGCCGCTGCCGGACTGCTCGAGGCCGAGCCGCCGCATCGACCCCCGCCGCGGGCCGTGGCGCCTCCGCACCGGCCCTCCGCGCATGAGCGGCCGACCGCCCAGATGCCGAGCCCACAGGGAGGCGGCCAGGCACGCCGCCGATCCTCCGCGGCCGCGGTCGCCATCGTCGTCTGCGCGATCGCCGCCGCCGCTGGCCTCGTCGCCGGCGCCCTGGTTCTCGCCGGCGGCAAGGGCGGCGACTCGCGCACGGTGATCAGGCGCGCGCAGCCGGCGACCGGCGCCTCGGCTTCGGCGGCGACGACCGCCGCCGAAACGGAACCAGCTGCCGAAGACGAAGGCGAAGCCGCCGCAGGCTCGAGCGCAGCGGCAGCGACGACCAGGTTCCACGGCGGCCTCTACAGCGTCGCGGTCCCCGCCGGCTGGGCCCAGGAAGAAGAAGAAGCGCTGGCCAGCGACGGCAGCTACGTCGAGAACACCTGGAACAGCCCCGCCGGGGACGAATCCTTGAAGATCGACGAGTCGCCCGGCGACCCCGCCGACCCGGTCGAAAGCGCCAACGGCATCGGCTCCGACCTCAGCGCCGCCGGCGAGACCGTCTACTCGGTCCGGCACGGGGTGGAACACGGCGGCGTCGTCGGCAGCGAGCTTGCCTTCCGCGCCAACGAGGGGCTGCCGGAGCGCGTCGACTTCTTCTTCAACATCGGCGACAACGGCTTCGCCGTCCTCGGCAGCGCCTACGACCTCGAAGCGGCGCGCCAGCTGGTCGGCCCGGTCGTCGCCTCGCTTGAAGTCGGCGAATAGGCCCTAGCTGCCGCTGGCCAGGGCCCGGCGGACGATCGCCGGGTGCCTGGCCACCTTCGGGCCCAGCACGAGGGCGAAGAGCGTCAGCGCGAGCCAGGGGCGGAGGTGGGGGCTGATCCGCTTGATCCGCCCGTCGGCGCCGAGGTCGAAGACCATCGCGTCGGTCATCCCGACTCCGAGGATGCGCGCTTCGCCGACGGCGACCCGGCTCTGGCCGTCGCCGACGGTGTTGGTCCAGCGCAGCCCGCTCAGGGTGCTGTAGACCGCGCTCAAGAGAACCCGCACGTCGTCCTGGCCGCGGAAGACCATGCGCCCGGAGATTGGCGAAACGACCTCGACGTCGGGCGCGAGCGCCGCCATGAACCCGTCGACGTCCCCGGCTTCGGTTGCGGCCAGGTAGCGGGAGAGGGGATCGTCCATGCAGTGCATCTTAAGTCGAAGCGCTCACTCTGAGATGCTGCGGCAGACCGGGCTGTTTACCGACGACGAGAGGCGCTGATATGGAGCTGGGGAGGATCGCAAGGCTCAAGGCAACGCACGGCTGCCGTGGATTTGCGCTGCTGATGGCGGTCGGCGCGATCTTCGCGGCGCCCACGAGCGCCGGCGCGGCGATGATCCCGGTGGCGACCACGAGCGACGTCTCCGCCGTGCAGTGCACCCTGCGCGACGCGATCGTCGCCGCCAACACCGACGCCTTCACCGGGGGGTGCCCGCCCGGCAGCGCCTCCCCCGCCGTCGACACGATCCAGTTCAACCTGGGAATCGGCAGCTCGATCATCGCCGCCACGCCGCTGCCGGCGATCGTCGGCAGCGTCGTCATCGCCGGTCCCGGGGCGGGATCGCTGACGGTCTCGGGCGGCGACGCGACCTCTCTCTTCCAGGTCGAATCCTCCGGCTCGGCCCTGATCGTCGGGCTGACGATCGCGCACGCCAAATGCGCGTTCGCGTGTGGGGTCCTCAACCTCGGGGACCTGAAGCTGTCCGGGGTCGTCGTCGAGCAGAACGTCGCGACCGCAACGGGTGGCGCCAGCATCTTTCCCGAGGCGGGCGGGATCTACAACGCCGGCACGCTGCTGCTTAGCCAGAGCGCCGTCAGGGACAACAGCGTGATCGCAAGCGGCGGCAGCAGCCAGAACGGCCCCGCCGGAGGCGGCATCTACAACAACAGCGGCGCCAGCCTGACGATCCGCCACAGCACGATCAGCGGCAACAAAGCCCTCGCCACGGCCGGGGCCGGCGGGACGGCCAACGCCATCGGCGGCGGCATCTCCAATGCCGGCGAACTGGTGATCGGGAGGAGCACGATCAGCGGCAACAGCGCCAGCGGCAGCGGCAGCGCCAGCTTCAACGAAGGCCAGGGAGGCGGCATTCAGAACGCCAACTCGGCGGCGGTCAAAGTCTCGATCGCCGACAGCACGATCAGCGGCAACACCGCCAGCGGCAGTGGCGGCACCTCGCCGGCCAGCAGCGGCGGCGGCCTCACGATCTACGGCTCGTCGTTCTCGGTGCGGAACTCGACGATCGCCGGCAACGCCGCCAAAACGGGCGCCAACGCGTTCGTCTCCGCGACGGTGACGTTCGCCAGCACGATCGTCGCCCAGCCGCTGGGCGGAGGACTGAACTGCAGCAGCGCCGTCAAAGTGGTCTCCGCCGGCTTCAATCTCGAGGATGCCGAAAGCTGCGGCTTCATACAGGCGAGCGACCGCTCCAAAACCGACCCGCTGCTAGTGCCGGGCGGCCCTACGGACAATGGCGGCCCGACCCCGACGATCGCGCTGTCGAGCGACAGCCCCGCGATCGACCAGGGCCTCGCAGCGGTGGGTGAAACCGAGGACCAGCGCGACCTCAACCGCCCGGTTGACCTGCCCGCGGTCCCCAACGCCGTCGGCGGCGATGGCACCGACATCGGGGCTTTCGAGGTCCAGCTCCCCGACCCCGGCCCGGCGCCGCCCGCCCCGACCCCACCCGCCGACTCCGGCCCGACCCCGCCGCCGAAATCCGAGCCAGTCGGCGACACGGTTGCCCCCAAAGTCACTTTGAAAGGCCTGAAGAAGACCACTCGCAAGCGCAGCCTCAAGATCCGCTTCGCCTCTTCGGAGGCCGGCTCGTCCTTCCGCTGCAAGCTCGACAAAAAGGCCTTCAAGCCGTGCCGCTCGCCGTTCGGCGCGAGCGGACTCGCGCTCGGCCCCCACGTCTTCACCGTGATCGCGACGGACCCAGCCGGCAACGCCGGCAAGGCGGCCCGGAAGGCGTTCCGGGTCCTCGCGGGTAAGTAAATCCCGGGGTGTACATAGGATCCACCCCTCATGGGGAGGCACTGTTCATTCTGTGGGACCGAACTAACCGATGAGACGGCCAGCTTCTGCCGTGGCTGCGGCGCACCGGTGGGGAGCCCTACCGGTGAGGTGAAGAAACGCTCGTCCCGGCTTTTGCCATTCGTTGTCATTGGTGTTGTCCTGATCGCGCTGGGAGCGGGTGTCGTCCTGCTGGTGTCCGGTAGTGACCCGGAGCAGAGCCCAGCCCTGGCCTCGCTGCCGCTTCCGCAGGAAGTGCCGCCGGACATCGCGGTAGTGATCGACGTCCCCTCCTCCCAGGGTGAGGTGAGCAGCCGCGAGTTCGATCGCGCGATGGAGCAGCAGGCGGCGCAGAAGAAATTGAAGACCGTTCCCGCGGAGGGTGAGGCCGGATACGAAGAACTCGAGCAGGCCGCGCTGGGCGAACTCCTCGACTCGATCTGGATCCGGGGGCAGGCGGCCGAAATGGGCGTCTCGGTGACGCCCGCCCAGGTGACCGCCGAACTCGAGAACATCAAGCGACGGAGCTTCAAGTCCGAAGCCGAATACCAAACGTTCCTCGCAAGCTCTCACTTCAGCGAGCGCGACACCCGCGAACGCGTCGAGCTGCAGCTACTCAGCACCGATCTGCAGGACAAGGTTGGGAGCGGCGCCAAGACGAAGGCCGAGGGTGAAAAGGACTTCGCGAAGTTCGTCTCCAGCTACCAGCGCCGGTGGCGGTCGCGGACCGTCTGCGCCCCCGAGTTCGCCAACGAGAGGTGCGCGAACGGGGAGGCTCCCGAAGGGTGACCGCAGGTGCCTTGGGTCAGGCTCGGGCCGCGCGCCGGTTCCAGGTTCGCTCGGTCTGCCGCAGCAGCGCCGGGTAGACGACCAGGTAGCGGAAGGGCTTGATCAGCGCCATGTACCCCTGGCCGAAGAGGCCGCGCGGTTTCACGTAGACGGCCATCTGGCCCTGGTAGTGGCCCTCGCCCTGGTCGGCCCAGGCCAGGTGCATGACGCCGTGGACGGTCCGGTTCGAGATCTCGGCGGCGAACTCGGTCTCGGTGCGGAAGAGGGGGGCGAAGGGCAGCGAGCCGAAGTCCAGTCCCGCCGCGGAGCCGCGCAGGTCGTCCGGCAGCCGCGCCGCCAGTGAGTTTTCGCTCGTGCCCGGGATCGCCAGCCCCCAGTCCGCGCCGTCCTCGCTTGGAGTCGAGATCCGGCCGAGGTCGAGCCATTTGCCGAGGCGGTCGCGGATGCCCCACAGCACCCGGGTTGGCAGCGATTCCGCGCTGGCCGGGTCGGAGGAGGCCATCAGCTCGAGCAGATCCTCGAACTCCCCGGCGCCTCCCCGCGCCGGCAGCGCCCAGACGTCCTCGAGGACGAAGTCCGGCACGATCTCGCGAACCCGCCAGGGCCCGGACTCATGCACCGAGTTCGGGATCCGGCCGCTCTCCGTCGTTCCATACGTCATCGTATGGATTCTAGGCCCGCCGCTTGCGATTGTCAATACGGTGGCGTATAGATATGGCGATGGCCAAGGCCCGGACCCCACGCAGCGCCTGGATCGAGGCGGCGACGCAGGCGCTGGCCGTGGCAGGGCCGGATGCGGTGCGGGTCGAGGCGCTGGCCAAGGGCCTGGGGGTCTCAAAGGGGGGCTTCTACTGGCACTTCGACGACCGCGGGGCGCTGCTGGAGGAGACGCTCGACGCCTGGGAGCAGGCCGGGACCGAGGACGTCATCGCCTTCGTCGACGGCGGCCCGGACGATCCCCCCGCGAAGCTGCGCCGGCTCTTCGAGCTGGCCCCCTCGGCGAAAGGGCTGTTCGCGGTCGAGCTGGCGCTGCGCGACTGGTCGCGCCGCGACCGTGAGGTCGCCAAGCGGCTGCGCCGGGTCGACGATCGCCGCATGGCCTACCTGCGCCAGCTCTTCGGGCAGTTCTGCGCCGACGAGGACGACGCCGAGGCCCGCACGATGCTGGCCTACTCTCTGTTCATCGGCAGCTACTTCGTGATGACGAAGCAGGGCAAGAGGTCCCGCGCTGAGGTGCAGGGGCTCGCGATCGAGCGGCTGCTCGAATGAGCGGGGGGTCCGAGATGAGCCGTCCCGTCCTGCTCTACGACGGCGACTGTGCCTTTTGCACCACCTGCGTGCAGCTGCTGGAAAGGCGGATCCACCCCGACGCCGAGATCGTCCCCTGGCAGTTCGCCGACCTCGCCGCGCTGGGGGTTACCGAGGCGCAGGCGACCGACGCCCTGCAGTGGATCGAAGCCGGCGGCGCCATTCGCTCGGGGCACGAGGCGGTCGCCGCGATGCTGATCAGCTCGGCCCCGCTCTGGCGGCTCGCCGGCCGCGTCCTGCTGCTGCCGGGGGTTTCCTGGGCGGCGGCCCGGGCCTACCGGCTGATCGCCGCCAACCGCCACCGGCTGCCTGGAGGCACGCCCGCCTGCGCGCGCTAGCCGGCGAACGGGTAGGGAGAGCCAGACCGGCCAAGGAGAACGTGATGCAGATGACCAGGAAGACGATCCGCCTGCAGGCGCAGCCGCGCGGCTTTCACCTGGTCACCGCCGAGGTTCTCGACGCCCTGCCCGAGCTGCGCGAGTTCTCAGTCGGGATCCTGCACCTGCTGATCCAGCACACCTCCGCCTCCCTGGCCCTGAGCGAGAACGCCTCGCCGGAAGTGCGGCACGACTTCGAGGCCTGGTTCGACCGCGCGGTGCCCGAAGGCGCCCCCTACTGGACCCACACCCTCGAGGGCGATGACGACATGCCCGCCCACATAAAGGCGGCCCTGCTGGGCCCGACCCTGACCCTGCCACTGAGCGACGGCCGTCCCGCGCTCGGGACCTGGCAGGGCATCTACCTCTGTGAGCATCGGGACCACGGCGGCCCGCGGTCCTTGGTCGCGACGGCCTGGGGTGAGGCGGCCGGCGGCTGAGCCAGCCAGCGCGCGCTACTTGGCCAGTTTCGCCTTCCAGGTCCCGTGGCCGGAGCAGCCGCTGCCGTCGGCGGAGGTGATCGTGTAGGTGCCCGACGCCTGCTTGCCGGTGATCTTGCCCTGGAAGACGGCCTTGACGCTGGCGGTCCCGTAGACGACGTCTTCGCCGACCTGGCTCACGACTTCGACCGAGCCCTGTTCGCTCGCGTTGAACTTGCCCCCCGGCGCCGGGACCGCGGCGGCTTTGGCGCCGAACGGGTAGTCGAAGCCATCCCTGATCCCGCCGGTCCCGCAGGCGAAGGGCATATTGATCTCGAACTTCTTCGCCTTGCCGCCCTGGTAGGTGAAGTAGATCGGCGGCTGGTCGTGGCTTTCCTGTTCGATCGCCGACTTCGCCTTGCCGCCGTAGTCGCCGACGGCGGGGGCGGATGACTTGGCGACCAGGTTGGGAGCGAGGATCGCGAAGCAGGCGACGCAGGCCGCCAGGGCGATTGCAAGACGAGTCATCGGTGAGGCCTTTCGTCGTGCTGCTTCCCAGACGCGCTCAGCCTAATTCACGCCGGTGACGAAAGCGGGGCTTACGATGCTGCGGTGGCTCCCGTTACTCGGATCGCGATCGTCGTGCTGCTGGCTTTCGGCGCGCTCGCGCTTCCCACCTCTGCGGTTGCGAGCGGCTCCGGGGAAGCCGACGCCTCGATCGGCTTCGAGCCGGTCCCGCTCTCCCTCGCCGCTGACGCAGCCGGCCACGTCTACCTCTCGCACCCCCAGGGCAGCGCTCAGATCCAGCAGTACTCCGCCGACGGCGCCCTGCTGGCGGACTGGGGCAACTTCGCCCGCTCCGGCAGCGCCCTCCAGCCCCGCGGCGTCGCCACCGACGCCGCCGGCGACCTCTACGTCGGCGACAGCAGCCGCGACCTGCTCTCCGTGCTGGGGCCGGATGGCGCCACGCTGCGCCAGTGGAAAGCGGACAGCCGCGACCTCGCCGTCGGTGCCGGTGGAGACGTCTACGTCGCCGGCCCCCATGAAGTCCAGCGCTTCGCCGCGGACGGCGCCCTCCTCTCCAAGTGGGGAGCGGGCGGCGAGGGCGACGGGCAGTTCGGCTCGGTCTACGGCATCGACACGAGCCCCTCGGGCCTCGTCTACGTCGCCGACACCTACTCGAGCCGGATCCAGGTCTTCAGCGCCGACGGCGCCTTCGTCACGAAGTGGGGGAGCTTCGGCTGCGACGAGGGCGAGTTCGTCTACCCATACGGCATCGCCACCGATGCCGCCGGCGACGTCTACGTCGCCGACACCGCCAACGCCCGGATCCAGAAGTTCAGCGGCAGCGGCGCCTTCCTCGGCTCCTGGGGTGGCCACGGCCGCGGTCCCGGGCGCTTCTACACCCCGACCTCCGTCGCCACCGACCCTGCCGGGTTCGTCTACGTCGCCGACGCGGGCGAACCGTACCCCGACCCCGGCGGCGCCCGGGTGCAGAAATTCACCGCCAGCGGCGAGTTCGTCACCGAGTGGGGGGACATCCCCAACCGCCGTCCGCCGCGGCCGCGCCTCGCGGGGGAGATCGCGCCACGGACCACGCAGGACTCCATCGCTTTTCGCTTCAGCTCCCCTCAGGAAGGCGCCCGCTTCCAGTGCCGGCTGAGCGGCGATGGCGTCGCGGCGAAGCTGCGCCCCTGGGGCGCCTGCACCTCGCCGAAACGCTACGCCCAGCTCCGACCGGGCCGCAAGCTCTTCCACCTGCGCGCGCTCGCGCCCTCGGGGATAAGCGGCCAGGTCCGCCGCTCCTGGCTGATCGTCGGCTAGACGCTCAGCCCTGAGGTTGGACGATCTCCTGGACGGCCCAGCCGTTGCCGTCCGGGTCGGCGAAGAAGACGAAGCGGCCCCAGGGGAACTCCTGCACCTCGCTCGCCTCGATCCCGCGCTCGATCAGCTCCGCCCTGGCGGCGTCGGCGTCCGCGACGACCAGCTGCAAGCCCGAGACGCTGCCCGGCGCCATCTGGTGCGCGCCGGTGGTCAGCGCGATCGAGCAGGCCGAGCCGGGCGGGGTCAGCTGCACGAAGCGCAGCTCCTCGCTCACCTGGTGGTCGTGTTCGGCGAGGAAGCCGATCCGCTCGACGTAGAAGGCCTTGGCCCGGTCCACGTCGGAGACCGGGACCTGCACCAGCTCCAGCCGCCACTCGATCTTCGATGCCGTGTTTCCCGCATCCGCCATTTTCAGCTCCTCTCGCCAGCCGAGCGTCCTATGATCTCTTGCTCGGTAAGTTCCTTATCTACCAAGTATCTTAGCTACTAAGAGACATGTCCGCAAGTCCGAAGAGAGAGCTGATCCAGGGGCTGATCGCCGCCTTCCGCGCCAGCGGCAACCAGGACAGCGCCTTCGAAAACCTCGCCGCCGACCGGCTCGGGGTCAACCGCACCGACCTGCACTGCTTGAACGCGATCGAGAACGCCGGCGGCCTCAGCGCCGGGCAGCTGGCGGCCGCGGTGGGATTGACCAGCGGCGCGGTGACCGGCGTCGTCGACCGGCTCGAGCGGTCCGGCTTCGCCCGCCGCGTCGCCGACCCCGCCGACCGCCGCCGCGTCAAGGTCGAGGTGACCCCCGAGTTCTACGCCCGCGCCGAGCGGATCTGGGGCCCGCTGGCGGCGGAGTGGGAGGCCTCCCTGGCCAGCCACTTCACCGCCGCCGAACTGGCCCGTGTGACCGAGTTCCTGCGCCTCACCAACGAGGTCGGCAAACGCCACCTCGACCGCCTGGAGCGGGAGAGCTGAAGCTGGACCGCTGCCTAGGCCTCCTCGAGCAGGACCAGCGTCTCGGGGCGGACGCCGTCGTTCTGCATCGCCGCCGCTGCCTCATCGGTCGCCAGCATCTCCTGCAGGGCAGAGATGTCGGGCACGTCGAGGATCAACCCGACCCGGTTTGAGCCTTTCTGGTCCTTGAAGGTCCGGACCGAGATCCCGGCCGGCCCGAAGAACTCATCCCGTTTGGGCGAGCTGAGCCACCTGTCGACATCGTCCACCTCGTGAACAACAAGCACCGTTGGCATCGTCTTTTGTCTCCCTTTTCGGCGGGAACCCACCCGCGCTGACGTTGGTTGGATGGGGAGCATCTCACCCCCGGTCGAAGCGCTCGTCCTATCGAGCGAATCAGCGGCGCCAGCGTCGCGGGCGCAGTACCGTCAGCTCGATGCGGATCGCCACCTGGAACGTGAACTCGGCCAAGCAACGGCTGCCGCGCTTGCTCCCGTGGCTGGACCAGCGCAACCCGGACGTGGTCTGCCTGCAGGAGACGAAGCTCGCCGACGAAGCGCTGCTCGTCCTGCTCGGCGACGAGCTGACGAGCCGCGGTTTCGAGGTCGCCGTGCATGGAGAGGCGAGCTGGAACGGCGTCGCGATCTTCTCGCGCGTCGGCTTGGAGGACGTCGTTCCGGGCCTCGCGGGCGCTCCCGGCTTCCCGCATCCGGAGGCGCGGGCGCTGGCGGCGACCTGCGGCGGCATCCGCGTTCACTCGGTCTACGTCCCCAACGGCCGCGAGCCGGGCTCCGACCACTACGAGTACAAGCTCGCCTGGCTGGCCGCGCTGCGCGAGGCGGTGGCCGCGGGCCCGGAGGCGGTGCTTGTCTGCGGCGACGTCAACATCGCCCCGGCCGACGCGGACGTCTTCGACCCGGCGGCCTACGCGGGGCAGACGCACGTGACGCCGCCGGAGCGCGCCGCCTTGGCGGAGCTGCAGGCGCTGGGGTTGCGCGATGTCGTCCGCGACCGCTGGCCGGGCGAGCGGGTCTTCAGCTACTGGGACTACCGGGCCGGGATGTTCCACCGCGACCTGGGGATGCGGATCGACCTGGTCCTCGCCAGCGCCCCGGTCGCCGCCCGGGTGCGCGCGGCCTGGGTCGACCGCCTGGCGCGCAAAGGCAAGGGGCCGAGCGACCACGCGCCGGTCGTCGTCGACCTCGACGAGGCCCCCGACGGGGACATCGGCCCCGTGGTGCCGCCGCCCTCGGCGCCGGTCACGAAGCGCGGCGCGGCCAAGCTGCCGCAGTCGCCCTAGCTCGCGCCGCGCTCGCGCGAGGGCTGCACCCGCTTCGGCTCCCCCGGCATCTTCGGATAGGAGGGGGGATAGGGCATGTCGGCCTCCCCCTCGGCGGCATCGCGCTCGTAGAGGTCGAGCAGCGGCTGCAGCGAGTGGGCGACGTCGTCGATCGCGGCGTGCAGGTCTCCCTCGGCGGCGAAGCGAGCGGGAAGCGTGGCGACCGTGAACTCCCCCGGCGTAACGTCCGCAAGCTCCTCCCACCGCACCGGCGCCGAGACCGGCGCGCCCGGCTTCGGCCGCACGCTGTAGGCGGAGGCGATCGTGCGGTCGCGCGCGTTCTGGTTGTAGTCGACGAAGATCCGCTCGCCGCGCTCCTCCTTCCACCACTTCGTCGTCACCTCTCCGGGCAGGCGCCGCTCCAGCTCCCGCCCGAAGGCGATCGCCGCGTGGCGGACCTCCGTGAAGCTCCAGCGCGGCTCGATCCGCACGTAGATGTGGATGCCGCGGCCACCCGACGTCTTCGGGAAGCCGGCGTAGCCAAGCTCCTCCAGCAGCGCCCGCGCCTCCGCCGCCACCCGCACCGCGTCGCCGAAGCCGGTGCCCTCCTGCGGGTCGAGGTCGAGCCGCAGCTCGTCGGGGTGGTCGACGTCCGCCGCGCGCACCGGCCAGGGATGGAAGGTGATCGTCCCCATCTGCGCCGCCCATGCCACCGTGGCCAGCTCGGTCGGGCAGACCTCGTCGGCGTGCCGGCCCGAGGGAAAGTCGATCCGCGCCGTCCGCACCCACTCCGGCGCCCCCCGCGGGACCCGCTTCTGGAAGAACGCGTCGCCACCGCCTTTCTCCCTGGTCGAGACGACGGTCCCGGGGTGGACGCCCTTCGGCCAGCGCTCGAGCGTCGTCGGCCGTTGCCCCACCGCCCGCATGACCCCCTCTCCGACCGCGAGGTAGTACTTGACGATGTCGAGCTTGGTCAGCGCCGGCGTCAGCTCGGTGGCGGGGAAGATCACGCGGTCCGGGCTGCTGACCCGCACCTCGCGTCCCCCCGCGTCGACGACCTCGGCTTTAGCTGCCATGTGGCTCAGTGCCGTTGCGATCGGCCCTTTGGGTGCGTAACCGGATCGGCCCCTTGGCACGAGCCAGGTCGACGACCTCTCCACGCTGAGTCACCTCGATCTGACCGGCCTCGACCAGTTCGCCGGCGGCGCCCCGCACCAAGTCCATCAATGGCCGGAAGCCGTCGTCGCCGCCGAGCGCACGGGCAGCGTCGGAGGGACAGATCGTCTTGTCGGGACCCCGTTCCGCGAGCAGCTCGAGAATCGCCCTTCGCCCCTGCGCTCTGGTCACCGAGCCCATCGGCACAGGGTAGGCATCCGCGGTCGCGAGTTCTGTAGACGGGTGCCCCGCGCCTCTGCTTCCTTCATATGGAAGCCATTTCGATGACGGATCGCCAACCGCGATTCACCGGCCTCTGCAGTTGCTCGGGTAATCCAGAGTAATCGGGGTAGTAATGGGCAACGATGGACGCCACATGGAGGCGTCCACGCATCGATAGGAGATCAAAGTGAGAAAACGACTCATGGCCTTCGCCTGCGCGATCGCCGTCTGCACCGCCGGGGCGGCGACGGCACCGGCCGCTTCATTCGGACAGGACCCGATCCTTTTCGTCCACGGCTACCTGGAGAGCGCCTCTCTCTGGAACACGATGATTGGGCGGTTCGAAAAAGACGGCTACCCGTCGTCTTACCTGAGCGCGTACAGTTACAACACCTCGCAGTCGAACAAAGTCGACGCCGAAAAAGAAGTGAAATCGCACGTCGAAAGCCTGCTCAAAGCAACGGGCGCGACGAAGGTGGACATCATCGCCCACTCGATGGGCAGCCTCAACAGCCGCTGGTACATCAAGTTCCTCGGCGGCGAAACGAAGGTTGACGACTGGGTCTCGCTGGGCGGTCCCAACCACGGCACGGAAACGGCGAACTTCTGCTTCAGCACCTCCTGCGTGGAGATGCGGATCGGCTCCACCTTCCTCAAAGAACTGAACGCCGGGGACGAGACGCCGGGAACCGTCAACTACGGCACCTGGTGGTCGCCGTGCGACGAAGTCATCAATCCCGACTCGAGCGTCCTGCTCACGGGAGCGACGAACACGGAAACCGCGTGCATCTCGCACACGGCCCTGACGACCGACGAAACCGTCTACAAACAGGTCCGCGAATTCGTCAAATAGGCGTTCTGGGCGCGATCCTGGTGGGCACCCCAGGATCGCGCTAGGCCCTCGGTTGGCAGCGTAGGCATCCGCTGCCGCGAGCCGGCTCAGGGGTCGAACGGCCCGCCGGAGATCAGCGGCGGCGGGTCGCCGACGCATTCTGTCGGCTGGCCGGAGCTTGAGTAGCGGCAGAGCCTCGCCTTCGAGCCGGGTCCGTTCAGCAGCCTCGACCCGCCGCCGAGGAAGCTGGCTTCAAGCTCCCCCGACCAGGTTCCGGGTGAGGCTGGGTCGGCGTTGTAGGAGACGCCCTGGACGGCTGCGCTGAGCGGGCCGGAGCCGGGTTCGCTGACCTTGAGGAAGATCGGCCCGGCCCCGTAGGTGAACCTCCCGACCGTCAGCGTCGGGAAGGTTTCCAGCGCGCCGGCCGCGATGTCCTCCAGGTTTTCGCCATAGCGCGATTCCCAGGCTCGCATCGCCAGCAGGGTGCCGTCCGCTTCGCTGGCCACCGCCAGCTGGGCTTCGGTTCCCCGGTCGACCTGGAGCCGTGGCGCCGCGTAGGTCGCGAGCGGCGCTTCCGTCGCCGGGTCGCCAGCGGCGGCTTCTTCGCAGACGAGCGGGAAGCTGCGCCGTTGCCTCCCCTTCGCCTCGACCCGGTGCATCTCGAAGTAGCCGTTCTCGCCGCGCAGCGAGATCGTCCCGCGGTAGGTCCCACGTTCGACCCGGGGCCGCGGGCCGACGCAACCGCTGCGGTGCCGGCCCAGCTTCACCTCTTCGGGATGGAAGCGGAGCGTGACGCTGCCAATCGCGCCGAACTCGGCGCGCAGCACGCCGCTCGAGAGCGGGCGCAGGGGCCTGGCCGCGTACTTCGCCCACTGCGCGAAGGGCAGTTCGTGGATCCGGCCTCCGCTCACTCTGAGGACGGCGGCGTGATCGTTCGGGACTGTCAGCCCGACTTCGTAGATGCCGTGCGGACCGGCGCGACCGAGGAGGGCTGAACCGGCCGTGTTTGCCCCCAGGGTTGAGCCGGCGGCGGATGCGACCGAGCCACCCGGGAGCAGCAGGAGCGCCGCGAGGACAGGGAGGCCAGCGGTGATCGCTGCTACCCGCCGTCGCGCTCGCGGTGCTTGCAGCCCGGCCAGCAGCAGGGCCGGCGCTGGCCTTCCTCCAGCTCTTCCCGGGTGCGGCGAATACGGCGCTCCCGAGTTGCCGCTTGCTTGGCGTCCTCGACCCAGCAGATGAACTCGTTGCGCGCCAGGGGCGTGATGTCCTTCCAGGTAGCGAGGGTGTTGGCGTCGGCGCTCAACGCCTCGCGCAGGTCTGCAGGCAGCTCGTGGACGACACCACCCGGGACTTGCTGGCTACCCATGGGGTGATCGTACCCCCGCTGCTCATCGCGTTTCCGCTACACATGCCGGACTGCGGGCGCCGATGTACGGTTTCGGAGAGCGGCGCGGCAGCAGGCGTAGGCGCTGCAGGTGAGAGCGCCGAGACGGGCTCAGCGCCAGCTGAGCCCCCTGCGTGGTAGGCCGTATCGAACCTCGCCTCGCCCGCATGCCTCACGGGATCGAGCCCTGCCGGAATCGAACCGGGCAGGCGCCTCAAGGTGGATCGGAGATGCGTCGATGCACACGTTGATGCCCGACAGTCGAGTGACCAAGCGCTTTTTCGCCACCCTGGCCGTATTGATCGCGTCCCTGGCCGCCGTGGCCGTCCTCGGCATCGGTGGACTGAACACGGTCAGCGAAGCGAACGATCAGGTCTTCTCAGACAACCTCCAGACGGCGCTGGCGACCAGTCGCCTCAGCCGCGACATCGGTCATGCCGAGACTCTCGGGCTGGAGGTCGCCGCCAACTCGGGGACCGTGGTGGCCGATCTCCGGCGCGCGCAGCTGGTGCAGAGCATCGCGCCTCAAGTGGAAGCCGATATCGCCCGCCTTTTGAAGCTCCACGCCAGTGATCCCGCGGCAGAGCGCCGAAAGCTCGCGCGGATTCCCCATGACTGGCAGTCGTTCCTGAAGACGACCAAGCAGGGGGGGCTCGCGCGCAGCGTCCCCTTAAATGCCGCCCAGCGCACCGCGACCGCGAGGGAGGTGGCCGGCGCGCTCGATCCCCTTCATGCCTTCGTATCCGGTCGCCAGTCCGTCGAGTTGGCGGCGGCGAGCGCGGCTCACCAACATGCGGATGCGACCTATCGGAGCAGTCTGCGGTGGCTTCTGATCGCGAGTGCGGTTGCGTTGGCGGCGGCCATCGCGATGGTTCAGATCGGGCTGACGCTGAAGCGGCTGGTCGACCAGCGACAGCGAGAGCGACGCCAGGGCGAGAGCGCCAGCGAGTACATCGACACCTTGCAGGTAACCGAGAGCGAGGACGAGGCCCAGGAGTTGCTGCGCCGCCAGGTGGAGCGTTCGATCGTCGGTTCTCGGGCGGTTGTCTTGGCGCGCAACAACAGCGCCGATCGCCTTGAACCGAAGACCGAGCTGTCCGAGCTGTCCGAGCTCCGCGCACCGCTTGCCGGTGCGGTCCCAAGATCATGCCTCGCGGTCAGGTTCGGCCGCAACCATGCTCAGGAGCACGACAGCGACGCGCTGATGAGCTGCGAGCTTTGCGGTGCCCTTCCGGGCTCTTCGAGCTGCGAGCCGCTTCTCGTCGGCGGCGAGGTGATCGGCTCCGTTCTCATCAATGTCGACGGACAAACCGCCCCGGACCGCCAGCGCAGCCGCGAAACCGTCGCGCAGGCGGCGCCCGTCCTCGCCAACCTGCGCAACCTTGCGATAGCGGAGCTTCGCGCGGCGACCGACGTGCTGACCGGGCTGCCCAACCAGCGTGCGATTCAGGACACGCTGAAGCGGATGGTCGCCCAGGCGTCGCGCACGATCAGCCCGCTTGCCGCGTTGCTCGTCGACCTCGATCACTTCAAGCAGGTCAACGACATCTACGGTCACGATCGTGGCGACGAGGTTCTTGCCGCGGTCGGAGTCGCGATGCGGAGCGTGCTGCGCGACAGCGACTTCGTCGGCCGCTATGGCGGCGAGGAGTTCCTGATGCTGCTGCCTGACACCGGCAACGCGGGGGCGCTGCAGGTCGCCGAGGCGGTGCGCAGCGTGGTCTCCGCGATCAGCATCCCCGGCGTCGAACAGCCAATTACGGCAAGTGTCGGAGTCGCGATCTTGCCTGACCACGCGGGGGAGGCGACCACGCTGTTCCGCATGGCCGACCGTTCTCTATACGCGGCGAAGAACCGCGGCCGGGACCGGGTCGAGAGCGCGGCGAGCTACCGGGACGACGATGGGGGCGCTCACGTCCGAGCTCCGGGGGCCGTTGATCGCGGATCGGATCGTGACGGGTCAGCGGTAATCAAGCGGGCTGAGGACGGCGGCTGAGGAAAGCCGTCCCGGAGGGGGTGTTGCAAGGGCACGCTGGTGATCGGCGTCGTCGAGATTAACTCCGACGCCAAGCTCTCGACCAACATCCAGTTTGAGAAATGCGAAGTGGCCCGGTCATTGTTGGCGAGCCCGCCGCACAGTCCGCCAAGAGTCAGGGTGATCTTGAGAATGACCGCCGTGATCGCCAGGCCGATCAGCGGATCGGCGATCGGTAGGCCGAGCGCGACAACGATTGCCGTCGCCATGACGGCAAGAACTGTCGAGGCGGTTGCCGGCGCGAGTGCGGATGACTGCTGCGATCCAATTGCCGACAAATCCGATCAGCCCGGCGGGGCCAGGCCAAGAAGGTGGGTTGCCGTCTGGGGATGGATCTGCCGCGAGATCGCCTCGAGCCCGGCAACCCAGGCCGAGACAAAGATCGTCGCGACCACGAACAGCCCCGCCCAACGCTCGGCCCGCCGAGCGCAGCAGGAAGGCGGCGCTGAGCGGGATCGCGGTTGGCATCGCCGAAGTTGTGGATCAGGTCGGCAATGAGGGATAGGACGCGATGGTTCAAGTTTCCCCTGGAGGGCGAAGTTGCCCGTTTGCAGGGTGGGTGAGTGGAGCTAGGCGGATTCGAACCGCCGACCTCCTGGGTGCGATCCGCGGCGGCGGCCAGGGCTACCTTCGCAATAAGTGGCCTATTTGCAGGGGCTTACCAGCGGGTTGAAGGTCCGTCGAGCAGCGTTTGAGCCTGTCGGATATGCACGGATATGCGGCGATGTGATCCGAGTCGGGAACTTTTGGCGAGAAGTTCCCGAAATGACGCGGCGCGGTTCAAGGCCCATAAACGGAAAGCGCGACGACTCACTGCCCTAAGCCTGCAACGGCGAATTCCATGCTCCCATTGTGTTCACTAGGGACATTGCACGGTGCAAGTCCACCGGCCGTCTAAGACGATCGATCCGACCAGTCTAAGAACCTCAGTATGGTCGAAGACCATGCTGAATCCTTCCCCGCCGATGCAATCTATGGCCGTGGATGCTGATGGAACTCGGATGCTCGAGCCGTGACAATTTTTTCACGTCTTAGAGAGGAGAGTTGAGTGTCGATCAGAGCTACCTCCACGGACGAACTCGCCCGTCAGGTCGAGGCTAAGGTGGAACTGCCGTCGGGTGGCGCCATCGTCCCGGTGCCCGAGTTTGCCGCCGCCTCTTCCACCCCATGCGATTCCACCGATCTGCTGAGCTGGATGGGGTGGATGACGGCGGGGCCGCCCACCTTGGCGGCGGAGGTGCTCCGCAGCGCTGGCTACTGGGCGTGGGTTCGCTATCGATGGGCCTTGGAGGACGCACATGAAGTCGTCAGGCCGACCGCCGCCGCGCGATCGATAAGACAGCACACCCGCTCAATGTTTAGCGAGGCGGTCGGAGTCGGCACGGCTGGCTACGTCGGCTGCCTGCGCCTTGCCCCGTCGGGATCTTTGGCTGTGGTCAACTTGGACGACACGATTGACCCGCTGCTGACGAGCAGAGTCATCCGTCGGCGGTTCGGCTCAGGAAAGAGGCAACCCGACTATTTGATCATCGGGGGGCTTGACAGAGGCCGGGTGGAACTCCTAGCGATCGAGTGCAAAGGCACCGTCAAGAACGAGAGGACCGCGATCGGTCAGCTTGTTGCAGGAGTTCGGCAGGTCCTGGGGGTCGAATCCGACCTGCCCATGCGGAGGGTGGTCTTCGCCACCTCGCTGGATCTCGATGAAAAGGAACCGGCCGTGAGGTGCCACGCAATCGAGGTCAAGGCCGAAGACAGATTCCAAGGCGGGCTCGATATCGAAGTTGCGCGTGAAGCGGTACGGGACGCCGCCTTGATCCGGGCGCTTCGCTGTGCCGGTCGCTACGACGATGCCGAGCGTACGCGCCAAGGCTATGTAGCGGACTGGTTCGAGCCCCAAGAGACCTTTCGCATCGCCGACAGGCCGATGGTCGGCCGGGGAGTCGAGCTCCTCTCCGTCGACGCCCACCTTCGGGCCGAGGTGGGTGTCGACCTTGAGCTCCTGCGAGCGCTGGCGGCTCCTCGATCTGAGCGACAGGCTCTTCTTGAGCCGCTGGAAGGTGAGATTCCAGATCAAGAGAGGGACCGGCGCATCGATAGTCCGGAGCGAGTCCAGCAGGAAACTCTGATGAGGGACGGCCTCGGCATCCGTTTCGAGCGGCGGGGCCGGGATTCCGGCGAAGAGAGATTTCAGTAGGGACCTCTTGGCCGGCGCCGCCACCTACTTGGTTGAGTTCGACGGTGCGCTCGTCAGGCGCGGATTCTGGCTCTACGTACTTCAGGCCACCGTCCCGGACGGAGAGCAGTTTCTCTACGTAGGCAGGACGGGCGACAGTTCGTCCTTCAACGCGCAATCCGCCTACAACCGGCTCGGCAAACACCTTGGCGCCAACACCACGACGAACCAGATGCGCAGGCACCTGACGAAGAAGGAGTTAGAACCGGAGGCCTGCCTTTACCGCTTCGTTGCCTACGGGCCCGTCCTTGCAGAGGCAGCAACCAAAGACCAAGGCAGTCACTATCCGCTCCGGGACAAGGTGGCGGCGATGGAGAGGGAACTCGCAGTCCTACTAGAGAGAGCAGGCTACTTGGTGCTCAACGAAGTCAGGTCAAAAAAATTGCTGGACGAGAACGCATTTCGACCCGTGGTCGCGGCCATCTCCGAGTACTTCCCCAAACTTGCCGAGTACTGTTCTCCGCCGGAACAGGACGTGACTCTGTGATCCCCGAGGTCGATCTTGAGCCTCGCATCTCTACTCCGCTGCCGGTGAGCCCTATGGATGGTTCAAGTTTTCCCCTGGAGAGCGAAGTTGCCCGTTTTGCAGGGGGTGTGGGTGAGTGGAGATCTCGCCGATCAGCCAGTACCTCTCCGCGACGCGAAGGACGGGCGGATCCGACCTGCGGAGCAGAGTGCCGCAGTTGGTCGTGGTTCTAATGGTTCAACCCAGGCATCGCGCTCTTCGACCGATCAAGCACCCGTTTCACGGGACCTCGGCTCGTTGACGCACACTTGGGGAGAGATAGCTCGCGCCAGCTCGATCAGTCGCTCGACCTGCCCACATGCGCCGTGGACCACCAGCTCCTGGCCATTGGCGGCGAGCTGAGATTGCATCTTGGTGATGACGCCAAGCGCACCGGCGTCGAGAAGCTGACAAGTCGAAAGATCCAAGACGATGCAGGGGAGCCCCGATCCCAACATGTCAGCGAGTAGGTGCTGGAGGGGACCGGTGCCGGCGAGATCCAGCTCGCCGCTCACGCTTATCTGGCGCGCCTCCGCCCAGATCACCGTTTGCTCAATATGCAGCGCCGCCGGCGCTCGCGCGGGATGATTTTGGGGAGCCAGTCGAGCCGGTGTCTCTTGGTCCTCGGGCTTTCCCTCATCTGGGAGGGAGACGAGCTCGAAGCGTCCCATTCCTCGCACGAGGCAACGGGGGCAATGTAGGGGAGGGGCCGCGGTACGGATTCGCAGCCGGCAATTGGGACATTGCGTCCGCGACATGGTGAGCACACTGCACCGCCTCCGACCGCCATAGGGCCTCCGGTCAGACGCTGGAGGATCAGCGCCAACGTCGAGTTGTTTCGAATCCAACCCCGCCTCTTTTCAGATCGCCAACGTGCGGGCCGCCCTCGCCATCCCGAGTGCACTCCCATTGGTATGACATGCGGACGCTGCTTCAAGCCCAGCGCCGCCCTCGGCTGACCCAGAGTTGACAACCCAGCGGCACCGGCCTACCAGATGCCACATGGCCGCTGTGCGCAATGAGCGGATCGGAGACCCCATCGGCCTCCACGAGCGACGGGTGCTCGCCTGGCTGCGTTCCCGCGGAAGCGACGTCCTCTCCGGCCGCGTCGTTTGGTGCGCCTCCGCCCACGACGGTGGCCACACGGCTGGTCGGCGCCTCCGGGAGCTGCTGGACGACGACCTCGAGGTTGCTCCCCTTGCCGTGAACGCGCCCGAGCCTCCGGCGGTGTTGGCACGGCGGCTCGATGCGATGCTGGCCGGGGTCCCCTCCCCCCGATCGCTCGGGGCCGCAGCGCGGACCGCATACGCCCGCAGCGCCGAGCTCGCCGAGCCCGCCCTCGATAGAAAGGTGAGGCCCGGGGACGTCGTCGTCCTTCATGACTGCTTTACGGTCTCCTCCGCGGCGGCACTCCGGGAGCGGGGGGCGCACGCGATCTGGCATCTGCGCAGAGGATCTGGATCGCATGCTCCTTGCGTTGGGGCAGCGATCGACTTTCTCCACCGAGGTGGCGCCGGCGCGGTCGATGCGGTGGTGGCCCACGAGCGCCAGAGGAACGACGAAGAAGGCCTGATCACCGCCTTCCTGCCAGCCGCCCAGCTTCTCGACATCCGCGAACTGTCGCTGGAGGGGGATGCGGCGCGGGCCGAGCGGGTGGCGCTCGCGTGGATCAGCCTGCTCGGCGACATCGTCGAGGAAGACCGGGCCGACCACGTCGGCGGCACGATCCAGGCGCGGCCGGTGGTCGCTGCGCGCTGAGGGCATGGGCGCCGCTGAGCCAACCGAGGTCACCGAGACCCCCGACCGCGACGGCGCCTTCCCGCGGCTCAGCGGGGGTCAGATCGAGACGTTGACGGCGCACGGGCGTAGCTCGCCGACGAAGCTGGGGGAGCGCCTCTACCGCCAGGGCGACTCTCCTTACGACTTCTTCGTTGTCCTCGAGGGCCTGGTATCTGCCCACACCGATGCCGAGGGGGACGAGCCCGCGGTCGCCGTCCACGGCCCCCGCCGCTTCCTCGGCGAGCTCAGCCTGTTGACCGGGCAGCCGGCTTTTTACACGACGGTCGTCCGCGAGGCCGGGGAGGTACTGCAGGTGGCCCCGGAGACGCTGCGCCGGCTGGTCGGCGAAGATCCGGCTCTCGCCGACCTCGTACTGCGAGCCTTCCTGCTGCGTCGAGAGCTCCTCAGCGGCCTCGGCGCCGGCTTGAAAATCGTCGGCTCACGCCACCTCCCGGACACCCGCCGCCTACGCGACTTCGCTGCCCGCAACCGGCTGCCATTCCGCTGGATTGACCCTGACCGCGACCCTCGTGCCGAGGCGCTTCTCGAGCGGCTTGGGATCCTGCCCGAGGAAACCCCGGTCGTGGTCTGGGGCAGCCGGGTCTGGCGCAACCCGGGCAACGCCGAACTGGCGGCGGCGGCCGGGATGCGCGAGGAGCCGCCGCGCGACCGGGTCAGCGACCTCGTCGTCGTCGGCGCCGGGCCGGCTGGCCTGGCGGCGACCGTTTACGGTGCCTCGGAGGGCTTGCTCACCGCGGCCCTCGACGGAATCGCCGTCGGCGGCCAGGCCAGCACCTCCTCGCGGATCGAGAACTACCTTGGCTTCCCGTCGGGGATCTCCGGCGCCGAGCTGGCCGAACGAGCGACGATCCAGGCGCGCAAGTTCGGCGCCCGGATCGTCGTCGGTGCCGCCGCGGTCGGGCTCGAGCTCGGGGACGGAGCCCACACGATCTCGCTTGACGACGGCTCGACGCTGGAAACGCGGGCGCTGCTGATCGCCACCGGGGCCCGTTATCGCCGCCTCCCGGTCGAGCGGCTCGAGTACTTCGAGGGCGGCGGGGTGCACTACGAGGCAACCTTCATGGAGGAGCAGCTCTGCGTCGGCGCTCCGGTCGCCGTGGTCGGCGGCGGCAACTCGGCCGGGCAGGCAACCGCCTTCCTCTCACGCCGTGCCGGCAAGGTCTATCTGCTGCTTCGCCATGGCGAGCTGACTCGCGACATGTCGCGCTACCTGGCCGACCGGATCGAGCGCCTGCCCAACGTCGAGGTGCTCCGCAACACCGAGGTCCGCGAGCTACTCGGGGATGACTCCCTGGAAGGCGTCGTCGTCGAGGACCTGAAGAGCGGCGCGCGCCTACGCCTCGACCTCCGCGAGCTGTTCGTCTTCATCGGCGCCGAGCCGTGCACGGACTGGCTCGAGGGCGTCGTCCCCCTCGACGACCACGGTTACGTGCTGACCGGGTCCGGCGCGGTAGCTGAGAGCTGCAACGGCGAGGCGCCGCCCGCCCTGCTCGAAACCGGGGTGCCGGGGATCCTCGCCGCCGGGGATGTCCGTGCCGGCTCGATCAAGCGCGTCGCCTCGGCGGTCGGCGAGGGAGCGATGGCGGTACGCCTCGTCTACGCCCAACTCAACCCCTGAGCTGCGAGCCAAGTGGGAGCCGTTCGGGCCCCCGCCCGGCTTTCCGCACCGCTATGAGCTCTCTTCCTCTTCCTCGTTGCCGCCGACCGTGACCTTGCGGGCTTTCGCCCGCTCCGGCTTCGGGATCTCGACGAGCATCACACCGCCCTCGAGCCGCGCGTCGACCCGTTCGGGATCGACGTCGCTGGGCAGCGCCACGCGGATCTCGAACTTGCCGGTTCGGCGGGTGCGGTGGCGTAGCACGCCGACCCGCTCACGCTCCTTGATCTCGCCGGTGACCAGCAGCTCGCCGTCGCGCACTTCGACGTCGACGTCCTTGCGCTTCACCCCCGGCAGCTCAGCCTCGACGATCCAGGCCTCCTCGGTCTCCTCGATGTCGAAGCGCGGTATGAACGCACTCTGCCCGTTCTGCATCGTGTTGCCGAAGACCCCTTGGATCAGCTCGCGGAACGGATCCCATTGCTCGACCGCCAGCGGGGCACCGGCGGAGCGACGTACTGGCAGTGCCATGTCTCTCCTCCTTTACGTAGGACTGCTTGTCGTCCCGCCAGTAGGTAGGCCTGCGGGCGCCCTTGTCGAGGGTTGATCTGCCGCCAACCAGGACCTCGGGGGCGGCCTGGAGGCCGCGAGTCCGCGAGCGGCGCTAGAGCCAGAGTCGAACGGTGAAGCGGGCATCGCTCGGGAAAGCCTCCAGCTTCTTGACCAGCTGCCGCACGACCCACATCCCCGGCGCCTGGCCACCCGGCTCGCCGGGGGGATCGAAGCCGATCAGCGGATCGTCAAAGCCCGGGCCCTGGTCGACCACCTCGCAGACCACCAGGTTGCCGACCCTGCCGAGCCGGACCTCGACCGGCGGCTCGCCGTGCCCGAAGGCGTTGAGGATCGCCTCGTTGGCCGCCAGCACGGTCTCCAGCGCGCGCGAGCCGCCCACCCCTTGGGCGGCGAGCGCCGCGCCGAGCTGTTCGCGCAGCGCCTCGGGGCCCTCGCCCGCGGCAACCGTCCGCAAGTCGGGCAGCGCCCGCGGTAGCGGGGTCCGCTCCCTGAGGATCTCCGTGAGGTCGGCGCGGGGACTGCCAAGGCGAGCCCCGCCGCTCAGCGCCGGGTGACCGCGCAGGACCGCGTCGAGCATCGGCGCCGGAGTGCGCCGGGCGTCATAGCCGCAGAGTGCCCACACCGGCATCGCGGCGAGTGCTCGCTCGAGCGACGCCTCGTAGCCGAGCCAGTCCAGCCAGCCGTCTTGGGCCGGCCCCGGCTCGACCCCGACGAGCAGTCGCACCGCCGGAAAGCGTCGCAGTCGCTCATACAGCGCCGCGTACTGGGCGGCGAGGGTCCGTGCGGGCCGGTCGGCGACCGCGGCGAGGTCGAGGAAGCCGACCTCCTCCGAGACCGAGCCGAGGGCGCGGCGGATCAGCGCCTGGCGGTCGCGCGGAGCCGCGACCAGCGCTCCCTCACCGCCCTCCAGCCCCGCGCGGAGGAAATCGGCCGCTGCTTCAACGTATTCCGCGTCGGATGAGTAGACGAATGCGGTGTGGCGAAGTTCCGGTTGGCTCACGGCTGGTGATGCTTCTACCAAAGCCGGCCGCTACCTCCGTGAAGTGCTCGCTGGCCAAGCGGCTGCCTGGCGTAGTTTGCCGAGGGCGCGGTCCTCCAGCTGTCTGACCCGCTCCACGCTGAGGTCGAACTCCCGGCCGATCTCGCGCAGCGTCCGCTGCCGGCAGTCAATCCCGTAATGAGCGAAGACGATGCGGCGCTCGCGCTCCTCGAGGCCGGCGGCGAGATCCTGGATATGCTCCCCGCCGGCCAGATCGACGATCCGTTCGTAGTCCTCCTCGGTGGCCGGATCGGCGAGTCGCTCGACGAAGGTCGTCGCCATCTCCTCGTCGCCGGGAAGTCGCGCCTGCAGGCTGCTCGGGGCGCGCTCGACCGAGATCAGATGCTGGATCTGGTCCAGCGGCATTTTCGTACTCTCGGCGAGCTCGGAGTCGGAAGGCTCACGCCGGTTCGCCTGGGCGAAGGCGGATCGCGCCCGCTTCATCTGGACGAGACTGCGGGTGGCTCGGTCGGAGAGGACGACGGGGCTGGTCAGCTCGGCGACGAGCTGCTGCATCGCCTGCCGAACCCACCACGACGCGTAAGCCCAGAACGGCGTCTCGTAACGCTGGTCATAGCGCCGCGCGGCGCGCAGCAGGCCGACCACCCCCTCCTGCTGGAGCTCCCGGCGCTCGAGGCTGGCAAAGCTCCGGTAGAGGTTCGCGACTCCGTTGATCGCCGGCATAAAGGCCGTCACCAATTCCTCGGTGGCGGTTCGGTCACCGGCCTCGGTCAGGGCGAGAAGGTGGCGCTCTCGGGCCATAGGGAGAGGCGAGCTCGCTGGATGCGCCTGGTCGCGCAATGCGCCTTCTTCCGGTGTGTTGCAGTCGGCTGACCGAACAGCTCCGGATCACCTTAGACCATAGATCGCCACCCCGATACCCCTTAAAACGCCACCCCGGTACCCCCTTTAAATCCCCTTCAAGAGGCTGCCTAAACCTCTTGACGCCAGCCTTTGCCGACCTACCAGGAGGTGTGAAAGCCCGCGAACGGCCCGGACGCCCGGGCTCGAGAGGAGGCCACGATGGCAAAGGCTGTCGGAATTGACCTCGGCACGACCAACTCGGTGGTCGCCGCAACGTTGGAGGGCGGACAGGCCGAGGTGATCCCAAACTCCGAGGGCTCACGGACGACGCCATCGGTGGTCGCCTTCACTGAGGACAGCGAGCGGTTGGTCGGTCAGATCGCCAAACGCCAGGCGATCCTCAATGCCGAGGCGACCATCTACTCCGCCAAGCGCTTCATCGGCCGCAAGTGGGGCGAGGTCGACGAGGAGGCGAAAATCGTCTCCTACAAGGTGGTCAAAGGCGAGAACGACGCGGTTCGCTTTGAAGTCCGCGGCAGGCAACACGCGCCGGAGGAGATCTCCGCACAGGTGCTGCGCAAGCTCGCCGACGACGCGGCCAAGTTCCTCGGCGAAAAAGTCACCGAGGCGGTGATCACCGTGCCCGCCTACTTCAACGACTCACAGCGGCAGGCGACCAAAGACGCAGGCAAAATTGCCGGCCTCGAGGTGCTGCGGATCATCAACGAGCCGACCGCGGCCGCCCTCGCCTACGGCCTCGACAAGAAAGGCTCCGAGACGGTCCTCGTCTTCGATCTCGGCGGCGGCACCTTCGATGTCTCGCTGCTGGAAGTCGGCGACGGCGTGATCGAGGTTCGCTCGACCAGCGGTGACGGTCATCTTGGCGGCGACGACTTCGACAAACGGGTGGTCGACTGGCTGGCCGACGAATTCAAGAAGGACCAGGGAATCGACCTGGCGGCGGATCCCCAGGCCCTGCAGCGCCTCTTCGAGGCCGCCGAGCGGGCGAAGATCGAGCTCTCCTCGACCACCCAGACGCAGATCAACCTGCCGTACATCACCGCCGACGCGGCGGGCCCGAAACACCTCAACATCACGCTCGCCCGGTCGAAGTTCGAGCAGCTGGTCGAGGATCTGATCGCCCGCACCCGTGGGCCGGTCGAACAGGCGCTGAAAGACGCCGGCCTCAGCGCCGACGACATCGACGAGGTGATCCTGGTCGGCGGCTCGACCCGGATCCCGAAAGTCCAGGACCTGGTGCGCAAACTGACCGGCGGCAAGGACCCGAACCAGACGGTCAATCCGGACGAGGTAGTGGCGATCGGGGCCGCCCTGCAGGCCGGGGTGCTGAAAGGCGAGGTCGAGGACGTCGTCCTGCTCGACGTCACCCCGCTCTCGCTCGGGCTGGAGACGATGGGCGGCGTGATGACGAAAGTCATCGAGCGCAACACGACGATCCCAGCCCGGCGGACCGAGGTCTTCTCCACCGCCGAGGACAACCAGACCGCGGTCGACGTCGTCGTCCTCCAGGGCGAGCGCGAGATGGCCCGCGACAATCGGCAGCTGGCCAAATTCCGGCTCGAAGGAATCCGGCCGGCGCCCCGCGGCGAGCCGCAGGTCGAGGTCACCTTCGACATCGACGCGAACGGCATTCTCAACGTCTCTGCGCGCGACAAAGACACCGGTGCCGAACAGCAGGTGACGATCACCGAAACGACCAACCTCGACAGCTCCGACATCGAGCGGATGATCAAGGAGGCCGAAGAACACGCGGCCGAAGACCGCCAGCAGCGCGAAGAAGTCGACGCCCGCAACGAGCTCGACGCCTTCGCCCATCGGGTCGAGCGGCAGCTCGAGGAGCTTGGCGATCGGGTGCCGGTCAACCAGAAGGAACAGGCCGAGGCGCTGGTCCGCGACGCGCGGGGAGCGATCGAGGAGCAAGCCGGTCTCGACCGTGCGCGGCCGCTGATCTCCGACCTGCAGCAGATGGTTCAGGCGCTGCAGAGTGCCGGTGTGACTGCCGGCCCCCGGGACGGCGGCGAGGGTGAGCCCGCGGCCGAGGAGGAGGAAGTCGTCGATGCCGAGTTCACCCGCGAGTGAAGAGGAGCAACAGGCGGGCCAGGCCGCGGGAGCGGCGCAGGTGACCAACCAGGAATCAGGCAGCACGCAGCCTCCGCCTCGCGATGACGAGCGTTACCTGCGCGCTCTCGCCGACCTCGAGAACTATCGCAAGCGCTCGGCGCAGGAAGTGGAGCGGCGGGTCAGCGAACAGGCCGAGCGGCTGCTGCTCGACTGGATCGAGGCGGTGGACAGCGTCGACCGAGCACTGGGGATGCAGCCCTCCGACGGGCTGCGCAGAGTCCTCGAGCAGATGGAGGGGATCCTTGCCCGGCAGGGCGTCGCGCGGGTGGGCGCCGTGGGCGATCGCTTCGATCCCGAGCTGCACGAGGCGATCTCCGTTCAGGAGAGCGACGAGGTCCCCGACCGCACCGTGCTCGACGTCGCCCGCTCGGGCTATCGCCACAGCGAGCGGGTGCTGCGCCCGGCCCAGGTGGTGGTTTCGCGGCACGGCGGCGGCTCAGAGCAAAAGCGGAAGCCCAGCGAAGAAAGGAAGGACTGATTGGCAGTCGGCTTTCGCGATTACTACGAGTTACTGGGCGTCCCCCGCGGCGCCGGCGACGAGGAGATCCGCAGCGCCTACCGCAAGCTCGCGCGCGAATTTCATCCGGACGTCAACAAGGATCCCGACGCCGAGGACCGCTTCAAAGAGGTCTCGGAGGCCTACGAGGTCCTGCGCGACCCCGAGAAACGGGAGAAATACGAACGCCTCGGGACGAACTGGAAAGCCGGTGAGGACGTCAGCGGCGCCTCCGGGTTCGGTGGGGGCTTCGGGGGCGGCGACGGCAAGGGATTCGGCGACGCCGCCGGCTTCAGCGACTTCTTCGAGAGCTTCTTCGGCGGCCGGCGAGGGCCCCCCCGGGGCTTCGATGGCTTCTCGATGCGGGGCGGTGACCAAGAGGCGACGCTCGAGGTCACGCTCGAGGAAGCGGCCCGTGGTGGCAAACAGAGCATCTCGCTCCCCGACGGTCGCGATTTCGAGGTGCAGA
Source organism: Solirubrobacterales bacterium (assembly GCA_035995325.1). Taxonomy (GTDB): domain Bacteria; phylum Actinomycetota; class Thermoleophilia; order Solirubrobacterales; family 70-9; genus VAYN01. Next base: position 39,726 of record DASYKN010000055.1, read on the forward strand.
TCCCGCCCGGCGTCCGCGACGGTCAGAAAATCCGTCTCGCCGGGCAACGCGGGGAAGGGGCGAGCGGCGGTCCGGCGGGGGACCTCTACCTGCGGGTGCGGATCAAACCCCACCCGCGCTTCCGCCGCGAAGACGACGACCTCGTGGTCGAGGTCCCGGTCGCGCCCTGGGAGGCGGCGCTCGGGGCCACGGTTCCCGTCCCCACCCTCCACGGCAACGCTAAAGTCAAAGTTCCGGCCGGCTCCTCCAGCGGCCGCCGTTTGCGACTGAGAGGCGAGGGGATGTCGGGCCCCGGCCGGCGCAAGGGCGATCTCTACGCAAGCGTCAGGATCGTGGTTCCTAAGGTCCTCGAGAAACGCGAGCGCGAGCTGTTCGAGGAGCTGGCCGCGGTCTCGCGGTTCGACCCGAGGCAGGGGCGCTGATGTCGCCTGGCACGGCCCTCATCCTCGCCGACGCCCGGGTGCTCGCCCGCCGCTCTGGCCTGCACCCCGACTTGGTGCGGCGGCTGGTCGCGCTCGACGCCGTCGACCCCCTCGACTGGGACGCCGCGGCGCGCCTCGCGCGCCTGGTGCGGCTGCGCCACGACCTCGGCCTCAACGTCGCCGGCGCGGCGCTCGCCTGTGACCTGCTGATGCGGATCGAGGAGCTGGAAGCGCGGCGGCCCTAGGCGCCCTGCGATAGCCATGGCTGCGGTAAAGCTCGGGCTGATCGTCTCGCCGGCAATCGACCAGCTGGCGGTGGACGAGCTGGCGGCCGACCTCGGCGCCGCTCTGGCCGAGCGCTACCCCGAGGTCGAGTGGGAGCTGGAGGTCCTCACCGACTTGTTGGCCGAGCCGCCGGCACACTTGACCGAACTCGTCTCCGCGGCCCGTCGCCTTCTGCTCGACGCCGACTGGGACCTGGCGGTGGCGGTCACCGAGCTGCCCCTGCGACTCGCTCACCGGACGTTGCTCAGCCATGCCAGCCGCACCCACGGCGTCGCGTTGGTCTCGCTACCGGCGCTCGGCGTCCTGAGGCGCCGCCGACGCCTCCACGACGTCGTCGCCGACGCGGTCGGGACGCTGGTTGGCGATCCGGTGCGCGGCCGCGCCTCCCAGTCCGCCGCCGCTCGGCTCGGAGTCGAGCGCCGCCTCGCCGAGCTGGCTGGCGAGGTCGACGACGGGGGCGCCGCCTACGTCGCCCGGGTGATCGGCGGCAACTTGCGGCTGTTGGCCGGGATGGTTGGCGCCAATCACCCCTGGCGGCTGGTCGGGCGGCTTTGGCGGGCGATGCTGGCGGCGGTTGCGGCTGTCGCCTTCGGCTTGATCCAGATCGAAGTCTGGAAAATCGCCGCAACCCTCGGGCCGCTGCGACTGGCGCTCGCCGCCCTCGCCTCGATCGCCGCCGCCTCAGTGACGTTGATCGCCGGCCACCGCCTCTGGGAGCGCGCACCCGACCCTCGCGTGCGCGAGCAGGTGACGCTGTTCAACCTGGCGACCACCGCAACGGTCGTGTTCGGAATCATCGCGCTCTACTTCTTCGTGTTCGTCGCCAGCCTCGTTGCCGCCCTGCTGCTGATCGAACCGTCGCTTCTCTCGCAAGCGCTTGGGCGAGACACGGACGTCTGGGATTACGTGCGCCTCGCCTGGCTCTCGACCGCCCTGGGGACGATTGGCGGCGCCCTGGGGGCGACCTTGGAGACCGACGAGGCGGTCAGCGAGGCCGCCTACACGTACCGACCGACGAGCGCCCGCGAGTGATAGCGCGCCGATTCGAGCTGAGCTAGCCCAGGGCGTCGCGGATCGGCGCGTCGGCCGGCGTGATCGCGATCAGCTTGCGATTGGCGAACTCGAGGATCCCGAGGTGGGAGAGCTCGCGCCCGAAGCCGGAGCGCTTGGCTCCGCCGAAGGGAAGGGTCGGCTCCGAGGCGGTCGGGTGGTTCACGAAGACCATCCCGGCCTCGAGCCGGTCGGCCACCGCCTGGGTGCGCTCGCCGTCGCTGCCGAACACCGCCCCGCCGAGCCCGTACTGCGAGCCGTTGGCGAGGGCGATCGCCTGCTCGTCCGACTCGACCCGGTACACGGCAGCCACCGGACCGAACAGCTCCTCGTGGTAGGCGCGCATCTCAGGGGTGACGTCGACCAGGATCGTCGGCTCGACGAAGGCGCCCGGCCGGTCGATGCGGCGGCCGCCGGTCACCACGCCGGCGCCCTTCTCGATCGCCTCGTCGACCTGCTCGATCGCCAGCTCGGCCGCCCGCTCGGAGGAGAGCGGCGCCAGCGTCGTCCTCTCGTCGAACGGGTCGCCGGGTTCGAGCTCGGCCATCCGTTCGGCAAGGCCGTCGAGGAAGTCTTGGAAGACGTCGGCCATCACGATCATCCGCTTGGCGCTGGTGCAGACCTGGCCCATGTTGTGCATCCGCCCGACGAACGCCGCCTCCACGGTGCGCTCGAGGTTGGCGCCGTCGAGGACGATGAAGGGGTCGCTACCACCGAGCTCGAGCACCGCCTTCTTGACGGCGCGCCCGGCCTCCTCGCCCAAGGCGGAGCCGGCCCGGTCGCTGCCGGTCAGCGAGCAGCCCTGCACGAGCGGGCTCTCGACCATCCGCGCGATGTCCTCCACCTCGACGAAGACGTTGGTGAAGACGCCCTCGGGAGCACCGGCATCTGCGAACAGCGCCTCGATCGCCAGGGCGGATTGGGGCACGCTCCGCGCGTGCTTGAGCAGGATCGTGTTGCCGAGCACCAGATTCGGGGCGCTGATCCGGATCGCCTGGTAGGCGGGGAAGTTCCAAGGCTGCACGGTCAGCAGGACCCCGAGCGGCTCGGTGCGGATGAGCGCCGAGCCCTCGTCGTCCATCTCCAGCGGCTGATCGGCGATCTGCGCCGGGCCCTTCTGCGCGTAGTACTCGAGGATTCGGATCGTCAGGTCCAACTCCGCCCGGCTATGGCGGATCAGCTTCCCCATCTCGAGCGTAATCGTCCGCGCCAGCTCCTCGTAGTGCTTCCGCATCAGCAGCGCCGCGCGCCCGACGATCCCGGCCCGCTCCGCCGCCCCCCGTTCTCGCCACGGCCCCGACGCGCGCTGGGCCCGCTCCATGACCCGATCGATCTCCTCGCCGCGCAGCGACGGGAACTCCCGCACGACCTCGTTGGTGTACGGGTTGACGGTCGCGAAGCTGCTGCGGGCGCCTGCCTTGGTATGAGCCATCGTCAGGGGCGTTGGTAGGCCACTCGCGCCGCCGGTCAACCGCTGCGCCTCCTACGCCCGCAGCGCGGAGATGTCGATTCGCACCGCAACCTGCTCGCCGACCAGCAGCCCGCCGCCGACAAGCGACTGCTGCCAGGTGAGACCGAACTCGGTCCGGTCGATCGAGCCGCGGACCGCGACGCCGACGCGATCGTTGCCCCAGGGGTCGACGGCTGCGCCTTCGACGTTGGCCTCAACCTGGATCTCGCGGGTGACGTCCTTGATCGTCAGGTTGCCGGTGACCCGGTAGCTCCCGAGCACGACGTGCTCGATCGCGGTCGACTCGAACGTGATCGACGGCCAGCGCTCGGCGTCGAAGAAGTCCGGCCCCAGAAGGTGTTCATCGCGGTCGGCGTTGTTGGTGTCGATCGAGGCGACCTGGACGCTGCCCCAGACCCGCGAGTCGTGGTAGTCCTCGGCCGCCTCCAGCGTCCCCTCGTACTGTTTGAAGTGGCCGCGGACGGTGGAGATCATCATGTGCTTAACCTCGAAGCCGACGCTGGAGTGGATCGGGTCGACCCTCCAGGTACCGGTCGGCACCCGCACGATTCCCTGTTCGGTCTGCAGCTGGGTCATTGGAGTTGCTCCTTGTCGGTTAGGTACTCGTACCGCCGTTCCGCAACGTCCCTCGCCGACCGGGGGCGACGCAAACGATCGCTGCGTAGGGCGCCCATGTTGCTTTTCCGGTAGGCCGCCGCGGCGCTTCTGTCAACGGGCGGAATCGACGGGAATCGGCGTCAATCCCCGCATATCCAGGCCATTTCGGGAACTAGTTCCCGAAATGCGGGGATAGGAGGCGATGGTTAAGTTTCCCCCTGGAGAGCGAAGCTGCCCGTTTGCAGGGGGTGTGGGTAAGTGGAGCTAGGCGGATTCGAACCGCCGACCTCCTGGGTGCGATTCAAGGTGGCAGGCTAGGATTTCTACTTCAATAAAGCGCTTCTTTACAGGGAATTTCTAGTCCTATGCCGGGAGCATCGAGCGACGATTCTCGCGCCAAATATGCGCGGATATGCGGCGATGTGATCCGAGTCGGGAACTTCTAGCGAGAAGTTCCCGAAATCGCAGAGGCCGGTTCAAGACTTCCGAGCGGCCGGCGAGAGTCGACTCAGCCTGTCGCGCTCTTACGCATGACTAAACAACGCCGTCGGACTCCCCGGTGAGCAGCCACTCCCGCAGGTCCACCAAGAAGGCGTAGTCCTCTTCGCTGATCGCGCCTCCGTGGGAGACTTCGTTTCGGATCGGGTTGAGACGCTTGATCCAGTCCAGGCGGTTTTTCCAGGTACCGGAGAGATCCTCGTCTTCGGGTCGCGTGTAGCGAGCGGCGAAGCGGCTTTCCCAGACCGCGTTGGTGCAGGACTTGATCACCTCGTAGTAGTCGACGATGTACATCATGTCCCAGCCGCCCACCTGTTCTGACGGGTCGAGGTCGAGGTTCTTCTCAATCGCCCGCTCGGCGCTCTCCTTGCGGACCTTGCGCGGGATCCCGAGGCGTTCCCAGTCTTTGCCGTGCTCGTCCTCGAGCCGCTCGCGGATGTCCTTCTTGAAGAAGGCCTCAAGGTCGCCGACGATCTCCCGGGCCTGGTTGGTGTACTGCTTGTCCTGGGCTTTTTCCCACTCATCGAGGCCCGGGGCTTTGAAGTTGGGCCGCGCCGCGCGCACCGCCTGCTGGAGCTTTCGATAGTACTTCGAGCCGGCGCCCGAGCCGTAGTTCGTGCGGTATTCGACGCCCTCCTCGCGGCTCAGCCCCTCGAGGTGGTCTACCAGCGAGTCCAGGTAGGGGCGACAGGCCTCGACCATTTCCCCGGTGCTGGTGCTGAGTGGATTAACTCCCTCGTCCTCGATCACGGTTTCGACGATGTCGCTGAGCACCCGCAGGAGCGCCTCAACCCCGTTATTCATGAAGACGAAGCCGCCCTCGGCGCTGCCGTACTGCCATTGCGCGGGCAGCCCCTCTTTGAGGATCTCGAAGCTGGCCTCGAGGAACGGCGTTAGGAGGTCGGCGGTCGGCTGGTTGTCACCTGCGTAGAAGGTGCCCACCTTTTTCGCACCCGCTTTCGTGAAGCTGCCGATGAAGTTTCCGCGCCGCAGACCGTTGTCGATCGCGTCGATCGTGATCGACCTCGTGTGCGTTTTGGCGTTCTCACCGATGATCATCCGGTCAAAGAGCGGCGAGGACTTCTGCTCGCCGAGGTGCTGGGCGATCCTCAGGCGCAGGGCCTTTGCGCGCTGGCGGTAGTCGTCTGAAGCCCAGAGCAGGTCCGAGTTCAGCGTGTTCCGCAGGTTCTTGGGAACCGCCTGCTGGTTCTCGTTGATCTGCATGAAGAGGCGAACCTGCTCCTCTCTCGGCAGGTCGACGAAGGCGACGACCGGGACCAGGTCGGTCTCGGTCCGGCTTGAGTCGGCGTACCCGTAGAGGCGATGCTGTCCGTCGATGACGTAGGCGGCCCGATAGGTCTGCGGCAGGTGCAGGAGCCCAATTTTCGAGGGCCCGGGCGATTTCGGAGCGAGGTCGAACTGCAGCCCACCTCTCCTTTTCCCGGTTTCGATGTTGAGGATGATCGAGTTCGGGAAGAAGCCACCCCCCTCGACGAACTCGGCGACCTTTCTCAGGCGCGATTTCTTGATCAGCCGCTGATAGGTGGGCATCAGCGCGCTGTTGGCTTGGTTTCGGTGCAGCACGTAGGACATCTTCAGCAGGCGCGCGGGCTCGATCGCGAAGGAGAAGTAGGTGTAACCGCCCATCGAGCCGCGGATCGCCGGCACTTCCGGCTCGAGGTTCGGGATCCTCGTCCCGGCGAACAACGCGCCGAGCAGCTGGTATTTCGCGGCGGCCCCCAGGTGCTCTGCCAGCCGCAGGTAGTACTCGACCGTGTCCTCGTCGACGTGGAAGATTTGGGCGCCCTCGACACGCTCTTTGACCTGCGCGGAGAGGGTGTAGTTGTTAGTCGCGAGCAGGAAGCGGATCTTGTGGTCGGGGTACTCTTCTTTAACCCGCCGGACGATCCCCTGCCGCCGTCCCGAGATCGCCTCGACCTCCTTCTTGAACTGCCCGGGGCGGATCGTCTCAGAGGATTTGCACTCGATCAGCAGCACTGACTCCTCATCGGCCGCGAATACGTCGATTTGCTGCTTTGCGCTCGCCGCCGCCCCGTAGCTCAGCTTGAAAGAGCCGTCGCGATTCAGGTGCGGGAACTGCAGCTGCGCGCACATCGCCCAGACGCGGTCCTCGAAGGCTCGCTCGTGGCGCTTCTCGCGCCGCATTTTGGTCCGGATTTTCAGCTCCTTCTCGACAACCCAGCCGTCGGCTTCGTAGGCCTCGACCTTCGCCTTCGAAATCGTCTCGAAGGCGTGGGGCAGAAGCCGCTTCCGCGTCTCGCCTTTGATTTTGTTGAACGCCAGGAGGTGATCGCTGATTGCCTCCCCGGGAACCCAGATCGCCTTCGTCTCCGTTTTCGCGTTTGCCTCCGCTTCCGTCTCGGCCCTCGCCATCAGCCGGCCGTCTCCAGGTTCGTGAAAAGAAGCTCTTTCGCGCTGCCCCGTATTGCGTTCGCTCCCCCCACCGAGTTGCGTCGGCTGGTCTTGATCACCGAGTCACCCTTGTCGAACAGCTCGATGATCGAGTCGTGCGCCGCGTTGGCGAGGATGTAGTGGGCGTCGCGCTCCTTGATCTCATCAACTAGCTTGCTGAGGCGGCGCTGGTCCTCAAAGGAAAAAAGCCGCTGGTTGTACTTCACGAATCCGTTTTCATTGTGGGCGACCGTGTAGGGGGGGTCGAGGAAGACCAAGTCCCCGGCGCCTACCCGGTCGATGCACTTGGCGAAGTCGCTGGCTTTCAGGGTGGCCTGCTCCAGTCGAGAGGCCACCGCCCGCAGCTGCTCTGCGGTAGGGATGTGGGCGATCCGCTCGCCGCCAAAGGGCACGTTGTAGGTCCCTGCCAGGTTGACGCGGTAGATGCCGTTGAACGAGGTGTGGTTCAGGTAGAGGAAGCGAGCGGCGCTCTCGATCAACCCGCCCGGAACCGATGCCCTGACCTTGTAGTAGGTCTCTTCATCGCGGGCGTACGCCCGGGCTTTGTTGGCGACCCGGGTCGGGTGATCCCTGATCGCCTCGAAGGCGGAGATCAGCTCCACGTTGGTATCGCTGAGGTGAGCTTTCGAGAACGGGCCCAGAGCCAGAAAAACCGAGGCGCCGCCCAGGAAGGGCTCGTGATAGGCGGCGATCTCGGTCTCGCCGACCAGCTTTCTTAGCTTCGGGATCAGCCACCGCTTGCCGCCGACCCACCGCAGCGGCGAGGCCACCGACGCAGTCGTCTCGCTCGCCCCCGTCGTCACCGGTGCAACCCTATCGTCGTGAGTTGTACGTCGTAAGTGCCGTCCATTACTCAGATGGAACCGCGTACGTGGCAAACGCGGCCCCGGTGAGTGACAGGGAGGCACCGAGGATCATCGACGGTCGTTGGCTGCTCGGCCCGCCGGCAGGCGATGGTGGGATGTCCGAGGTCTACCGTGCCACCGACATCGATCACGAGTACGGGCCGCTGGCGCTGAAGCTCCTGCCGGCCCCGCGTCAGGAGGGACCGGTGGGCGGTCAAGGAGCTGGTCGATGGGGTCTGCCACTTCGTCGAGCTCGCGGAGCCAGTCGACTAGGCCGAGCGGAGTGGTCGTCGCGGCCATCGCGACGCCTTCCGGGATGATCTGCCGTTAATTGGTTCATCCAAGGATGAAGACAAGGCATTCCGGCGTCAATCGTGAAGCCGTCTTTTGCGGGAGGCTTGAGTGGAGCTAGGCGGATTCGAACCGCCGACCTCCTGGGTGCGATTCGGGTGGCGTCTAGGAACTTCCTCATCGCCCTGATGATCGGGCGCGACGACGATCCACTTCTAGCAACGCTGCCAGGGATCGGACGCTGGTATGTGGACGTCGCTCGCCCGTGGGTCTGTTGAGACTTCCCGCAAACAGGGGGTCGTCCGCTCAGATCTAGATTATCCAGGCGCTACCTTTCGTCCTGTGACGAGGCTAAGATACGAACATATGTTCGATAAAGAGACGCTTGTGAGCACTAGGGAGCGCGCGGCGATACTCGCGCTGATGGCGCGGCGGAAAGTCGAGTGGAACCGTCTCGCCGGCGCCATCGAGGAGGCGGGAAGCGCCCTCGCCTTGCTCGGAAAGATGGACGCAAGTCAAGACGCCCGTCTGTTCGAGGTTGAAACAGCCCAGGTGACCCTGGATCAGCTCGAGGAACGCGTGATCTCCTACGAACACGAAGGCATCCGGCTGATAACCGTCCTCGATGCCAGCTATCCGATGAATCTGCGGATGGTCCACGATCGGCCCCCGGCACTCTTTGTTCGAGGCGAGCTGAGTCCAGCCGACGAGCGCTCTGCAGCGGTGGTCGGCAGTCGCAAAGCCTCACCGGAGGGGCTCGAAAAGGCCTCCGAGATCGTGCGAGATCTCGTTGCCCATGACTACGTCGTCTTCAGTGGTCTTGCCGCTGGCATAGATACCGCCGCTCATGAGGCCGCCTTGGCGGCGGGGGGGCGCACGGTGGCAGTCATCGGCACCGGCCTGCGACACCACTTCCCGAAGCAGAACGCGGATCTGCAGGATCGACTTTGCCGGGAGAGCGCGGTCGTTTCCCAGTTCTGGCCGGGTCAAGAACCGCGGCGCTGGACGTTTCCCCAGAGGAACGCCGTGATGTCTGGTCTGGCCCGCGCCACCATCGTCGTTGAGGCCGGTAACAAGAGTGGGGCGCGCATGCAGGCTCGGTTGGCGATCGAGCACGGACGACCTGTCTTCCTGCTGCGCTCGCTATTGCGCCATCAGTGGGCACAGACGTACGCCAGTGAGCGGCCCGGTACCTATGTCGTGGAGACGGGCGAAGAGATTTTGCGGCACCTTGAGCGGCTTTACGCCGACGAGCTCGTCCTCACCGCTTAATCTCTAGCCGATGGCGGTTGGGGTCGATGAGGCCAGCGAGGCGTATGAGCGCGCGATGCGCAACATTGCCACTGTCGGTCCAGGCATTTGCCGGATCTGCCGGACTTTCATAGATCCTGGATATGACACCTGCTACCCGTGCGGCTTTGAGCCCGACAACCTCGCTGCGGTGGTCCCGATCACCTACAGCGAGAACCTTGGACAGGTGCATACGGCGCTTCGCAACTACAAGGATGGCGAGAGCAACGCAATCCGCCGACATGCTGCCGTTCGGCTCGCGGCGATCCTCTGGCGCTTTCTCCGCGAGCACGAGGCCTGTGTTGCAGGTGCCGCAGGCGTGGACAAATTCGACCTCGTCACGATCATCCCATCCAGCAGCCCACAGCGAGACGAGCACTCCGCCTTCCGTGAGTTGACCAGTTGGATCGAGCCCGCCAGCTCACGGATGCGCCGGACTCTGGAGCCGACTGGCAAGGTCGAAGAGAGAGGGTTTGATCCCGACCGTTTCAGTTCCACCACTGAGCTACCTGGCAAGTCTGTGCTGCTCCTTGACGATACCTGGACTACTGGCGGCCATGCGCGGTCTGCCTCTTACTCTCTACTCGCAGCCGGTGCCGCCACCGTCTCGCTGGTAGTGGTCGGCCGCCATGTCAACGGTGACTACGAACCAGCTAAAGGCAGTGGCGAGAGCTGCACCGATCTCCTCGATGCGCTTCCCGAGGACTTCGATTGGGCCACTTGCGCCGTTCACGCCACTTAGCTCCGCCGCCCCCGAAAGCGAGGCGGAATCGGCGTCAATCCCCGCGTATCCAGGCCATTTCGGGAACTAGTTCCCGAAATGAGGGGGATAGGAGGCGATGGTTCAAGTTCCCCCTGGAGAGCGAAGTTGCCCGTTTGCAGGGGGTGTCGGTGAGTGGAGCTAGGCGGATTCGAACCGCCGACCTCCTGGGTGCGATCCAGGCGCTCTGCCAGCTGAGCTATAGCCCCGAGGGCGTGGCTGGGAAGTTGATCCCACTGCCTCGCAAGCGGAAGGATAACCGCATAGTCTTTGCCAGCCTCCCGGGAACCGGCTATGAGCATCCTCGACGACGCAATCCGTGAGCACCTGGAACTGAAGCGCGCCCATGGCGCGGATGACGTCGAGCTTAAAAAGCTCGAGGACGAGGCGTTTGGGCCGCCGGCCCGGCCCGATGAGCCAGATCCGTATGCCGAGGCCCCGACCGAGTTCCTGGTCGCCCCTGGCAGCGAGGACGCCTCTGGGGAGGACGACCAGGGCGGGCGTCGCGCCCCCAACATCACCGACTTGCAGGAGGCGCCCGCGCCTTCGCCGGAGCCCGCCGACGCTCCCGAGGCCGAGCAGGCAGCCGACGAGGAGCAGCCCGCCGCCGATCCCGACCCCATCGCCGACGCCGGCCACTCGACCGAGGAGCGGCACGCGATCGCCTCGCAGCCGACCGAAATCTTCGACGTCCAGGGCCAATTCGAGGACGCCGCCACCGAGGCCGACGCCCCCTCCGACGAGGAGCTTGCCGACGCCGAGCTGGCTGAGCCGCGCCTCGCCCCGGTCGACCCGATCGCCGGGATCGAGGCCTCCGCTGCTCCCTCCTCCGAGCCAGCCGCCGCCGAGGAGGAGCATGAGGACGAATTCGACGAGTTCTTCAGCGAGCAGCGCCTCTCCGACGAGCTGAACCAGGCGCTCGAGGCGCCGCTCCCGGACGAGCCCGGCGCCCCCGTGACCGAGGAAGCGACCGCCCTCTACGACGTGGTCGAGGCCGAGGAGGCCGAGATCGCCGACGAGACCGCGCCCCCGCTGGAGGAGGACTCGGCCGAGTACGAGATCGTCGAGAGCGACTCCGAGGAACATGAGGTAGCCGACGAGGCTTCCGATGAATTCGAGACGGTCGAGGGCGATTCCAAGGACGAAGGCGAGGCGCCCGCCGCCTCCAGCCCGCCGCCCCCCGCGCACGAGGACGTGCTGGAGGACACCCCGCAGTTCCTCGAGGACGCGCCCGAGGACGACGAGCTTTGGTTCGAGCAGCGTCCCCCCAAGGACATCGACTTCGGCGACTAGTCCGTCCGGGCCCGGGCACTCAGTAGTTTGCCCGGATGCCCACTGACCTGGCAATCGAAGCCGAGGGACTGCGCAAGTCCTACGGCAAGGTGCAGGCGCTCGACGGCGTCGACCTCAGCGTCCCCGCCGGCACCGTCCTCGGCCTGCTCGGGCCCAACGGCGCCGGCAAGACCACCGCGGTCCGCATCCTCACCACGCTGCTCCCCGCCGACGGCGGCAGCGCCCGCGTCGCCGGCCTCGACGTCGCCACCCAGGCGCCGCAGCTGCGCACCCAGATCGGCCTCGCCGGCCAGTACGCCGCGGTCGACGAGAACCTGACCGGGGCCGAGAACCTGGAGATGGTCGGCCGCCTCTACCACCTGCCCAAGGGCGAGCCGCGCGCCCGCGCCGCCGAGCTGCTGGAGCGCTTCGACCTCGATGAAGCCGCCGACCGCCTCGTCCGCACCTACTCGGGCGGGATGCGCCGCCGCCTTGACCTCGCCGCCGCCCTGGTTGCCCACCCGCCGGTCCTCTTCCTCGACGAGCCGACCACCGGGCTCGACCCGCGCAGCCGCCTCGGCCTCTGGGAGACGATCGAAGGCCGGGTCGCCGAAGGGACGACGGTGCTGCTCACCACCCAGTACCTGGACGAGGCCGACGCGCTTGCCGACCGCATCTCCGTGATCGACCGCGGCCGCGTCATCGCCGCCGGCAGCTCCGACGAGCTGAAGGACCAGGTCGGCGGCGAGCGGCTCGACGTCACGCTCGAGTCCGAGGCCGACGCCGAGACGGCGATCGCGACGCTGGAGCCGATCGCCGCGGAGCGGCCCCAGCTCGCCGACGGCGTCCTGCGGATGCCGATCCGCCAGCGCAAGGGCACGATCGCCGACGCGGTCCGCCGCCTCAACGAGGCGGGAATCGGGATCGACGACATCGCGATGCGGCGCCCGACCCTCGACGACGTCTTCCTCGCCCTCACCGGCCACGCGGCCGAGGCCGAGGACGGCGGCGAGAGCGGGGAGGAGGGGGAGGAGCGATGAGCGGCTTCCGCTACGCCGTCGCCGACACCCTGGTGCTGGCCAAACGCAGCCTCCTGCGCATCCCCCGCGCGCCCGACCTGCTGCTCTCCTTCACCGTGCAGCCGATCATGTTCGTGCTGCTCTTCGCCTACGTCTTCGGCGGCGCGATCAGCACCCCCGGCTACAGCTACATCGACTTCCTGATGCCCGGGATCATCGTCCAGACGATGTCCTTCGGCGGCTTCGTCACCGCCCTCGGCCTCTCCGAGGACCTGCGCAAAGGCCTGGTCGACCGCTTCCGCTCGCTGCCGATGTCCCGCGCCGCCGTCCTCGCCGGCCGCACCCTCGCCGACGTCGCCACCAACTCGGTCTCGATCGCGGTGATGCTGGTCGTCGGCGTCATCGCCGGCTTCTCCTTCGACGCGCCGCTGACCCAGATCGTTGGCGGCATCCTGCTGCTGCTCCTGTTCGGCTACGCCTTCTCCTGGGTCTTCGCCTTCGTCGGCCTCACCTCCAGCTCGCCCGAGGCCGCCCAGTCGCTCGGCTTCATCGTCATCTTCCCGCTGACCTTCGTCTCCTCGGCCTTCGTCCCGGTCGAATCGATGCCCGGGGCGCTGCAGGCCTTCGCCGAAGTCAACCCCTTCACGATCGTCGTCGACGCGATGCGCTCGCTCTTCCTCGGCGCCCCTGCCGGCAACAACGTCTGGGGCGCCGTCGCCTGGTCGCTGGGGATCATCGCCGTCTTCGCCACCCTCTCGGTGCGCAAATACAAACGCGCCGTCGTCCGCTGAGCGGCGGCGCCCGGCGCCGGGCGCGCCCGGCCGAAGGTCTTAAACTTTGGGACGAGGGGCCATAGCTCAGCTGGCAGAGCGCCGCGTTTGCAACGCGGAGGTCGTCGGTTCGATCCCGTCTGGCTCCACTCACGAGTTTCGGCTCGCATCCGCGCCAGCGTGGATCATGGGCCGGTGACTCTCAGGCACAGGGTGGCACTGGCTCTCGCAGCGTTGGCTCTCGCCGCGCTGATCTCTGGATCGGCGTGGGGGGCTGGTGAGCCGGCGGCGCCGACCGAGTTGGTCTCCGCTGACGGCGGCGGCGCGGGTGGCGACGGCAACTCGCTCGCTCCTTCGATCTCCGCTGACGGCCGCTACGTGGCGTTCAGCTCGCGGGCCAAGAACCTCAGTCCGGCCGCCAAGAGCGGCACGCAACAGATCTACGTGCGGGACATGGAGACGGGGACGACGACCCTGGTCTCCCGCGCCGGCGGCGCCGACGGGGCGGTCGCAGAGTACGACGCCTATGGCCCCTCGATCTCCGGCGACGGACGCTACGTCGCCTTCAGCTCCAGCGCCGAGAGCCTCAGCCCCGACGATGCCGCTGGCAGCGACGTCTTCGTCCGCGACCTGGCCACCGCCACGACCACTCTGGTCTCGCGCGCGACCGGCGCCGCGGGGGCGCCCGCCAGCGCCGAGTCCTATGACCCCTCGATCTCCGCCGACGGCCGCCACGTCGCCTTCGCGTCCCGGGCCGACAACCTCAGCTCGGAAGGCACCGGACCGGGCAGCGCCGACATCTTCGTCCGCGATCTCGACCCCGGTGTGACCGAGCTGGTCTCCCGAGCCAGCGGCGCGACCGGCGCCGTCGCCAGCGAGTCCTATGCCCCTTCGATCTCCGGCGACGGGCGCTATGTCGCCTTCAGCTCGCCCGCCTCGCTCAGCCCCGAAGACTTCGACGCGCCCAGCTTCCCGATGGACGTCTTCGTCCGCGACCGGGCGAGCGCCGTGACGATCCTGGTCTCCCGCAAAAGCGGCGCCGCGGGCGCCGCGGGCGACGTTCAGTCGGAGGCGCCGGCGATCTCTGCCGACGGCAGCCACGTCGCTTTCAGCTCAGACGCCAAGCTGACCGGCCAGCGGGGCTACGGCCGCAACGTCTTCGTCCGCGACATCGTGGCCGGCACGACGAAGCTGGCCTCGGTCGGCGACGAGGGGCGGGCCGGGGACGCCAAGCGCAACCCCTCGATCTCCGCCGACGGCCGCTACGTCGCCTTCCAGACCCGCGGCAACGGGCTCAGCCCGGTCGACGCCGACGGCCGGGTCGACGTCTTCGTCCGCGACATGCAGAAGGGGCTGACCGTGACCGCCTCCCGCGCTTCGGGCAGCGTCGGGGTGCCCGCAGACGCCGCGGCCTTCGACGCTTCGATCTCCGCCGACGGCAGCTTCGTCGCCTTCGATTCGCGCGCCGCCAACCTCAGCGCCGCCGACGAGGATCGCTTTGCCGACGTCTTCCGGCGTCAGCTCGTCTACGCCAAGGAGCCGCAGCTGCCGCGCTGCGCAGGGCGGATCGCGACCGTGATCGGCAGCGCCGGGCGCGACGTGCTGAAAGGCACCGAGCGCAAGGACGTTGTCGTCGCCCTCGGCGGCGATGACCGCATCGACAGTTTCGCCGGCGCCGACGTGGTCTGCGCCGGCCCGGGCAAGGACGTCGTCGACGCCGGCAGCAACGGGAGCGGTGGCGGCTCGGACCTGGTTCTCGGTGGGCCCGGAGACGACCGCCTGGCGCTCGGCCCGGAGCTGGGAACCCTCGAGGGGGAGGGCGGAGACGACCTGCTGCTCGGCAGCAAGGGAGGCGATTCCCTCTACGGCGGTCCCGGGAACGACGTCCTGCGGGGCGGTCCCAACCCCCTCTTCAACAGCGACTTCCTCCACGGCGGCCCCGGAAACGACGCTCTATTTGGCGGCCCCGGACCGAACCAGCTGGAGGGCGGCCCGGGGCACGATCGCGAAGTGGGAGACAACCGCTAACTGAGGCGAGAAGTACTCGGCTCAGCCAGCGAGCCCGATCATCAACTGCGAGTGGTCGCTCGGGTCGACCTTGACCGGGACCTGGGCGCCGGGCTGGAGCTGGCCGATGATCGCGGGGGAGACGACCTGGACGTGGCTGACCTCGGACTTGCTGCCGTTGACGTCGACGGCCAGCTGGAACTGCAGCTCGGGCTGCATATTGATCGTGCGGCCGGTGGCGACCATCTGGCCGATCGTGGCGGTGCCGTCGACGCCCTCGTTGGCGAGCTTCTCGGCCAGGGCCTGGTTGCCCTGCACTTCCTGCACGGCTTGGTTCGCCTGGGCGAGGCCGTCTTTCATCATCTTCAGGCTGCCGCCGCGTTCCTTCTTCATTTCCTTGCCGGTCTTGCTCAGGTCCCTCATGTCCTTGAACATGCCCATCTGGCTGGCTCCTCTGTTCACAGGCCGGTTTGCCGGCCTGACTGGGTGGTTTGACGCGAACCTAGCGCCCCGGGGCGGCGCCCCGGTATAGGTTCGGCAGATGTTCTTCTCGGGCTTAGCCCTGCTCGCGATCGCCCTGGTCGCCGCCGTCTTCGCGGTCGCGCCGCCGGTCGAGGCGGCCCGCGCCGGCGCGATCGGGGTCATGCTCGGCTGCGGGCTCGCCGGTGCCCTGCTCGTCTACCTCGACGCGCCGCGCCGGCGGCCGAAGACGCCGCCGGGGAGGCTGCGCGCCAAGGCGACGATCCTCGACGCCGCCGGCACCCCGGGCGCGGTCGCCGGCTACCAGATGGTCGAGCTGACGCTCGAGGTGCGGCCCAAGGAGGGGATGCCCTTCCAGGTCAAGCGCAAGTTCTCCGCCGGCCGCCTCGGCCGCATCGAGCAGGGCCGCAACCTCGATGTCGTTTACGACCCGGCCGACCCGGAACGGCTCGAACTGGCCTGAGCCGGCCGCGTGGCCTGAGCCGGCCGCGATTCAGCCGGGCGAACGCTCCGTTTAGGAAGCGATCAGGCTCTCGGCCCGGTGGGCCTCGGGCAGGTTCTGGTCCGCGTGGTAGCTGCTGCGGACCAGGGGGCCGGCGGCGACGGACTCGAAGCCGAGGTCGTAGGCCGCCTTCTCCAGCGCCGCGAACTCGTCCGGGTGCCAGTAGCGGGTGACCGGCAGGTGGTTCTCGGTCGGCCGCAGGTACTGGCCGACGGTCAGCACCTGGACCTTGTGCTGGCGCAGCAGGCCGAAGGTCTCGACCATCTCCTCGAAGCTCTCGCCCAGCCCGACCATCAGGCCCGACTTGGTGACCACATCCGGCCCGCCCATCTCCTTCGCCATCTTCAGCACCCGGGCCGAGCGCAGGAACTGGGAGCCACGGCGCGCCACCGGGTAGAGGCGCGGCACCGTCTCGACGTTGTGGTTGAAGACGTCGGGCTTCTCGTGGATGACCTTGGCCAGCGGCATCTCCTGGCCGCGGAAGTCGGGGGTGAGAACCTCGACCTTGCAGCCGGGGGCCTGCATCCGGATCGAGCGGATCACGCCGACGAAGGCGCTGGCGCCGTAGTCGGGAAGGTCGTCGCGGTCGACCGAGGTGACGACGGCGTGGCGCAGGCCCATCTGCTTCACCTGGTTGGCCACCCGCAGCGGCTCCAGCGGGTCGTTCCAGGTCGGCTTGCCGGTCTGCACATTGCAGAAGCCGCAGCGGCGGGTGCAGACGTCGCCGAGGATCATGAAGGTCGCGGTGCCGCGCTCCCAGCACTCACCGACGTTGGGGCAGTTGGCCTCCTCGCAGACCGTGTGCAGGTTGTCGGAGCCGATCGTCGCCTTCAGGCGCCGGTAGTTGGGCCCGCCCGGCGCTGGCACTTTCAGCCACGGCGGCTTGCGGGCGCGCTTGAAGGGGACGGTGCCGTCGGACTCGGCGGCGGTGCCGCCGGGCTTGGCCCGAGAGCGGGTGACGTGGACGCGCTCGGCTGGTGCCGCGGCCGCTTCGGTCTGCTCGATCGTCTCGCTCATCGGGGGATACCGAGCGTAGCGGGCGGCAGCTCCAGGCCCAGGTCGGCGGGATCGGCGGCGACCGGCTCCCGCTCGAAGACCGCCCCGAAGCGGGCCGCGACCGTGTCGGCGAAGGCAGGGAGGCCCTGCTCGGCGTCCAGCTCGCGCGCCAGCGAGGTCATCGCCACCCCCTCGATCCCGCAGGGGACGATCCACTCGAATGGCTGTAGGTCGTTGTCGACGTTGACCGCCAGCCCGTGCGTGGTCACCCCCCGGCTCACATGCACGCCAATCGACCCGATCTTGCGGGCCTGCGCCGCCGATGGGCCGATTTCCCTCGCCATGTGTGGGATATCGGCCCGTCGGGCCGTGCCTTGGCGGGTCCAGACGCCGGTCAGTCCCTCGATCAGCTCCGCCTCGACGCCGTGGTCGGCCAGCGCCCCGATCATCACCCGCTCCAGCCCGCGCACGTACTCGAGGACGTCGTCGCCGTAGGGCCGCAGCGAGACGATCGGGTAGGCGACGAGCTGGCCGGGGCCGTGGTAGGTGACGCGGCCGCCGCGGTCGGTGTCGCGGACTTCGATCCCCTGCCGCTCGTACCAATCGCGGCCCATCGGCAGCTCCTCATGGCTCGAGCGGCGCCCGCGCGTGTAGACGGGGTGATGCTCGAGCAGCAGCAGGACGTCGCCGACCTCGCCGCGCTGGCGCTGTTCCTGCAGGCGCAACTGTGCCTGGCGCGCCTGCTCGTAGGGCACGATTCCGCAGCGGACAACGAGGATCTCGTCGCTCATCCTTGAAATCGTCGCATGAGCTGGCTCTATGCTTGCCGTGTCCCGGCCGGACGGCACCCCAGCCCGCCTCCAAGCAGCAGCCCCGGCCCCGCTTCCCCAGCCGCACCCAGCCCTTAGTGACTGACCGCCCCGCAAAGACGATCGATCGCTGGAGATACGCCGGCGAAGCCTCGCGCCTGGTCGATTCCGACCCGGGCGGCAGCGACGCCAGCGTCGCTCGCGCCTGGCTGCTCTGGGGCGGCGTCTTCGTCCCGGTCCTGCTCGCGGCGATCGCCTACATCGCGCTGCGCCCGCCGAGCGTCGACCTGGCGGCGCAGCTGTTCCGCACCGAACTGTTCGCCTCGCACGGCTTCCTCGCCTGGAACAACTACTGGTACAGCGGCCACTACCTGCTCGGCTACAGCCTCCTTTTCCCGCCGCTGGGCGCGGCAGTGGGGGCAACCGTGGTCGGCGGCCTCGCCGCGGTCGCGGCCACCGTCCTCTTCGGCCTCCTCGCCGGCCGCCACTACAGCTCCGGCGCCCGCCTGGCGACGCTCTGGTTCGGGGCGGGCACGATCGCGATGCTGCTCAGCGGCCGGCTCACCTTCGCCCTCGGCGTCGCGATCGGCCTGGCGGCGCTGGTCGCCCTCGACCGCGACCGCCCGCTGCTGGCGATGCCGCTGGCGCTCGCCACCTCCTGCGCCAGCCCGGTCGCCGGTTTCTTCGTGGCCCTGATCGGCGCCGCGCTGTTCCTCGTCGGCGACCGCCGCCGGGGCGCTGCCCTGGCCGCCTGCGCCGCCGCCCCGGTCGCGGTCATGGCGATCGCCTTCCCAGGCGCCGGCCGCGAGCCCTTCGTCCTCTCCAGCCTGCTCGGGGCGCTCGCCGTCACCCTGCTCGTCTACCTCGTCCTGCCCAGGCAGGAGCGTCTGCTGCGCCGCGCCACCGCTCTCTACGGCGCCGCGGTGTTCTGCGCTTTCGCGATTCCCAACGCGATGGGGGGCAACGTCGTCCGCCTCGGCAACCTCGTGGCGGGGCCGCTGGTCGTGCTGGCGCTGGCGACCAGGCCGCAGCGCCGGTGGTTGCTGGTGGCGCTGGCCATCCCGCTGCTCTATCTGCAGTGGCAGGGGGCGGTTCGCGACGTCTCCCGTGCCTCGGCTGACCCCTCCGTGCAGCGCGGCTTCTACACGCCGCTGCTGGCCGAGCTGAAGGCCCGGACCGGGGGGGAGCCGGTGCGGATCGAGATCCCGCCGACCCGGGACCGCTGGGAGTCCTATTACGTCTCGCCCGAGTTCTCGCTGGCCCGCGGCTGGGAACGGCAGGCGGAAACGGACGAGCTTCAGCTCTTCCGCACTGGCCTTTCCCCCCGTTCCTACCGCAAGTGGCTGCTGGCGAACGGGGTCAGCTACGTCGCCATTCCGGACGTCCCGCTCGACTACCTCGCCCATCGCGAGGAACTGCTGATCGACCGCACCCTGCCCTACCTGAGGCCGATCTGGGCCAACGGCAACTGGCGCCTGTTCGCGGTCCGCGACGCTACCGGCCTGGTCGACAGGCCGGCGCGCCTCACCTCGATCGGGGCGGACTGGTTCGACCTGCGGGTCCCGCGCGCGAGCCGCTTCGAGCTGCGCATCCACTTCAGCCCCTACTGGAGCGTCAGCGGCGCCGGCGCCTGCCTACAGGAGCGCGGGCCCTGGACCCTGGTCGACGCCCGCGGCCCCGGCTCGATCCACGTCGGCACCGACCTCAGCGCCAGCGCCCTGCTCGGGCGCCACCGCGTCTGCGCCGACAGCCGCTAGCGCCGCGGGCTGCCTAGAGCGCCAGCGCGACCGGCTCCTCCAGCAGCGCCCGCACCCGTGCCAGGAACTCGGCGGCGGGGGCGCCGTAGAGGATGCGGTGGTCGCAGGCGAGGGTGACGTTGAGCGTGTGGGCGGCGACGATCTCGCCCGCGCGCACGACCGCCCGCTCCTTGATCGCGCCGACGGCGAGGATCGCCGCCTGCGGGGTGTTGATCACGGCGCTGAAGTTGTCGATCCCGTACATCCCCAGGTTGGAGACGGTGAAGGTGCCGCCCGATAGCTCCGGCGGGGTGATCGAGCCGTCGCGGACCTTCTGCGCCAGCGCCCGCGAGTCGGCGGCGATCTGCCGCAGCCCCTTCCTGTCGGCGTCGAAGACGGTGGGGACGACGAGCGAGTCCCGGGCGGCGACGGCGATGCCGACGTTGACCCGCGAATAAAGCTCGAAGCGGCCGTCGCGGTAGGCGCCGTTGGCGCGCGGATGCTCGCGCAGGGCGAGCGCGCAGGCCTTGACGACCATGTCGTTGAACGAGGGCACCAGCTCGCCCTCGCCGGCGTCGGCCTTGATCCGCGCCCGCCCCTCGACCGCCCGGCTCATGTCGATCTCCGCCTGGAGGTAGAAGTGCGGCGCCGTCGCCTTCGACTCCGACATCCGCCGCGCGATCGTCGACTGCAGCTTCGAGAGGTCCTCGTAGGCCGTCTGCCCCTTGGCGGTCTCGGGGGTGATGGGAGAGGAAGCGCCCGCCTCAACGGCGGCGGCTGGCGCGGCGCCATCCCCCGCCCCTGCGTCACTCGCGGAAGAGGCCGCAGCCTTCTTCACGTCCTTCTTGACGATGCGCCCACCCGGCCCGGAGCCAGTGATGGTGGACAGATCGAGCCCTTTCTCTTTCGCGATCCGTCGCGCGACGGGCGAGGCTTTGACCCTCTCACCTGCGTCCGAACCCTCGCCATCAGCTTTTACAGCTGCGCCCTCGGAGTCCGCCGCTCCGTTGTCGTCCCTGGCGTCATCTTCAGACGCCTCACCTGCGGGTGGCGGCGTAGGGGGGCCCACCCCCGAGGAAGCTTTAGCTACCGCAGGGGGTGGGGGGTCCCCTGCGCCGACAGGCCCCGCAGCTGAGGCCCCTGAACCCTCGCCCGAATCGCCAACCCGCGCAATCGGAGTCCCGATCGGCAGCGTCTCGCCCTCCTGCGCCAAGATCTCCGTCAGCGTCCCGGCCACATCGCTCTCGTAGGCCATGTTCGCCTTGTCGGTCTCGATTTCGACGATCTCCTCGCCGACCGCGATCTCCTCGCCGACCTGCTTCATCCAGGTGAGGATCGTCCCCTCCTCCATCGAGTCCGAGAGGCGGGGCATGACGATGTCGGCCATCAGATCGTTCCCTCCAGGGTCGCCAGCGCCGCGCTCACCACATGCTCCTCATGGGGAATCGCCGCCTGCTCGAGCCGTTTCGAATACGGCATGTGGACATCGGCGCCGGTCACCCGCTGCACCGGCGCGTCGAGGTCGTCGAAGGCCTGCTCGGTGATCAGCGTCGCCAGGTTGGCGCCGACGCCGCCGTGCGGCCAGCCCTCCTCGACGATCACCGCCCGGTTGGTCTTGCGCACCGACTCGAGGATCGTGTCGAGGTCGAGCGGGCGCAGCGTGCGCGGGTCGATCACCTCGGCCTCGACCCCATGCTCCTCAGCCAGCTTCGCCGCCGCCTGCTCGGCCACCTGGGCCATCTTCAGCACGCCGACGATGGTGACATCGGAGCCCTGGCGCCGCACCGCCGCTTCGCCGAAGCGCAGCACCTCGTCCTCCCCCTCGGGCACCTCGCCGCGGACGCCGTAGAGGCTCTCGTGCTCGATGAAGATCACCGGGTTGTCGTCGCGGATCGCCGCCTTCAGCAGCGCCTTGCCGTCGGCCGGGGTCGAGGGGCAGGCGACCAGCAGGCCCGGCACCTGCAGGAACAGCGCCTCGAAGCTGTGCGAGTGGGTCGGCCCGAGCTGGTGGCCGCCGCCGCCCGGCATCCGGATCACCATCGGCACCTTCGCCTGGCCGTTGAACATGTAGGGGATCGCAGCGGCGTGGTTGACGATCTGGTCCAGCGCCAGCAGCGAGAAGTTGACGGTCATCAGCTCGACCACCGGCCGCAGCCCGCCCATCGCCGCGCCGACCCCGGCGCCGACGATCGTGTTCTCGGAGATTGGCGTGTCGCGCACCCGCCGCTCGCCGAACTCGTCGATCAGCCCCTCGGTCACCTTGAAGGCGCCCTGAAAGACGGCGACGTCCTCGCCGATCACGAGGACGGCCTCGTCGCGGCGCATCTCCTCCGCCATCGCGTCGCGCAGGGCCTCGCGCATCCGCAGCTCAGGCATTGAGGTCCTCCGCCTCGTCGCCGGCCTCGCGATCGGCCGAGACCCGCGACTCGGCGCCGTCCTGCGCGTCGCCCTGCAGCGCCGGGTTCGGCCGCCGGCCCTCGCGCTCGTCAGGCTGCTCGGCGTAGGCCGCGCCGGCCTCGGCCAGCTGGCGGGCGGCGTCGGGCATCTCCGCCTCGTCCTCGCCGCGGTGCGGCTCGGGGCTGCGCTCGTCAACGGCGTACCAGCCGCCCGGGTCGGTGACCGCGTAGAGGTTCTCGTACATCGTGTCGAGCGGCGGCTCCGGCGAGGCCTCGGCGAACTCGACCGCCTCGGTCACCGTCGACTCGGCCGCCTCGCGCGCCTGCTTGACCTCGCGCTCGCCCAGCACGCCGGCCTCGACGCAGCGCCGGGCGAAGCTCTCGATCGGGTCTTTCTGGCGCCACTCCTCGACCTCCTCGCGCTCGCGGTAGACCTCGGGGTCGGCGGCGGAGTGGCCGCGGTAGCGGTAGGTGACGACCTCGAGCAGGGTGGGGCGGTCCTCTTCGCGCGCCGCCGCGATCCCGGCGGCGACGGCCTCGCGCACGGCGACCACGTCCATGCCGTCGGCCCGCGCGCCGGGGATCCCGTAGCCCTCGGCCTTCTTCGAGAGGTCGGTCTGGGCCGAGTGGCGCTCGACCGCGGTCCCCATCCCGTAGAGGTTGTTCTCGACCAGAAAGAAGACCGGCAGCTTCCACAGCGCCGCCAGGTTCATCGTCTCGCCGAAGTTGCCGGTGTTGGAGGCGCCGTCGCCGAACATGCAGACGGTGACCGCGTCTTCTCCCTTGTACTGGGAGGAGAGGGCGAGCCCGGCGGCGATCGGCAGGTTGCCGCCGACGATCCCGTAGCCGCCCATGAAGCGGCGCTCGGCGTCGAAGATGTGCATCGAGCCGCCGCGGCCGCCGCTGGTGCCGTCGACCCGGCCGAACAGCTCCGCCATCACCCGCTTCGGCTCGGTGCCGCGGGCGATCGCGTGGCCGTGGGTGCGGTAGGTGCCGATCAGGAAGTCTTCCTCGCGCATCACCGAGGTGGTGCCGACGATCGTCGCCTCCTCGCCGATCGCCAGGTGCAGGAAGCCGCCGGCTTTGGCTCGCTGGTACTGGCGCCCCGCCTCCTCCTCGAAGCGGCGAATCAGGGCCATGCGCGCGAGCAGCTCGTAACAGGTCGCGGCATCGGGCAGATCGGCCATTGGATTCACCTTAGCGAGGCGCCCCCGCCTGCCTCGCCGCGGGCCGATCGGTCAGCTCGCAGCGGCCTCGACGCCTTCCTCGAGCCGGTCGTCCCCCCAGAAGACCTCGTCGCCGACGACCAGCGCCGGCACGCCTTCGACGCCGCGGTCCCCGGCCGCCGCGGTCGCCTCCTTCAGCGCGTTTTTGACGATCTCGGTCTCGACCGCTTTCAGCAGCGCCCGCGGGTGCAGCTCGCAGGCGGCGGCAGCGATCATCACGTTTTCGGGATCGCTGAGGTCGCGGCCGGCGGCGAAGGCCTGGCGGAAGGCGGCGAGGGAATAGGAGACGGTGCGGCCGGTCTGCTTGGCGAAGGTCGCGACCCGCATCGCCGTCAGCATGTTGCCCGGCCAGGGGTCGGGCCAGACGAGCGGCGGCAGCACGTAGGCGGCAGCCCGCCGCTCGACCTCGGCGATGCCCTCCGCCCGGCCCGGCGTCTGCGACCAGGAGCCGCGGTCGAAGCGGTGGAAGAGGCCGCCGAGCAGGACCGGTTGCCACTCCGGCTGCTCCAGGCCCGCTTCCGTGAACAGCCCGCTGATCCGCTCAGCCGAGAGGTACGCGTAGGGCGAGCCGAGGTCGAAGTAGAAGCTGGCGCGAAGCGCCGTCAAGCGTGCGTCGCCCAGCCGTCGACGGCGCGGGCGGCTTCGAAGATCGACTCGGAGATCGTCGGATGGGGATGGACGATCCGCGCCAGCTCCTGGTAGCCGCCCTCCAGCGCCATCGTCGCGACCAGCTCGGCGATCATGTCGCAGGCGCGGTTGCCGACGATGTGGACGCCGAGGATCTCCCCGTACTTGGCGTCGGCGACGACCTTGACCATGCCTTCTTTATCGTCGTAGACGGTGGCGCCGCCGACGCCGCCGAGTTTGAACTTGCCGACCTTGACGTCGTTGCCGGCCTCCTTCGCGGCCGCCTCGGTGAGGCCGACGCTGGCGACCTGGGGGTGGCTGAAGGTGGCGCCGGCGATCAGGTTCTGGTCGACCGGGTGGGAAGGCTCGCCGGCCACGTACTCGACCGCGACGACGGCCTCCTCGGATGCCTTGTGCGCCAGCGCCTTCTTGTTCACCAGGTCGCCGATCGCGTAGACCTTCGGGTTCGTGGTCCGCTGGTTCTCGTCGACCTTGACCTTGCCGTTCTGCTCCAGCTCGATCCCGGCCGCGGCCAGGCCCAGCGGCGCGGTGTCGGCGCCGCGGCCGCCGGCGACGCAGAGGTAGTCGACCTCGGCCGACTCGCCGCCGTAGCTGAACTTGACCGACTTCTCGCCGGCCTCGACGTTCTCGACCGGGCTGCCGGTGGCGACGGTGATGTTCTGCTTCTTGAAGGCGCGCTCGACGACCCGGACGATGTCCTTGTCCTCGGCCGGGAGGATCTGCGGCAGCATCTCGATCAGCAGCACCTCGGTCCCGAAGCGCCCGTAGGCGGAGGCGATCTCACAGCCCGAGGCGCCGGCGCCGACCACGGCGATCTTCTTCGGCACCTGCGGCAGCGACCAGGCGCCCCAGGTGTCGACGACGCGGCCGCCGAATTCGACCCCGGGGATCGGCAGCGCCACCGAGCCGGTCGCGAGGATGACGGCGCCGGCCTCGTAGACCTCCTCGCCGACCTTGACGTTGCCCTCGGCGGTGAGCGAGCCCTCGCCCTCGATCACGCTGACTTTGTTTTTGTCCCAGAGCATCTTCACCCCGCCCGAGAGCGACTCCGAGACGGCGGCGCGGCGCTTGCCGACGGCGTCCCAGTCGAGCGAGACGTCCTTGGCGACGACGCCCAGCTCGGCCCCCTCGCGGGCCTCGGTGTAGATCTCCGCCGTGCGCAGGATCGTCTTCGCCGGGATGCAGGCGTAGTTGAGGCAGCGCCCGCCCGCCTTGTCGCGCTCGACCACGGCGGTTTTCTTGCCCAGCTGGGCGGCGCGGATGGCTGCGACGTAGCCACCGGGCCCGCCGCCGATCACGATTACGTCGAAGGAATCAGCCATGCGCCTGAGCCTATAGAACGTCTTAGCTCTTCTTCTGACCCGGCATCCGGCTGGCCAGCTTCCCCATCGGCCCGACCGCGCCCTGCAGGGTCTCGACGCTCTCGTTGAGGCCGGCGACCGCGGTAAGGATCCGCTCCATCAGGCCGCTCAGCTGCTCGATTCCGCCGTCCAGGCCCTGGATTCCCTGCTCGAGCCGCCCCATCGTCTCCGGCAGCGCCGCCAGGTGGCTCTGGACCTCGACCAGGACCGGCATCGCCGCCTCGACCGCCGCCAGCCGGCCGTCCAGCGCCCCGATCGTCTCGCTCACCCCGGCCATTTCCTCGCGCAGGCCCGGCAGCGCGGCGGTGTCGCCGGCGACCCGGTCGAGCGAGTCCGCGACCCGTCCTAGCTGGGCGGTGTGCTCCTTCATCGCCCGGGTGTTCTCGACGATCTCCGGGATCGTCCGCAGCGCCGCCAGCACGTCGGTCGGCAGGGCCGAGATCTTGTCGAGTGAGGGGAGGCCGAGAGGGGTCATCGGGCTCAGCCGCGCGGCGTCCGCTCAGGCATCTGGATCCGCGCCATCGCCTTGACCATGAAGAAGAAGAAGGTGCCGGTGACCGCCAGCAGCCCCAGCGTCGCCGCGAACTGGGCCACGGTCGAGGCCTGCACGGCGAGTCCGAAGACGGCGCTGAAGATGAGGAAGACGAGGATCAGCTGGAAGCCCAGCACGGCCCAGTAGCGGGCGCGCCACATGCCCCAGGCCATGACCCCGAGGATCAGCGCCGGGGCGATCACCTGCGGCACTTTCGGCGTTTCGCCGTCGACCTTGACCCCGGCCAGGTAGCCGCCGACGATCGAGAGCGCGATCAGGGCGGAGACGACGGCGCCGATCGTGACCACGGTCGGCCGCTCGCCCTCGCCCAGCGGCACCAGCGCTTCGCGCGCCGCCTGGTTGCGCAGCTCGGCCTTGGCGTAGCCGCGCTGCATGCGCTCGGCGCCCGAGCCGCGCTGCTTGCGCTTGCGCGGTTGCTCAGCCACCCGGCGCCACCCCGACGGTCCGCCGCAGCGCCGCGGCAACGGCGGCCGGCTCGGCGGCGTCGCGGATCGCCCGCACGACGCAGATCCGCCGCGCGCCCGCCGCGACCGCCTGCGCCGCGTTGGACGTGTCGATGCCGCCGATCGCGAAGAAGGGATGGGCAGCGTGCGCGGCGGCGTGGGCGACCAGCTCGAGCCCGACCGCGGGCCGGCCGGCTTTCGTCGGCGTCTCCCAGACCGGCCCGACCGAGATGTGGTCGACCTTGGCCTCGGCCGCGGCCGCGATCTGCTCCTCGGAGTGGGTCGAGAGGCCGATGATCGCGTCGGGCCCGAGCAGCTCCCGCGCCGCCGTGACCGAACCGTCGTCCTGGCCGAGGTGGACGCCGTCGGCGTCGCAGGACCGCGCCAGATCGGGGTCGTCGTTGACGATGAAGGGAGCGCTGTAGGTGTCGCAGACGCGGCGGAAGGTCGAGGCCGCGCGCTCGATCTCGGCCCGGCTCAGGTTCTTCTCGCGTAGCTGGACGATGTCGACGCCGCCGCTCAGCGCCGCCCGTAGCAGCGGTTCGGGATCGGCGCCGCCGGGGCGGGCGTCGCAGACGAAGTAGAGGCGCGCGGTGCGCAGGCGCTCGCGGCGCAGCGGGCCGACCGACTCGGGGGGAGCGAGGCTCATGCGTCGATTATGAACCGGGGCCGCGCCCGCCCGCCGAGCGCGCGTCTCCCGCCCCGCGCTTGCGGCCGCGCCCCGGCGGTAGCATCGTTGTCGTAACGGGAGCCCGCGAGGGCTGAGAGGGTGGCAACGAGGTCACCGACCGTCTGGACCTGATCCGGGTAATGCCGGCGGAGGCAATGATTTGAGCGAGCAGCGAGGTTTCGACGCGATATTCGTTGGCGGTGGGGTGATCGGCCTCGCCTGCGCCTGGCGCGCCGCGCAGCAGGGTGCGCGGGTGATCGTGCTGGACCGCGCCGAGCCGCCCGCCGGGGCGACGCGGGTGGCCGCCGGCATGCTCGCCCCGGTCGGCGAGCTGACCTTCGGCGAGCCCGAGCTGCTGGAGCTGACCCTGGCCTCGGCCCGGCTCTACCCGGACTTCGTCGCCGAGCTGGAGGCGGCGGCGGGAGAGGCGACGGGATACGCGCAGCAGGGCGCCCTGCACGTGGCGCTTGACGGCGACGAGGCGGCGCAGCTGCGCCGGGTCCACGACCTGCAGCGCGCGCACGGGCTCGAGGCCGAGTGGCTGACGCCGCGCCAGTGCCGCCAGCTCGAGCCCGGGCTGACGCCGTCCTTCCACGGCGGCGTCCACGCCGCCGGTGAGGCCTCGATCGACCCGCGGGCGCTGACCCGGGCCCTGCTGGCGGCACTGGTTGAGGCTGGGGTGGAGGTGAGGACCGGGACCGAGGTCGTCGCGGGCCTGTTCGAGGGCGAGCGGCTAGTTGGCGTGCGGACCGCGCGCGCGGCGGACGCGGGCGACGCGGGCCCGCGAGCCGAGGAGCTGCGCGCGAAAACGGTCGTGCTGTGTGCGGGCGCCTGGTCGGGGCAGGCCGAGTGGCTGCCGGAGCCCGCCCGTCCCCCCGTGCGCCCGGTCAGGGGCGAGGTGCTGGAGCTGCGCAGCCGCGACGGGGATCCGCCCTGCGGGCGGATCCTCGCCTCCGAGCGCATCTATCTGGTCCCCCGCCCCGACGGCCGCCTGATCGTCGGCGCCACCTCCGAAGAGCGCGGCTTCGACACCGCTGTCAGCGCCGGCGGCGTCCACGAGCTGCTGCGCGAGGCCTACCGCCTGCTGCCCGAGGTCGCCGAGATGGAGCTGGTCGACGCGACCGCCGGCCTCCGTCCTGGCAGCCCCGACAACCTGCCGCTGATTGGCCCCGGCGCGATCGACGGCCTGCTGCTGGCGACCGGCCACTACCGCAACGGCATCCTGCTGGCGCCGCTGACCGCCGAGGCGATCGCCGCCCTGCTCGCCGGCAAAGCCGCGCCGAGCGAGCGCCAAGCCGAACTCGCCCGCCGTGGCGCCGCCCTCGTCGGCGTGGCGGAACGCGCCGCCGAGGAGGCGCGATGAGGATCGAGCTGAACGGCGAGCCTTGCGAGCTGGCCGCCGCGGCGACGCTGGCCGACGCGGTGCGCGAGTCGGGTGCCGTCGAGGGCGCCCGCGGCGTCGCCGTCGCCGTCGACGGCGAGGTCGTGCCGCGCGGCGAGTGGGAGGCGACGGCGCTGCGCGAGGGCCAGAGCGTCGAGGTGTTGGCCGCGATCCAGGGCGGGGAGGACAGCTGGAAGCTGGGCGGGCACCAGTGGTCCTCGCGCCTGATCGCTGGCACCGGCGGCTTCCGCTCGCTCGAGCAGATGGAGGCGGCGCTGCTCGCCGCCGGGACCGAGATCGTCACCGTCGCCCTGCGCCGCATCGACCCCGCTGCCGAGGGCTCGGTGCTGGAGGTGATCGACCGGCTCGGGCTCTTCGCCCTGCCCAACACCGCCGGCTGCTTCACCGCCCGCGACGCGGTCCGCACCGCCAAGCTCGCCCGCGAGGCCTTCCAGACCGACTGGGTCAAGCTCGAGGTGATCGGCGACGACCGCACCCTCTACCCCGACGCGGTCGAGCTGCTCGACGCCGCCGAACAGCTGGTCGCCGACGGCTTCACCGTCCTCCCCTACACCAACGACGACCCGATCCTCGCCCGCCGCCTCGAGCAGGCCGGCTGCGCGGCGGTGATGCCGCTGGGCTCGCCGATCGGCTCCGGCGCCGGCATCCGCAACCCCTACAACGTCGCGATCATCGCCGAGCGCGCCGGCGTCCCGGTCATCCTCGACGCCGGCATCGGCACCGCCTCCGACGCCGCCCTGGCGATGGAGCTGGGCTGCGACGCCGTCCTCGCCGCCAGCGCGATCTTCGGCGCCGAGGACCCGCCGGCGATGGCGGGCGCCCTGCGTGGGGCCGTCGCCGCCGGCAGCGCCGCCCGCCGCGCCGGCCGCATCCCCCGCCGCACCCACGCCGAGGCCTCGACCCCCTACCAGGGCCTGCCGGACCTCTCCTGAGCGGGAGCGCGTTCGTCGCTTGTCACCCTCTGGGATACAAACGACGAACGCCGCCGCACGCCACTCAGCCTGCCTCTACCATGGGCCATTCGCCCCTGTAGCTCAGCTGGTTAGAGCGGTGGCCTTTTAAGCCGCGCGTCGCGGGTTCGAGTCCCGCCGGGGGCATTTTGCCGGGGATCAACAGGAGCAGGTGGGAGGCGCACGACGAGCATCTGCTCCGCGTGCCCGCCGACGCCGAGGGTCAGGACAAACTCCGGCTCGACCGCATCCGCACCGAGATCGACGCCGGCTTCGACGCCCTGCGCGACATCGACGACGGCGTCTCCGTCTTCGGCTCGGCTCGCATCCCCGAGGGCCACCGCTGGTATGAGCTCTGCCGCGAGACCGGCGCCTGCCTCGCCCAGCACGGCTTCACCGTGATCACCGGCGGCGGGCCGGGGCTGATGGAGGCTGCCAACCGTGGCGCCACCGAGGCCGGCGGCCTCTCGGTCGGCCTCAACATCGAGCTGCCGCACGAGCAGCAGCCGAACCCCTACGCCAACCGCTCGCTCGACTTCCACTACTTCTTCGCCCGCAAGCTGATGTTCGTCCGCTACGCCCGCGCCTTCGTAATCTTCCCCGGCGGCTTCGGCACCCTCGACGAGATGTTCGAGAGCCTGACCCTGATCCAAACCCACCGGATCAAGCACTTCCCGACGATCCTCGTCGACTCCACCCACTGGAAGCCCCTGCTCGCCTGGATCGACGACACGCTCGAGGACGACGGCATGATCGGCCCCGAGGACAAAGAGCTGCTGCTCACCGCCGACACCCCTGCCGAGATCTGCGACCACGTCGTCCGCGCCAGCGAGATGCAGAAGGAGCTGGCCGGCTCTTAGTCAGGCCGAAGCCAGCTAGGCACGGCGGAGGCTTGCTCGTCCGGCTCTATTGGACTGGGTGCCGGCCTCGTTTGGTTGGTCTCCGTTGGGGCTGCCTCAGGCTGAGGCGATCCCTCTGGCGTACTCGAGATCGTGTGCCGGGGGTCTTCTTCATGCGACGACTCCTTGGAGGAGAGCCGCGGCGCTTTTGGCTGCCAGTCCCTCAGACTTTCGACAAGGTCTCCATAAAAAGCGACCACCTGGCGGCGAGTCTCGAGCACGAACGAGCGCTCCCCTCTGCCACGCTTCGTCCCCAGCGGTCGGGCAAGCGAGAGGTTGAACGCGCGTGGGTCTCGCTTCGGATCGGTGGGCGACAGCAAGGCCTTTGGTTCTTCGAGGGCGTCAGATAGGAGGAGCGCCGTCGTCTCCTTGGTCCGTGCGAACTGGACCTCTACTCGGAGGTCTTTCGGAGCGTTCGCCAGCTGGCGAAGAATCCAGTTCACTTGAGTGAGCGGCCGTCCGTCCTTGGGCGCCGCGACCTTGACCGTGGTTCGAGTCAGGCGTGCGCGTAGATCGGCTTCGACGTCTATTGGCCCTACTGCGTCGGGGACGCGGAAAGAGCCGGTCAGCTTGCCCCCTTCTTCCAAGCTGCACAAAAGCGACTCAGTCCACTGTTCGCCCTGCTTCGTCTGCGATTGCGTGGATGAGACCTGAACGCCCAAATCCTGGCTCAACCCGAGGCAGAGGTACTCCATGAACTGCTCCCACCTATCGACTACATCCCGCACGCCCGAGTCCGCGATCCGGACCGTGCCGTCGCGAGCGGAGTTCCTAACCTGGACCCAGTTCTGGCCCATGTCCTCGAAGCCGACGGCGCCTGACCTTTCGTGCTCGAGATAGGCGATCAACTCGCCGAGGATCCAAGCCTGGTCCGGATCCTTGACGCCGCGATGCTGATGCTGCATTACTGCCTCGGTCAGGATTCGCCACCAAGAGAGGTGGCGAAGCTCAACGCTTCGAAGCTTGCGGCGATCCACCACGACCGGCACCTCCGTCGGACCGCCGCTGATCTGATTCGAGACGGTCAGAACGGCATCAAAGCCGTGATCCCGCGCCAGATCCAGATAGCTGGATACCTGGCTGGGATCCAAGGGTGCGTTCCCGGTCTTCACCTCGACCAGGCATCTCCAGGACTTTTTTCCTCTTTCCACAACGATCGCACCGTCTGGCCTGAGGATCTTTCCGTCGGGTGCCTCGAGAGGAACCTCGGTAAACGTCGAGATCCGCCCGGCGGGAGCGCCTACGTCTCGCAGCAGCCCGCGCCCAAACTCGTCAACCGCCCCCATAACTGCGAGCAGGGAAGAGGCAGCCCGGATCTCCTGCTCGTCCTGACCGCGGATTCCGGCCACAGGGATCAACCGTGCTGGCATCCATGCCTTTGCAGCTTGCGTCATCGTTTTGCTCGGGTCTTTTTGCGGCATATGCCCAACCTATCGGCAGACAGGACACCATCGTCTGCAATGAACCCGAGGTTGCATCCAGAAAAGAGAACGGCCCGCATATGCGGGCCGTCTCAAATCGGGGTTGCCGCCGAACTTCACGACCCCACCCTCACGTTTTTCGATCATAGCGCCCCGAGCGGGAGTCGAACCCGCCAACCCCCGCTTCGTGAGGGCAGGGTCCGCGTCCGGCGGCCGGGGCGTTCGCCGCGGCCACGACGGAGCGAACCTATTGCGGAAGATCTAACGCGTCTTTCACACACTCACACGACTGTGTGAACTCTTTAGGGCGCCCCGGAGAACAGCCGGCTAGTGCCGGAAGTGCCGGTGCTTGGTGAAGACCATCGCGACGCCACCGGCGTCGCAGGCCTCGATGACCTCGCCGTCGCGTTTGGAGCCGCCCGGCTGGATCACGGCGTTGGAGCCGGCCTGGATCCCCAGCTCGGGGCCGTCGGCGAAGGGGAAGAAGGCGTCGGAGGCGAGGGCGGAGCCGGCCAGCAGCGCCTCGGCCTCCTCGCCGCGGGCGTCGCGGCACTTCTCGACCGCGAGGCGGACCGAGTCGACGCGGCTCATCTGGCCGGCGCCGATGCCGAGGGTGGCGCCGTCCTTGGCGATCACGATCGCGTTGGAGCGGACCCGGCGGCAGACGGTCCAGGCGAAGAGCAGGTCCTGCCACT
Source organism: Solirubrobacterales bacterium (assembly GCA_035995325.1). Lineage (GTDB taxonomy): Bacteria > Actinomycetota > Thermoleophilia > Solirubrobacterales > 70-9 > VAYN01. Next base: position 71,923 of record DASYKN010000055.1, read on the forward strand.
GCTCCTCGCTCGGCTGCGTGGCGGTCACCACCTCCATGATCTCCTGCGGCTCGGGGTCGCCGTCGCGGTCCTGGACCAGCAGCCCGCCGTGGACCCGCTTGACGTCGCGCTCGCGCGGGTCGGCCTGGCGGCGCTCCTCCTCGCAGAGGATCCGAATCGCCTCCTTCTGCTGCAGCACCGCCAGCGCCCCGTGCTCGTAGTCGGGCGCGCTCAGCACCTCGACGAAGTTCTTGTGCAGCTCCTCGGCCAGCCCGCTGCTGACCGGGCGGTTGAGAGCGATCACGCCGCCGTAGGCGGAGACCGGGTCGCAGGCGAGCGCCTTCAGGTAGGCCTCGAGCGCGTCGGCGCCGATCGCCACCCCGCAGGGGTTGTTGTGCTTGACGATCACGCAGGCCGGCTGCTCGAAGTCGTCGACCAGGCCGCGGGCCGAGTCGAGGTCGAGGACGTTGTTGAAGGAGAGCGCCTTGCCGTGCAGCTTCGAGACCCGCGAGAGGATGTGGCTGCGGGCGCCGGCGTCGGCGTAGAGCGCCGCCCGCTGATGCGGGTTCTCGCCGTAGGAGAGGTCGAGGACCTTCTCGTAGGCGACCGCCAGGTGTTCCGGGAAGTCCTCGTACTCGGCCGAGAACCAGCGGCTGATCGCGGCGTCGTAGCGCGCGGTCTGGGCGAAGGCCTCGTTGGCCAGCCAGTGCCGGGTCGAGGCCGAGATCTCGCCGCCGCTCTCCTCCAGCTCGGCGCTGACCGCGTCGTAGGCCTCGGGCTTGACGACGACGGCGACGCCCTCGTGGTTCTTGGCGGCGGCGCGGATCATCGTCGGCCCGCCGATGTCGATGTTCTCGATCGCCACCTCGGGCGCGACGTCGGCGCCAGCAACGGTCTGCTCGAAGGGGTAGAGGTTGACGCAGACGATGTCGATCGGCTCGATCCCCTCGCGCGCCAGCGTCGCCATGTGGTCGGGGTCGCCGCGCCGCGCCAGCAGCGCCGCGTGCAGCCGCGGGTGCAGGGTCTTGACGCGGCCGTCGAGGATCTCCTCCTGGCCGGTGAACTCGGAGACGTCGGTCACCTCGAGCCCCGCCTCGCGCAGGGCGCTGGCGGTGCCGCCGGTGGAGAGAATCTCGACCCCGAGCGCCGCCAGGCTCTTGGCGAAGTCGGCGACGCCGGTCTTGTCGGAGACCGAGATCAGCGCCCGGCGCACCTGGATCGCGCCGTTCTCGGCGTTCTCCTCGCGGGTGTCGGCGGTTGCCTCAGTCATCGATCACGACGGTCCGGGGATCGTCGGCGTCGATCCTAACCCGGCCCTCCGCGATCATGCGGATCGCCTCCGGGTAGAGCTGGTGCTCGACCGCGTGGATCGAGGCCTCCAGCACCTGCCGCTCGCGCCCGACCGGCACCGGCACGCGCCGCTGCAGGATCGTCGGGCCGGTGTCGACTCCCTCGTCGACGAAGTGGACGGTGACGCCGGTCTCCTGCGCGCCCGCCGCCAGCGCCTGGCCGATCGCGTCGAGGCCGGGGAACTGCGGCAGCAGGGCGGGGTGGACGTTGACGATGCGGCCGCGGAAGCGGGCGACGAACGGTTCGCTCAGCAGCTGCATGTAGCCGGCGAGGACGACGAGGTCGGCGCGGTGCGCCCCGACCCAGTCGGCCAGCGCCGCGTCGCGCCCGAGCCGGTCCTCATAGGCCTCGGCGGGGAAGACCGCGGTCTCGACCCCGGCGGCGACCGCGCGCTCCAGCGCCTTCGCCCCGGGCTTGTCGGAGCCGACGCCGACGACCTCGATCCCGTCGCTGCCGTGTAACTGGTCGAGGATCGCCTGCAGATTGGTGCCGCCGCCGGAGGCGAGGACGACGAGCTTGAAGGTGCCGGCCATTGGCGGCATCTTCGCGCAGGACCGGGACCAGCGGTGAACTCGGCTCCGCCGTCTTAGGATCGACCGATGACCTTCCTCGAGCGGCTTGGCGTCGCGGTACCCGTTGTCCAGGCGGGGATGGGAGGCGGCCTCAGCCGCCACGAGCTGGCGGCCGCCGTCTCCGAGGCGGGCGGGCTGGGGACGATCGCGGTCAGCGGCGCCGTCGCGATCGAGCGCCAGCTCGCCGCCGCCAGGGCGTTGACCGCGGCGCCGCTGGCGGTCAACCTGCTGCTTCCCTTTGCCACCCGGGCATGGTTCGAAGCGGCCGCCGCCGCTGACGTGGTCGTGACTTTTTGGGGGCGGCCGCGGCGGCGCGTCCCGGGCGTCTGGATCCACCAGTGCGGCTCGGTCGCGGAGGCGCGCTCGGCCCACGCCGCCGGCGCCGATGCGGTGATCGTCCAGGGCGTCGAGGCCGGCGGCCATGTGCGCGGCTCGATCCCGGCGCTGGAGCTGCACGAGCGGGTCAGGGCAGAGCTGCCCGGCGGCTTCCCCACCCTTCTCGCCGGCGGCATCGCCGAGCGCGCCGACGTCGCCGTGGCGCTGGAGGCGGGCGCGATCGGGGCGGTTGCGGGGACGCGCTTCCTGCTCAGCGAGGAGAGCCGCGCCCATCCCGCCTACCGGCAGCAGCTGCTGGAGGCGAGCGAGACGGTGCTGACCGAGTTGTTCGGGGCTGGCTGGCCGGCGCCCCACCGCGTTGTCGAGAACGCCGCCACCCGGCGCTGGCTCGCCGGCGACTCCCGCGGCCCGCGTCTGAACCGGGCGCTGAACCGCCTCTCCGCTCCGGGAGCCCGCTGGCTCCCGGCCTCGATCCAGCTTCGCCTCGCCACCGCCCAACGCCCCGGCAGCCGCCTGCTGACGCCGGCCGGGCCGACCGACGACGGGCCGTCGAACCTAGTCGACGCCGGTCCGCTGTACGCGGGGGAGACGGTCGCCCGCATCCGCGACGTCGGCCCCGCCGCCGCGATCGTCGCCGCGCTGACGCCCTAGGAGCTGGCGGGCACGACGGCGATCTCCTCGAGCGCGAACTTCCCGTTCGCGTCGTCGGGGTCGCCGAGCGGGTAGAAGCCGCTGAAGCAGGCGTCGCAGTGTTCGTTCGCGTCGCCCTCGATCGCCTCGTAGACGCCCTCCATCGAGAGGTAGGCGAGCGAGTCGGCGTCGAGCTCCTCGGCGATCTCCTGGATGCTGCGCTTGTGGGCGATCATCTCCTCGCGGGTCGACATGTCGACGCCGTAGTGGCAGGGGTTGCGGATCGGCGGCGCCGAGATCCGCAGGTGGACCTCTTTGGCGCCGGCGTCGCGCAGCATGCCGACGATCTGCCGGGTCGTGTTGCCGCGCACGATCGAGTCGTCGACGACGACGATCCGCTGGCCGGAGACGATCTCCGGCAGCGGGTTGAACTTCAGCCGCAGGCCGTGCTTGCGCAGCTCCTGGCCGGGCTGAATGAAGGTCCGGGCCACGTAGCGGTTCTTGATCAGGCCGTCGTCACGTGGCAGCCCCGAGGCGCGCGCGAACCCCGCCGCCGCCGGGTTGCCGGAGTCCGGCACCGCGATCACCAGGTCGGCTTCGACCGGCGACTCGCGCCAGAGGATCTCGCCCATCCGCCCGCGCGACTGCTGTAGCACTTTGCCCTCGAGGCGGCTGTCGGGGCGGGAGAAGTAGATGTGCTCGAAGACGCAGGTGGCGCGGCGCTCGGTCTTGACCACCTGGCGCGTCTCCAGCCCGCGCTCGGTCAGGCTGACCATCTCGCCGGGATGCACCTCGCGCATCAGTTCGGCGCCGATGATGTCGAAGGCGCAGCTCTCCGAAGCGACGACGAAGCGGTCGCCGAGCCGGCCCAGCGAGAGCGGCCGGATCCCGTGCGGGTCGCGGAAGGCGACGATCGCGTGCTTGGTCATGACCACGGTCGAGTAGGCGCCCTGCAGGCGCGGCATCACGTCGGCGACCGCGTCCTCGATCAGCTTGCCGCCGTGGGAGGAGAGCAGGGCGGCGATGATCTCCGAGTCGGAGGTGCCGCGGAAGTCGATCCCCAGCTCCTTCAGCGCCGCCCACAGCTCGACCGCGTTGGTCAGGTTGCCGTTGTGGGCCAACGCCACCTCGCGGCCGTCGTCGCGCCAGACCGGCTGCGCGTTCTCCCAGGAGCCGCCGCCGGTGGTCGAGTAGCGCACGTGGCCGATCGCCATGTCGCCCTCGAGCGCCCGCAGCTTCTCCTCGTCGAAGACCTGGGAGACGAGGCCGGAGTCGCGCAGGGTGGTGATGTGGCCGCCCTCGCAGGTGGCGATCCCGGCCGACTCCTGGCCGCGGTGCTGCAGCGCGTAGAGGCTGAAGTAGGCGAGGCGGGCGACATCGTGGCCCGGTGCGTATACGCCGAATACCCCACACTCGTCGCGGGGGCCATCGCGGTCGGTCAAGGGCCGCTCGGCGGTAGTCAAGAGCGCGTGTTCCTCGCTGATAGAGAGACGGGACGCGCAGGCGGACTGCCTACTCCGGCAGGGTAGCAGCGGCGGGTGGTCGTTCCGGCGCCCCCGAATAGCCGCGATTTGCGGCTATCTCCGGGCTACTTCCGCAGGCTCTTGCCGTCCTCCGGGTCGAAGAGGTGGAGCTTGGCGGTGTCCGCCCACAGCTCCGTCCGCTCGCCGCGCTTGACCTCGCTGGTCGGGTCGAGGCGGGCGACCACCTGCTCCTCGCCCTCGCGGATGTTGGCGGCGCCGGTCTCGTCGAGCCGGTCCTCGACCAGGTCGGCGAGCTGGTCGGACTGGACCCCTTCGGACTCGACGTGGAAGTAGGCGAAGAGGTCGGAGCCGAGCGACTCGACCAGGTCGATCTCGGCCTCGAAGACGACGCCGCGCTCCTGCTTGAGGTCGCCGACCACGCTGGCGTCCTCGAAGTTCTCCGGCCGCAGCCCGGCGACGACCTTGCCGTCGCCGTGTCCGCCCGCGAGGTCGCCGGCGTCGACCTCGCCGATCGGCAACTTCAGCTTGCCGCCGCTCAGCTCCGCCGGCATGAAGTTCATCGCCGGCGAGCCGATGAAGCCGGCGACGAAGAGGTTCTTCGGCGAGTCGTACAGTTCGGCCGGCGTGCCGACCTGCTGCAGGACGCCGGCCCGCATCACCGCGACCCGGTCGCCGAGCGTCATCGCCTCGGTCTGGTCGTGGGTGACGTAGACCATCGTCGTCTCCAGCTGCGACTGCAGCCGCGCCACCTCGGTCCGCATCTGCACCCGTAGCTTCGCGTCGAGGTTGGAGAGCGGCTCGTCCATCAGGAAGGCCTTCGGGTCGCGCACGATCGCCCTTCCCATCGCCACCCGCTGGCGCTGGCCGCCGGAGAGGTTGGCGGGGCGGCGGTCGAGGTGCTGGGTGAGGTCGAGCGTCTTCGCCGCCGCCTCGACCTTCTTGTCGATCTCGTCCTTGTCGACCTTGGCCAGCTTCAGGGCGAAGCCCATGTTCTCGCGCACGGTCATGTGCGGGTAGAGCGCGTAGTTCTGGAAGACCATGGCGATGTCGCGGTCCTTCGGCGCGCGGTCGTTGACGACGTCGCCGCCGATCTTCAGCTCGCCCGAGGAGATGTCCTCGAGCCCGGCGATCATCCGCAGCGCCGTCGACTTGCCGCAGCCGGACGGGCCGACGAGGATCATGAACTCGCCGTCGGCGATGTCGAGGCTCATCTCCTTGACGGCTTCGAAACCGTCGGCGAAGACCTTGCTGACCCCATCGAGGACTATCTCTGACATCGGTGTTGCTCCTTTATCCCTTGACGGCGCCGGCGGTGAGGCCGGCGACGATTCGGCGCTGGAAGAAGAGGACGAAGACGATGATCGGCACCGTCACCACAACCGCCGCGGCGGCGATGCTGCCGGTCGGCTGGGTGAACGACGACTCGCCGGTGAAGAAGGCGAGCGCCGCCGGCACGGTGCGCGAGGCATCGGATGAAGTGAGTGAGATCGCGAAGAGGAAGTCGTTCCAGGCGAAGATGAAGACGAGGATCGCGGCCGTGAACACGCCCGGCGCGGCGAGCGGCACGATCACCTTGGTGAAGGCCTGGAACGGGGTGGCGCCGTCGACCTGGGCCGCCTGCTCGAGGTCCCAGGGGATCTCGCGGAAGAAGGCGACGAGGACGTAGATCGCCAGTGGCAGCGAGAAGGTCAGGTAGGGGATGATCAGCCCCGGCCAGGTGTCGTAAAGGCCGAGCGTGCGCCACATGTCGAACAGCGGCCCGACCGTGGAGATCGGCGGGAACATCGCGATCGCCAGGGCGCCGGCGAGGATCAGCCGCTTGCCCGGGAACTCGAGCCGGGCGATCGCGTAGGCGGCGAAGGAGGCGAGGACGATCGAGATCGCCGTCGTGATCAGGGCGATCCCGATCGAGTTGATCAGCGGCTTGATGAAGGGGCTCTCGTCGATCCCGCCTTCGAACAGGCTCTTGTAGTTGTCGAGCGAGATTTCGGAGGGGATGAAGCGCTGGTCGGTGATCGCGCTCGGCGGCTTCAGCGAGAGCGAAATCAGCCAGACCACCGGGATCAGGGCGAAGACCAGCACCAGCGCGATCGCGATGCTCCAACGGGCGTAGTCGCTGCTTCCTCGTCCCATCTCAGCCTCCCGGCCGACCTTCGTCGAGTTTGGTCCCGAAGCCCTTGACGAAGAGGAAGGCGATCAGGAAGACGCAGATGAAGATCAACACCGAGACGGCCGAGCCGAGCCCGAGGTTGAGGCGCGAGATCAGCTGGTTGTAGCCGAGGATCGAGACCGATTCGGTGTCCTGCGCACCGCGGGTCATGACGAAGATCGTGTCGAAGACGCGGAAGCCGTCCAGCGTGCGGAACAGCAGCGCGACCAGGATCGCCGGCTTCATCAGCGGCAGGGTGATGCGGGTGAAGCGCTGCCAGGCGCTCGCCCCGTCGACCTTGGCCGCCTCGTAGAGGCCGCTGTCGATCGTCACCAGCCCGGCCAGCAACAGCAGCGCCATGAACGGCGTCGTCTTCCAGATCTCGGCCAGGATGATCACCGCGAAGGAGCTGAAGCGGCCGCCGAACCAGTCCATGTCTTCGGCGATCAGCGGCAGGTGGTTGACGAAGCCGGTGTCGGGCGCGAAGGC